>JBEKUF010000046.1:0-20901 GCA_049515295.1 Verrucomicrobiia bacterium | reverse complement strand
CGGTCGGCTCGTCGCGCTCAACACGCCGCGGCAGTTGAAGGAGAAGATCGGTGGAGACGTGATTTCGGTCGAGACCGGTCAGCCGCAGTCCCTGGCCGAACAAATTGCCAGACGTTTCGGGATCGAGGCGCGCGTATTGGATGGGAGTGTACGCATCGAGCGGGCCAATGGCCACAAGTTCATCACAGATCTGGTCGAAGCCTTTCCGGGGCAGATCGACGCCATCAGCGTTCACAAGCCGACTCTTGAAGACGTGTTCATCCATTTGACGGGGCATCGGTTTGAAGGAGATGACGCGTGAGCGATTCGCAGAACAACTACTTTGCTCTCCCTGCATTGACTCTCTGGTGGCGCGAGATGGTGCGGTTCTTCCGTCAACGCGACCGTGTGGTCGGCGCATTGTTGACGCCGATTGTGTTCTGGTTACTACTCGGATTCGGTTTGGGGAAATCGTTCAAGACTCCGGGCGCACCGGAGGGACATGGTTATTTGGAATACTTTTTTGCAGGCACATTGGCAATGATACTGTTGTTCACCGCGATCTTTTCAACCATTTCGGTCATCGAAGACCGTCGCGAAGGTTTTTTGCAGGCGGTGCTGGTGGCACCTGTGGGACGGTTGGCCATCGTGTTGGGAAAGATCCTTGGAGGTACGACGCTCGCGTTTGTACAGGGAGCAATATTCCTTGTGTTGGCCCCGCTGTCGGGCCTGCACCTGACTGTAGAATCGTCGATTTGGCTGGCGGTCGTCATGTTCCTCGTTTCGTTTGCGTTGACGGGATTGGGGTTTTTCATCGCCTGGCAGATGAGTTCAACGCAAGGGTTCCACGCGATCATGAATCTATTCCTGATCCCACTATGGCTGCTCTCGGGCGCTGTATTTCCTCCGCAAGGCACGCCCTTGTTGCTAGGATGGGTCATGAAGATCAATCCGCTTAGCTACGGAGTGGCGGCTTTGCGAGATGGATTGTACTGGTCGCGGCCACATCCTGGCGCGATGGCCGATTTGGCTGCAACAACGGTGTTCGCGGCGGGTATGTTTGTGTTGTCGCTCTGGGCGGCACAGCGCACGACGCGGGGAGATTTGCAATGAAAGTGAAAACCATTTTGAATATCGGTGTGGCCAGCACGTTCGCCATCGTCGTGGGATCGATCCTCTTGATTGTCATACGCGGCGCACCCACGACGGCCTTGGCGATGGAGGTTCCAGTGATGGGTTGGGTGCCGGAATTCTCGTTGACGGAGGCGAACGGGACCACAGTGCGCCGCGGGGACCTGCTTGGCAAAGTGTGGATTGCCAGTTTTCTGTTCACCCGTTGTGCGGAGGCGTGCCCGCTGCTCATGCATCATGAGGTGCAACTGCTGCCGAACCTGCCGGCCCGTGACGATTTGCGCCTCGTGAGCTTTTCGGTCGATCCAGACTGGGACACGCCCAAGGTGCTGACGGAATACGCCCGCACTTTCGGCGCGGATCGAAGTCGCTGGTCCTTTCTCACTGGCGACAAGAAGCAGATTTACCATTTGTCGATCGACGGGTTCCGGCTGGCGGCGCAGGAGGGAGACCCCGCCAAGGAGATGCCGATTCTTCATAGCACCAAGCTGGTGTTGGTGGATCGGCATGGGGCGATTCGCGGCTACTACGACAGTACGGACGAGATCGAAATGCAGAAGCTGGTTCGTGACGCGCGACGGGTGTTGGCGGAGCGATCATGATCAGCGTGTCGGAATTGCCCACGGTGAATGCCACGCTGAACGCGACGAGCGCTGTGTTTCTTGCGCTGGGTTATGGGTGCATCCGCCGGAAACGGGTGGCCGCGCATCGGATTTGCATGCTGGTCGCTGTGACGGTCTCGGCCATGTTCCTGGTTTCGTATCTGACATATCACGCTCATGCGGGCCATAAACCTTTCCCGGGACAGGGATTCGCCAGACCGGTGTATTTTGCGGTCCTGCTGACCCATACGCTGCTCGCGATCGTCGTGGCTCTCTATCTGGTGCCGGTGACGTTGTCCCGAGCGTTACGGGAGCGGTTTGATCAGCACCGGGCCATCGCCCGCTGGACGTTGCCGATCTGGCTTTATGTGTCGGTGACCGGTGTGATCGTGTATTTCATGCTCTATCATTGGTATGGACACGCCTAGATCGATCACATCGTTGGCGCTGACGGCGCTCGTAATACTGGTCCCGATGATTGTCCACGCCGAGAATGGCGAAGGGGTCATTTCGGGAACTGTTCGCCTGCTTGGCCCCGCCCCCAACATCCCCACGATTCAGCCCGAGGCGGATTTCGATGCGTGCGGGACGGAGCCACGACCGACAAAATTGCTCGCCCTGGGCACAAACCAGGCCGTGCGCGACGTGATCATTTATTTGGCGGGGTCCGTGCAGGGCAGCGCAAGCACCGGGACGAACGATGCGGTTGTTCTTGACCAGCGTAACTGTGAATTTGTCCCGCGGATCCAGATCGCCCGAACCGGAGCGCCCTTGATTCTCCGAAACAACGACTCCGTCCTCCACGTCGTGCGCATTGAGGCCATGAGTGGAACAGACGAACACCGCACATTGCTCAAGGCGGCGACTCCCTACGCCGGTTACGAAAAGACCTATCAGCTGGCCAATTTTCGCGAACCGACGCTGTTGCGCGTGACCTCCGCGAACGGGCATGAATGGATGGCCGCGTACATCGCCGTCCTGCCGCATCCGTGGGCCGCGCTCACCGACGAAAACGGGCGTTTTGTTATTCACCATGTGCCTCCCGGCACGCAGAAGATCTACGCGTGGCATGAAGTCCTCGGCGTTTTGACGCAGGAAGTGAAGCTCAACGGCAACCACGCCGCCGTCGTCGACTTCGAGTTCACCGTCAGGAAGTAACGCGTTCCGTCAGAATTTTCCTTCGAGCCTGCGTTCACTCTTTCGCGCCAGTTCGGCGTTATTCGTGTCGCCGAGCGTTTCAAAGCAGTCAGCGAGCGCCCTCCACACGTCAGGGTCTTCAACGTGATGCTCTGCCAGAGGACGCAGTACCTTGATGGCCTCACGTGGCTTGCCTTGATTGATGTACGCGTACGCAAGGTTCTTGCGGCCGGGAATCCCGTCAGGCGCAATCTCAATGGCCCGTTGACCATGTTGGATCGCCTGGTCAAATTCCTTGAGGCTTGTATACCAGACGGTGAGGTTGATGTGGGCGGGCAGGCAATCAGGGTTCTCCTGCAGCGCGTTGACGAACAGCGTCTCGGTGTTCGACCAGGCTTCCGTCCGCTGCACGGCCAGCACGGTCAGGATCGCAAAAACGGCGGCAATCGCTCCACCCAACACGATCCGTGCGCCGCCGCCCCGCGCCGCTCCAGCCGCTTGGGCGACCGCCATGCTCACCGGCAGCATCAATCCGAGGATCGCTAAATGTGAATACCGATCGGCAACCACGTGGATGCCCACAGGAACCAAACCGATGGTTGGCGAGAGCGTGATGACATAGAACAGCCAGGACGGCAGAACCACGGGCCAACGGCGGCGCGTGGCGAACGCCAACACGGTAATGAGAACGAAGGACATGAAATAGCCGAGGCTGACAGGAATGCTCCAATGCATGTCGTCGAATGTTGGATAGACCGCTGACAGATGAACCGGCCAGAAGAATTTCCAAATGTAAAACAGCGAACAGTATCCGACCAGACCGGCCCGCGCCCATAGCGGAATTATTTCCGGCGCTGCCACCGTTTCGCCCGGGCCGCTAGCCTGGCACACGAACGTAATCCCGGCAATGATCAGGCTGACGGCAAAGAACGGGATTTTTTCCTCCCACGCCTTGCGCTTGGCGAGGAAGTGGTCGATGAGCAGGAGCACGGCCGGGAAGGTGACCGCCGTGGATTTTGACAACACCGACGCGACAAACAATCCGAAGCAGATTCCGTAGTCAACACCCTTGCGGCCATCCAACCAGCGGAAGTAGCTGACCAGTCCGAGCAGGTAGAAGAACACAAACAGCACGTCCTTGCGCTCGGTGGCCCACGCAACAGATTCAACGTGCAGCGGGTGAACGCCGAAAATCACCGCCGTCAGCAACGCAGCTGTCGTTGCGTGCGCGAACCGGCCCCGCAGGGTTTTCCGCACCAGGATCAGCACCAGCAGCGTGTTGGCAACGTGCAACAAAAGATTCGTCAGGTGATACCCGAACGGATCGCGGCCCCAAATCTGATAATCGATGGCGAACGACAGCCACGTCAGCGGACAATACAGCTTGGCCGTTGGTTGGGTGAACATCGCCCACAAGTTGTGAAGGCTCAGGGAACGAATCGCCAGATTGCGCGTGATATGCGTGGTGTCGTCCCATTCCACAAATTGACCCCACAAACCCTGAACATGTGCCGCCACCGTCAGCGCGACAACGAGAAGTCCATCCAGCCAGATTTTGTCGGACTCGGAGCGCTCGTTCATGCGCGTGCCGCGCGACGCTAGGCGAGATTGGCGGAAACCAACTGGCTGACGAGCCGATTGTCCGCGCGGCCGGCGATCCTTTCCTGCACGGCTTTCATGACCTTGCCCATGTCCGCCTTGGTCGTCGCTCCCAGTTCCGCGATCGTCGCTTTGACGACTTCTTCCACCTGCGCCGGGCTAAGATCTTCGGGCAAATACGACTTCAACACCGCCAGCTCGGCCTTCTCCTTCTCGACCAGATCCGCTCGTCCGCCCTTCTCAAATCCCTCAATCGAGTCCTGCCGCTGTTTGATCTGCTTCTTGATCACGCCCGTCACATCGGCATCCGTCAATTTCTCCTGCTTCTTCGCGATCTTGTGGTACTCGATCGCCGACTTGAGCATGCGCAACGTCGACAGCCGCAGCGCATCCTTGGCCCGCATGGCGTCCTTCATGTCCGCCGCAATTTTGTCCGTCAGCATAATCGTTTACACTAGGCGGCGCGCGCGCGGCTTGTCAACTCATTCACCGCCCCCTCATCCTTTCACCACCCCAATCGGCCGCAACCGCGCCACCTTCCGCGCCAGCCCGGCGTTGTGGCAGACGTCCACCACGTTTTCCACGTCCTTGTACGCCCACGGCGCTTCCTCCACCGCCGTCCCATGTCCCTGGGCCATCATGACCACGCCGCGCTCGTCCAACTCCCGCTGCAAATCCTGAAAACTCCCCTCCCTCTTCGCCTGTGCGCGGCTCATCATTCGTCCCGCGCCGTGGCAAACCGTTCCCCACGTCTGTTTCATGGCGCCATCGGTGCCCACCAGCACAAACGAATACCGCCCCATGTCGCCGGGCACCAGCACGGGTTGCCCGATGGACTGGTACCGTTGCGGAATCATCGGATGGCCCGGCGGAAACGCCCGCGTCGCGCCCTTGCGATGGACGCACACCGTCCGCTCATACCCATCCACCTCGTGCCGTTCCAGCTTGGCAATGTTGTGCGGGACGTCGTACACCAGCTTCATGCCCAATTCCCGCGGCGAAATTCGTAGCGCGTGCAAAAACGCCTTCTCCGCCTTGGTCATCAGCACCTGGCGATTCGCGAACGCGTAATTCGCCGCGCACCGCATCGACGACAGATACTCCTGACCTTCGGGCGAACGCACCGGCGCGCACACCAGTTGCCGGTCCGGCAGATCAATCCCATACTTGCCGGGCGCGCCCCGCAGCACCTTCAGATAATCGTCGCACACCTGGTAGCCAAACCCGCGCGAGCCGCAATGAATCACCACCGTGACCTGACCCAAAAACAATCCCATCACCTCGGCGGCGTCCTCAAAAAAAATCTCGTCCACGACTTGCACTTCGAGAAAATGATTGCCGCTGCCAAGCGAACCGAGTTGGCCCTTCCCGCGTTCCAACGCGCGGTCGGTGATGTTCGACGGCTCAGCCTCTCCGAGTCTTCCGCGCTCCTCAATAAACTCCAGGTCCTCCGCCTCGCCGAACCCGTGTTCGACCGCCCAGTCCGCCCCCTGGTGGACGCACTTCCGCTCGTCGGCGTGCGACAGTTTCAAATCGCTCCCGCGTCCCAGCCCGCACGGGATATCGCGGAACAGTTGGGCGACCAACTCCCGAATCTTTGGCGCCACGTCCTCGCGTTTGAGGTTGGTCCGCATCAGGCGCACCCCGCAATTGATGTCGTAACCGACCCCGCCCGGAGAAATCACGCCGCCCCGGTCGGGATCGGTCGCGCAGCAGCCGCCAATGGGAAAGCCGTACCCCAAATGAATGTCCGGCATCGCCAGCGAGTATTTCTGGATGCCCGGCAGGAACGCCACGTTGGCGACCTGTTCCAGGCAGTTGTCGCCCACGATATGGTCGAGCATTTCCTCCGTCGCGTAAATCCGGCCCGGCACTCGCATCCCGGACTTGTACGACGCCGGCAATTCCCACAGCCAATCTTCGATCTTCTCCAACGGGTTCACACCGTCACTCTACCTCCTGTCGAAAACTTCCACAAACGCGGAATCCATGGGAAACATTGACGGCCGCAATATGTCATTCTGAGCAAAGCGAAGAATCTCTGTCGTTCTCCGATGGATGCTTGTTATGCGTCGCCCGCCCCCCTGAACTTGGGTTCGTTTTTGGCTTTCCAAAATGACTTTTTCCACGCCGGCTTGCACAAACTTGGGTTCGTTTTGCAATTTTCACTTTTTTCGTGCCCCCCCCGCCCCATGCTCGGCGCAGGTCTCCCGACCGCGCCGTCCCGTAGCCGCATTGGAGGGCGAGCCTCCCGGCGAGCCGCACCCCCCTTCCGTGCCCCTAAAGCTCTTCCCCGAGGCACCCGGCAACTCATGCACTCCGGCACCTCTCTCCGATTTCGACCTTCGAGTTTCATGTTACCGCCCTTACCTATATCGCAAATCGATACCGCTGTCAATTCCAAAACTTGATATTAACGGTGGGGGCAAGGGGAAGAGCGGAGTCCAGCTTGTGGAGACCAGGACGATCCATCCGCGTAGTCGCGAGGGTCGGGGGAAAGGAGTCGAGAGGGCGGTGGAAAACCACCCCCCAATAAAGTAACCCCACGCGAAAAAAGGTCGGCTGCTCAAATCGGAGCCAAGGCAGGCCCGGGCCCCTGAGTAAATCAAGAGCCCGGGCCAAACAATCTATCCGCGCACGTGCCAGCCGACTCTTGCCTAGGGGGTAGAGGTCTGCTCGGTCAAGTCGCCCACCGCCGTTTCTCCGTTAGCCGCGCCGCCCGTCGACAAAAGGATGAACTTCCTCATCACGGGCGGAGTTTGCGTCATATCCAAGGTCGCGGAACCTTGTCCGAACATCCCGAAGTTGAGAACCACACCCGTGGTGTCCAGAATCGTGCCCGTGAACGGCACTTGGCCCCACAAGCCCCCGGGACTGAAACCGCCCCAAGGTGCTCCGTTGTGGGCGGTTCCGGTATTGAGATGGCCCCGCAGCAAGCAACCATTCGTATTCTGGTCGGTCACTTGGAGGGAAAGTGCCGTTTCGCGGTAGCCCCTCCAGGAATCGGCGACATTCACCTGGCCGCTCCAGGTTCCGACGATATTCGGACAGGTCGACGGCACGGTAACTGTAAAGTTATTCACCTGCCAGACTTGAGTCGGTTGCCAACTGCTGAGTCGTATTTGGAAGTTGCCATACGGCACAACCACGGAGTTGCCCAGCCCGACATCCACGCCGTTGATCGCCCATGAGACCTGACCGTTGGCCGCCACGTCGACCAAGACATGATACGTCGTCCCTGCCGCGATTGGATACGGAACCGGGCCCCACGGGCTACTGGTGTCCTGATTATCTTGAACCTGCAAGTAGTCGTTCCCGCTCTGACTCTCAGCCATCAGGAGTTCGATGTCGGGATTGGGAAGGAGGCCGATTGGCTCCCCCGTCGGAACAAAGAACAATTCAAACCCACCATCGCTCGTGCTTTTCGCCGGTAGGACCACATCGTAGGAGATGGTCAGTGGACCAGTGAACGCCTGCACGGAAAGCACATCCCGCCCGGTCAGGACGATCTGGTTGCCGTTGGTTGTGGCCGGGCTGCCCCGTGGCCCCGGCCAGTTCTGGTTGCTGGGCCATGGAAGAATCTCCCACGTGACCGATTGTGCCAGGACGGACATTGTCCAGGAGCAGATCGACAACACAACGAAAGTTCGCAGGCAGGCGCGCAAATGACGGAAACGGAACTTATTCATGGCTTCTCCCTTCGTGGCTCCCCCCGGAGGCGGAGTCTGGTTGTGTAACAACGCATCACATACCACGATTTGCCAAGCCAAGGATATTCTGCCTTCCACGGTCGCGTCAAGCCTCGTTGTGCCCCGGCCCTCCACCCAGAATTTTACCACGCTTGCCACGTTTCACGTGGTTACACGTGGCCCTTTCGGGGTCCCCCGACGCGGTGCGCCGTCGTCTCCAAGCCCCGTCGTGGCCGCTTGGGCCGTTGCCTCGTGTAGCGGCGCTTCTGCCCGTCCTGAGCTAAGTCGAAGGGCGAAGCGCCGAAGTATTCTCCCACTAGACCGGCGACGAGTACGAAGCCAAATAGCAACAGCGCCAATTCTGACGCTGCTAGTAGCGTCGTGGTCACGGATTTCGACAGAGAAAAGATTCCAGTCCAAATACACACTTTAATTGGTGCTCTCGGGTTTTCGGTTCAGCGGGCTTTGCGCCCTTTGGCCCGTTGTTGTCCGTTTTCGTCGTCCATGCGGGAAGCCCGGTGCATCATCCATGAGCACAACCGCCTTTGCACTTTCTCTTCCTGCCCCACCGTTTGTGGGGTTGTCTCTCCTCTACCAGATAATCGCAATGTTGGGGAGCCGAATCCCCTCAGTCAACAAACTTGTAGGTCAGGCGTTTGCCTTCCACCCTCCGCAGACCGGCAAGCGTGCGTCCGCCTGTGCTGGTCATGATATATCTCCTGGGGATATATCATGGAAAAGGCACTCGCAGCGCATCTCACGTTCGCCCTGCGACTCTTCAAGCCCAAATCGATCCCCTTCCACCCCGCCGTCAAATCGCCGATTTGTTCGCGGCGCAGTTCGCGTTCGCCCTCCTCGCCTCCCTCCAATCCTGAACCGTTCCATTACATGATACCTTAATATCTAAGGTATCATCACTTCCGCCCTCAAACCGCCGTATGTGGCCCCCTCCCGTTTTCCCTCGCCATGATATATCGCCAGGCGATATATCGCGGGAAAAGCATTCGCGGCGCAGCTCACGTTCGCCCGGCGCGGGTGTCACGCGATCAATTCGCGGTTAACGCCGCCCCGCCGCTTCAAACCGGCGCCACTCTTTGTCCAGTGCCGCCAGATTCCGGTCGCGTTGACGTTGGAGATACACCGCAATGGCCCGCGGGGGAAGTGGACCTTCCCGCGTCAAATGTTCCATTCCCAGATCGATGTCGTGAATCCGTCCCAGCACCCGCTCGACGCGATGCAGACGTTTCGCCAGCCGGACCGTGTCCATGCCAAGCACCGGCCCGAAAAACTCCGCCAGATACCGCGCTTTGCGGAAGCTGATTCTCAATCGGTGTAGCTTTCGCGGGGAACGCGAATGACGCAAATGCTCGTCTTTGACGACCCGACGCATCGCCTTGTCCAGTTGCTTCGCGGCCAGCTTTGGCAGGGAACCGGGCGGCTCGGTCTTCGCCAGACGCGGCAGCTCTTCCCGCAGCAGCCGATTGATCTTGAGCCGCTGGCTGGCAAAATGTGGACCGCGCAGACAGCGGCGCACCGTCGCGCGGACGAGCTGGCGTTGTTGCTGGTGATGACGCAGGTACGCCGGAAACAGCCGGCTCCGGTTGACCGCCGCGCGAACCGGCGCGGATTCCAACAACCGCACCCATTCGTCAAGGTCGCGGACCGGGCCGAGTTCCGCGCCGATTTCCGCCAGCATATCCTCCATGTCCTGCCGCGGCCCGTCGGGCAGATAGTTGCGAAACACACGGACCAGCGCCCGCAGACGCCGCATGGCCACCCGCACATCATGCACCGGCTCGCTCGTCTCGCCCGCCACCGCCGCGTCCACATTGGCCAGTATCGTCTTGAACTGGATCCACAACAAACGCCGCGCCGCCTCGATCACGGGCGTATCGGCGCGCACCAGCGGATCATGGCCGCCTTTCTCACCGGGCGCGGCCACGAATTGGATGTCATACGGGAACACGGTGCGCCAGAGATCGGCCTTGCGGTCCGCTCGCGCCAGACATTGCGGAAACGCCCCACTCCGCACCGCGACGCGGATGGTCCGCCGGACGCGGCGGATGCTGGCGATCTTCGCCGTCTGCGCGTGGCTGTAATCCAATCCGTCGGCGATTCGCAAAAACGCCGCCAGTTGCAACACGCGTTTCGGGGCGCTGCTCAGACTGACGTTGCCCGAATGGCGCAACATGATTTGCGCGACCTGTTCCCGCTCGGATTGGGTGAATCCCTTGATCCCTTCTCCCCACACGATTTCCGCGCCGGCTTGCATGTGATGGATGGGATCGACGCTGTAACCGACGTCGTGCAATCGGCCGGCGGCTTCCAGCAAGTGTCGTCCGCTGGCGGGCAGATCGAGTGCCGCGCGGGTGTGGTCGAACAACTGCAGCGCCAGCGCGGTCACGCGCTCCGTGTGCACGTCCTCGTTGTCGTAGGCCGCGCACAGTTCGTCGATGGTCAATCGACCCGTTCGGCGCTGGGGCAGGGGCATATCAACCGGTGGACGGCTTGGGCGCCGGCCATTGTGGCGCGAACGTTTGGTAACGGTCTTGCTCGGCCTGTTTGGCGGCGTCACGCGCCTGATCGAAGAACACCTGCTGGGAGCGCACCGCCTTCGCTCCGCCCGATAACTGGGGTCGTTGATGACGCCCGTCGGCCAACAGCCGCCGCGATTTCACGTTGTCCTGGAACGTCGTCTTCAGAATCGAAATCAGCCGCGCCTGGCAGGCGGCGTCCTCGACCGGCACGAGCAACTCGACCCGCCGGTCCAGGTTGCGCGGCATCCAGTCCGCGCTGGAAATGAACACCAGCGGCGAGCCGCCGTGATGAAAGTAGAGAAGCCGACCGTGTTCGAGGAACCGGTCGACGATGCTGACCACCTCGATGTTCTCGCTCAGCCGCGCCACACCGGGCCGGAGGCAACAGATGCCCCGCACGTTGAGCTGGATTTTCACGCCCTGCTGCGACGCGGTGTACAACGCCTGGATGACATCGGCGTCCACCAGCGAATTCAGCTTGGCCATGATGTGCCCGGTCTGGCCCTGCTTGCAACGTTGCGTTTCGCTCTCGATCAGCGCCAACAACCGCGCCCGCAGCCCCAGCGGCGCGGCTTCGATCCGCCGGTACTTGATCGGTTGCGAGTACGCGGTAATCGTGTTGAAAAACTGCGTGGCGTCCGCCCCGAAATCCTCGTGGCAGGTCATCAGGCTCACGTCGCTGTAGAGCCGCGCGGTGACCTCGTTGTAGTTGCCCGTGCCGAAGTGGACGTAGCGGCGAATCCCCGCGGCTTCGCGGCGGACGATGATGCAAATTTTGGCGTGCACCTTCAGCCGCCGCAGGCCGTAAATAATCTGTACGCCCGACAACTCCAGCGCTTCCGCCCAATCGATGTTTCGCGCCTCGTCGAACCGCGCTTTCAGTTCGACCACCGCCGTGACGTGCTTGCCCTTGTTGGCCGCGCGCGCCAGGGCCGCGACGATCGGGCTGTTGCCGCTGGTGCGGTACAGAATCTGTTTGATCGCCAGGACATCCGGATCGTCTGCCGCCTGTTCCACCAGACGGACGACCGGCTCGAAGCTTTCGTAGGGGTGATGCAGCAGGATGTCGCGGCGGCTGATGGCATCAAACATCGATTCGCCCGGGGCAACGCACGGCGACGCCTGCGCCGGCCACGGTTCGTAATTCAGCCGCTCGTGGCCGACTCGCCCCGCAATCTCACGGTAGGCCGCCAGGTCGAGCGGGCCGGGAATCGCATAGATTTGATCGTCGGTGACCTCGAGGGCGCGCTTCAGAAACGACAGCGAATCCGTGGAGATGTTCTCACCAACTTCCAACCGCACGCAGCCGCTGCGCTTGCGGGCGTCGAGCGCCTCGCGCAGTTGGGACAACAGATCGCCCGCCAGATCTTCCCGGAGAATCAGGTCGGCGTTGCGCGTGAGGCGGAACGGCACGCACTCGACAACCGATTCGCCGGGAAACAGCGATTCTTTAAACAGGGAAACGACGTCCTCCAGCAGCGTGTAGTCGTAGCCCTCTTGCTGGACGGGCACGGTGATGAACCGGCTCAGACGTTTCGGCAGCGTGACGATGGCGAACCGGGGTTTGCGCGAGCTGGCCTTGAGAGGCTTGAGACGCATGAGAAGATCGAGACCCAGCCCCGTCAGGGAGACGAAATCGGCGGCCGATCCGACGGCGCGTGGGGTGATAATCGGGTAAATCTCGCGGTCGAACAACCGCTCCAGATACTCGACGTACTCGGGCCCGATCTGGTCCGTCCGCAGACGCCGAATCCCGGCATGCGCCAGTTTCGGTTCGATGTCCTGCAAAAAACAGGCGTATTCCTCGGCCACGAGAGCCCGCGCCTGCCGGCTGATCTCCACAAGTTGCTCGCGGGTCGTCATGCCGGCGGGATCGAACACATTCTTGCCCTCGTCGAACAATTGTTGCAGCCCGCCCACCCGCACCATGAAGAACTCGTCGAGGTTCGAGCTCGTAATGGACAGAAACTTTAAGCGCTCCAGCAGCGGCACGGTCGCGTCGGTGGCTTCCTCCAGCACGCGGCGGTTGAATTCCAACCAGCTCAGTTCGCGGTTCAGAAACAAATCGCGGGTTTTACCCATCCGACACCAGCCCCTGCGTTGGTTCCGCGTTGCGGACGACGGCCTTCATCCCAAACACTTCTTCAAACAGATTGCCTTTTTCTTTGAGGGCGAGTCGCTCCAGCGTCAGATCGGCGGCGTCGCCGATGGAGATGACGAACTGGCCGGGCTCGCGGGTAAACGTCATGGCCCGCACCTGTTGCATGTGGTCGCGGTCCAGGGCGTCGGCCACACGCAGGATGGCCGCCATCTTCGCCACCGCGATGCGGCTGTCGCGGTCCAGCGACGTGTATTCCTCGTGATACGGCCGCGGCGTGGCGCGGCGGTGGTAGCGGGCGACGAGAGCGATCAGGGAAATGTCCTTTCGCGTCAGCCCGAACAACTCGCTGTTTAGGATGATGTACATCGAGTGTTTGTGATGGCTGCGGTCGCCGATGAACATTCCCACCTCGTGCAGCAGTGCGGCGATCTTCAGCAGCAATTCAAAACGCTTGTCGAGCCGATGCTCGGCCTGCAATTCGCGAAACAGCCGCACGCTCAGTTCGGCGACCTGTTGGGAATGTTTCTCGTCGAACGAGTATTTTTCGCCCAGGGCCAGCGCGGACTGAACCGCCTGTTCGGAAAAACTCTCGGTCCACGTGCCGCCGGCGGCGATTTCCTTCAACAACCCTTCCCGCAGGCTCGTTTTCGGAACCAGAATCTGCTTCACGTGGAACACTTCCGCCAGATGCGAGTACGCCAGCAGCGCCGGGCCGACCGTCTCCGCCTCCTGGTACGGAATCCGGTACTTCCGCACCAGATCGTCCACGGGAGTGGGCACGAGTTGCTCCGTCAGCGCGGAGAACGTCTTCACGTCGACCGAACTCAGCCGCGACTCGGCCCATTCCGCCGAAAGCATCGAGGCGGCAAATTGCGCGTCCCCGGAAATCGCCACCATATATTTCACCTTGTCGACGGGCACGTTGCGGTAGAGCTGGTCCACCACGCGGTGAATGTGCTGGTCCAGTATCGTGCGCACCCGATCGGCCGGGGCGCGAAATGTCTCCAGGGACTCGCGCATCCGCAGCGAGCCGAGCCGGTACGTGTTGGCAAAGGTGACGCTGCCCTTTTGGATCAACACCAGTTCCGTGCTGCCGCCGCCGACATCCACAATGATCGCATCAGCGTTCTTTAACAGGTCATCCTGCTTGAGCACATCCTGGACGGCGATATAGGTCAGACGATTCTCTTCGGTGCCTTCGATGACTTCGACGTTGATCTGCGTCGACATGTAAATCCGATCCACGAACGCATAGCGGTTCTCGGCCTCGCGCACAGCGCTGGTGGCGACCGCGCGAATCTGATCGTCGCGGGTAATCCCGTACTCGGCCATCACGCGGCGAAAACCCAGCAACACCTTGATGCAATCCTCGATGGTCGACGCCTGGATACGCCCGGTGCTGAACGTGTCTTTGCCCAGACGTACCGCTTGTTGCAGCGAGTCGAGATTGCGGACCTCCGCATTGGGGCCGATCTCGGCAATGCGCAACCGGATGGCGCTGGCCCCAATGTCGATCACCGCGACCGGCCGCGTGCCGGGGCTGACCCGTGGCGTTGTCTCGGGCGTGGGTGTCTTGCTTGTTGGATCCGACATGATCGAATTCAATTCCGCTGGCCGACGTAATCCGCGGCGAGCGCGGCGGCACCCATGACCACGGCATCGTCACCGAGCTTCGCCATGACCACTTTCAGCGATTTTGTGTACGGACGCAATGCCTGCTTCTTGATCGCCGCCCGCACCTGTTGGACGTACAGAGCCGGCATGGCTTCCACCAGCCCGCCCCCCAGCACGACCATATCGGGGGCCAGAAGATTCACCACGCTGCCGATGGCGATTCCCAGGTCCTTCGTGGAATGACCGACAATCTCCTCCACCACGTGGTCGCCAGCCTTGATCGCCGAAGCCAGCACACCGCTACGGATGGCCGCCACGTCGGTTCCCGCCAGTTCCAGCAGGTGCGGGGCTTCGCCGCGGTAGGCGGCGGCGCCCGCTTCGGCGGCGATCGCCAGGCGGCTGGCGACGGTTTCCAGGCAACCGCGCCGACCGCAGCCGCACAATCGGCCCTTCGGTTGCATATGAATGTGGCCGATTTCCAGGCACGACCCGATTCGTCCACGAAACAGTTTGCCCTCGTACACCAGGCCGCCGCCGATGCCGGTGCCAAGGAACACGCCCAGCAGGCAGCGCACGCCCTGGCCGGCGCCAAACCGATACTCGCCATACGTGCCGGCGTCCACGTCATTGGCGACGACCACCGGGCAACCGAAATCCTTGGTCAGTTCCTTCTTCAAGGGAACGTTGCGCAGACCCAGATTCGGCGCCAACAACACGACGCCCCGGTCCAGATCGAGCCAGCCGGGGCTGCCCATGCCAATCGCACTCAGCCGCTTGTGGTCAAGGTGGGCCGCTTGCAACGCCTCCTCGATGGTTTCGACAATCCGCGCCAGCACGCCCTTGGATCCCTTGCCGTCCTTGGTTTTCTTGCGGCGGTACGCGACGATGTTAAAGTCCTTGTCGAAGACTGTGGCCATCATCTTGGTTCCGCCAAGGTCGAAGCCCAGCCAGTACCGGTTCTTGGAAGATGACTTCATCCGTTCTCCTTCTGTCGTCAACCGCGCCCTCAACAGTCAACCCCGAATGCGTTCGGGGCCAGCGGCCCGTGACCGTTTGGGAGATGGTCTACTCGATTTGGTGATAAATATCGCGCCGTTCAGGCCGAAAAACAATACCTTCTGTTAGACTCGCGGCACGGCCGGCGGTCTCGCTTCAGGTCGCGCTTCAAGAAATCCACGTCGCAAAAACAATTCCGGATGCAGCGCAGCAACGCTTCGTGGACGCTCGATTTCGGTTCGGCCAGCGAGTAGTGGATCCATTTGCTGTCGCGACGGGCCACCAGCAGTCCCGAACGCCGCAAATAGGCCAGGTGCCGCGAAATCGTCGGCTGCGGCACGCACAGAATTTCCTGGAACTCGCACACGCACCGCTCACGCTGAGCCACCAGATTCAGAATGCGCAGACGGGTTTCATCGGCGAAGGCTTTGAAGAGCTGATTTGGCCTGATCATACTGCTTCCTCTCGAATGACGGGCAACGGATTCAGAGGTTGTCCGAAATACCGGCGTTGAAAATAGAGAGCGACGTTGACCAAACCAATGAGGGCCGGCACTTCCACCAGTGGTCCGATCACCGCCGCGAAGGCGACGCCGGAATTGATGCCGAACACCGCCACCGCCACCGCGATCGCCAGTTCGAAATTGTTGCTCGCGGCGGTGAAGGACAGCGTGGCGGTCTTGGAGTAATCCGCGCCGACCATGCGGCCCAGGTAAAAGCTGACCAGGAACATCACGACAAAGTAGATCAGCAACGGCACGGCAATCCGCAGTACATCGAGCGAGATGCGGACGATGCGGTCGCCTTTGAGGCTGAACATCACCAGAATCGTGAACAGCAACGCGATAAGTGTGAGCGGGCTGATTCTGGGAATGAACTTCCGCTCGTACCACTCGCGCCCCTTCGCGTTGAGCATGGTGAACCGGGTGAGGATGCCCGCCAGGAATGGAATGCCGAGATAGACAAATACGCTCTTGGCGATTTGTGCCATGCTGACATCGACGACGCTGCCATGGAGCCCGAACAACAGCGGCAGCTTGGTGATGAAAACCCACGCGAATAAACTGTAGAACAGTACTTGGAACACGCTGTTGAACGCGACGAGGCCGGCACAGTATTCCCGGTCGCCCTGGGCCAGTTCGTTCCACACGATGACCATGGCGATGCAGCGGGCCAGCCCGATCAGGATCAGGCCGACCATGTATTCCGGGTAGTTGCGGAGAAAGAGGATCGCCAACGCGAACATCAGCACCGGCCCAATCACCCAGTTCTGCACCAACGACAGCCCGAGCACCTTCCAGTTGCGAAACACGTCGCCGAGTTCCTCGTACTTCACCTTGGCCAGGGGCGGATACATCATCAGTATCAGGCCCACGGCAATGGGGACGTTCGTGGTGCCGACCTGAAACCTATTGATGAAGGTTGGGGTGCCGGGGATGAAATATCCCAGCCCCACACCCACTCCCATCGCGAGAAAGATCCACAGCGTCAGGTACCGGTCGAGAACCGAGAGTCTGCGGGAAATCGATTCATTCATGGTGGGTCGCCAGGAATCGTTCGATGCGACGGCGGATTTCGTCACGCACGCGGCGGAACATGGCCATCTTTTGTTCGTCGTCGCCTGGACCGTGCGCCGGATCATCGAAGCCCCAATGCAATCGTTCCCCAGCCCCGGCGTACGTCGGACAGGCCTCCCGCGCGTTGTCGCAGAGCGTGATCAAATAATCGAACTTCTGTCCATGGAATGCATCCAGGGATTTCGACGTGTGATGGGAAATGTCGATACCGAGTTCCTGCATCGCACGAATGGCAAGGGGATGAACCCAGCCGGACGGTTGGGCGCCCGCGCTGAACGCTTCAAATGGATCACCCCCCAGAGAACGCAGAAATCCTTCGGCCATCTGACTGCGGCACGAGTTGCCCGTGCAGAGAAACAGGACACGTTTCCGCTTCATATGTGGACAACATATTCGCCTGCGCGAATATGTCAAGCGTGCAAATCGCCACCGGAGAGGCGATGGATGTCGGCGAGGACCGTAGTTCGCGTCTGGAGCTGCGATTCAAACACGCCCGGCAATCTATTGCTATTTCCGAGCAGTTCCGCTACACCATTGTCACCAGGAGATGGCCCATGCTGAAGCGATTGATACCTCGCGAATACAACTTCTTCGAGTCGTTCGACCAGGCAACCAGCCACGCGGTCAGCGCCGCCAAGCTGTTGCTGAAACTGACCGAACACTACGCGGATGCCGACCTCATTGCCCGCGAACTGAACAGCGTCGAACACGCCTGCGACGATGTCGCCCATCGCACGATGGAACAACTGAACAAGTCCTTCATCACCCCGCTCGACCGCGAAGACATTCACGTGATGATCCTCCGCATTGACGATGTGGTGGACCTGACCAATGCCGCCGCCAATCGCATGGCCTACTTTGGCATCCAGAAACCCACGCAGCATTCGATCAATCTCGCCAAACAGGTTGTCCGCGGCTGCGAAAAACTGGCCGAGGCCGTCCACGGCATGCACTCCTCCCGCAACTATGAGCAGGTCATGCGCGATTGTATTATCGTGCACGAAGTCGAGAATGCCGCCGACGACATCTTGCACACGGCGCTGGCCGAGTTGTTCGCCACGGAGAAAAACGCGATCGAGCTCATCAAGTGGAAGGAGATTTACGAGACGATGGAAAAAATCACCGACCGCTTGGAGGACGTGGCCAATGTCCTCCAAGGCGTCATCGTCAAGATGAGCTAACCCAGCCCTTTCAAACGTCTGACTGAAGCCCGAAGCGTTGGCTTGGGCCGAAAGGGCTGGGCTCTCGTGCTCTGGCAACTGGCGGCACACGACCCCCGCTCTGGACGGTTTGCGAAGCTCGCGGTTTCGAGTGGGCAGACCGGCACAAATCTACCGGGGTGTCCGTCAGGGTGAAGATGGCTGCAGTGTCAGATCACCCGTGAGAGTATCCCCATTGTCTGGCTGATAGACGAATTTCGTCAGCACGGGCGGGGTCTGGCTCATGTCCAGGATCGCGGAGGCTTTGCCGGAGCCAACGCCACTGACGTTGAGGAGCACGGTCGAAGCGTCGGGGATGGCTCCCGTGAACGGCATTCGGAACCAGGGGTTCCATCCAAAGCGAATATTGGAGAAACTGTTGCTCACGTTGCCCTGGGTGAGGTAACCCCGAATCAGGCAGCCATTTGTGGACTGGTCGGTCACCCGAACCGACAGCGGCACGGTGCTGTAACCACTCCACGCATTGGCGACGTTCATCTGTCCGGTCCACGTTCCGACGATACTGGGGCAGGTGGACAAAGGCACCGGCTGGATGGTCAGTCCAATCGGGTCATTCAACCCGGTGGCAAATGTGCTGGGCGTTCCGTTGGGCGTGTACTCATAGATGTTGCCACTGTTGCCACCCGACAAAAACAGATTGCCCGCGCTGTTAAAGGCCAGTCGACAGGCATTACCGACCCCCAACCCGGAGGCGAAGACGGTCTTCACTCCGCCTGTTGTGAATTTATAGACATTGCCGCTACCGTAATCGGCGTCAAACAGATTGCCCGCGCTGTCAAAGGCCAATCCAGCAGGGCGAGCCAACCCGCAAGCAAAGGTGCTTTTCCCTCCGCCTGTTGTGAATTCATAAATGCAGCCGGCTCCCGCGTCCGTCACGAACAAATTGCCTGCGCTGTCAAAGGTCAGCCCGTCTGGCCGGTTAAACCCGGAGGCAAAGGTGCTGCTGCCTCCGTTCGGTGTGAATTCATAGAGGTTGATGGCCGTCACAAACAGATTGCCCGCTTTGTCAAAGGCCAGTTCATTCAGGCTTGCCAATCCGGTGGCAAAAGTACTTTTCCCTCCGTCCGTCGCGATTTTTATGATGTAGCCCTGCACACCGTCGTTTGCACAGGTGACAAACAGATTGCCTGAGCTGTCAAAGGCCAGGCAATTAGGATGGCTGAATCCGGAGGCAAAGGTGCTGCTCCCTCCGTTCGGTGTGAATTCATAGATGTTGCCGTTATTCCAGTCCGACACAAACAAATTCTGCCCCTGCGCCAAGGCCGCACACAGAAGGCTGGCCACTGCGATGGCCAAACAGTGAATGGTGATTTTCATAAGGCTCCTTTCCGTCCTACCATTGACGACGACTCCGCACACCCAGCAGCGCGATGGCCCCGAGGCCGACCATCACCCACGTGGAAGGCTCGGGCACCGGCTGGAAGGCCATTCCAACCGCATTATTCAACCCGGACGCAAACGTGCTGCTGCCTCCGTCCGGCGTGAATTCGTAGATGTTGCCGCTGCCGCCATTCGACTCAAACAGATCGCCCGCGCTATTAAAGGCCAGTCGATTAGGGCCACCAACCCCCAACCCGGAGGCAAAAGTGCTTTGCACCCCCCCCGGCGTGAATTCATAGATTTTGCCGCTCCAGTAATCCGCGTCAAACAGGTCGCCCGCGCTATTAAAGGCTAACCCTCCCGGCCCCAATCCAGAGGCAAAGGTGCTCCCGACTCCGCTCGGCGTGTATTTGTAGATGTTGCCTGCGCTCGAATCCGCCACAAACAGGTTGCCCGCGCTGTCAAAGGCCAATCCGTCAGGCCACCGCAACGGAAACGCAAAGGTGCTTTTCGCTCCAGCGGGCGTCAATTCATAGATGGCGCTGTTGACTTCGAAGTCGGTGTCGTCACACGCCACAAACAAATTGCCCGCACTGTCAAAGGCCAGATCATTCGCCCCACCCAACCCGGTGGCAAACGTAGTCCGTGCTCCGCTCGGCGTGAATTCGTAGATGTTGCCGCTGAAATCCGCCTCAAACAGATCGCCCGCGCTGTTAAAGGCCAAAGCAGAAGGATTACTCAACCCGGAGGCAAACGTGGTTTGCGCTCCGCTCGGCGTGAATTCGTAGATATTGCCGCTCCCGGAATCCGTGACAAACAGATTTTGCCCCTGCGCCGGTGCCCCAGACAGAAGGCTGGCCAGTGCGATGGCGAAGCAGCGAACAGTGCGTTTCATAAGGCTCCTTTCCGTCCTACGATTGACGGCGACGCCGCACACCCAGCCCCGATCTGATCGGGGCCAGCAGCGCAATGACCCCAATCCCAACCATCGCCCATGTGGAAGGCTCGGGCACGGGCTGGACGGCCAGTCCCCAAGGCTCGTTCAGCCCGGAGGCAAAGGTGGTTGACCCTCCGTTCGACGTGAATTCATAGATGTTGCCGCTTCCCTGATCCGCCTCGAACAAGTTGCCCGAGTTGTCAAAGGCCAGCCCATAAGGCCCATCCAACCCGGAGGCGAAGGTGCTGAGCGTTCCTGCAGGCGTAATTTTGTAAATGCTGTTGTCGACCATGGCGGACACAAACACATTGCCGGCGCTGTCAATGGCCAGCCCTTCCGGGAAGTCCAGCCCGGAGGCGAAGGTGCTTTGCACTCCGCCGGGCGTGATTTTATAGATAGTGCCGTACCCCCCACTCCCACCGCCCCCCTCGCTCCCGTACCAGTCCGACACAAACACATCCCC
>JBEKUF010000045.1:0-20928 GCA_049515295.1 Verrucomicrobiia bacterium | reverse complement strand
TTACGCCGAGGCGCACAACAATTTGGGGGTCGCCTTGAAGCAAGCAGGCCGGGTGCAGGAGGCGATTGGGCACTACGAGCAGGCGTTGCGGATCAACCCCGATTACGCCGAGGCGCACTACAACCTGGGGCTCGCCTTGATGGGACAAGGCAGGCCGCAGGAGGCGATCAGTCATTGGGAGCAAGCGCTGCGGATCAAGCCCGATTTTGTCGATGCGCACATCAACCTAGGAACCGCAATGCTACAATCGGGCAGGATTCAGGAGGCGACCGAACACTACGAGCAAGCGCTGCGCATCAAGCCCGATTTTGCCGAGGCGCACTACAACCTGGGGCTCGCCTTGGAGCGGGTAGGCAGGCGGCAGGAGGCGATCAGTCATTGGGAGCAAGCGCTGCGTCTCAAGCCCGATTTTGCCGAGGCGCACAACAACCTGGGGAACGCCTTGATGGGACAAGGCAGGATTCCGGAAGCGATCGAGCATTGGGAGCAGGCGCTGCGGATCAAGCCCGATGACGCTGAGGCACACTACAACCTGGGGAACGCCTTGATTCAGGCAGGCAGGCTGCAGGAGGCGATCAGTCATTGGGAGCAGGCGGTGCGGATCCAACCCGATCTTGTCGACGCGCACTACAATCTGGGGATCGCTCTGGAGAAAGCGGGTCGAGTGCCGGAGGCAATCCAGCACTACAAGCAGGCACTACGGATCAACCCCGATTTTGCCGAGGCGCGAAATGCGCTGGCGCGACTGCCAGCTGGCCAGTAAGCCGAGCATAGCACTGGCGGAGCCAGACGCGCCTTGTATGTGCCGGCGACGCAAGCCGAGCCGAAGCCGCACATTTCACTCCCTCATTCCGCACTGTCAGAACCGGTCGTCTAGCGGCGCGAGAACGAGATCCTCGTTCGCAGTGGACCACCGACGCTATAAGCCATGGCTGCCGACAACCACCACCCGCGGAACATCAGCAGGCTTGAAGCAAATCCATGGCGGTGGTAGAAGCGGCAGGGACAACCAGTCCGACCAGGAGCCGACCATGAAGCAATTGAGACGCTTTCTTGTGGCAACAACCCTCATCCCATTCCTGTGCGTATTTCCTTGTGGCGCTCAAGAGCCGAGCACGCTGCCAGACGGAACGAAGTACGTGGGAGAGATGAAGGACGGGCAACCGAATGGACAAGGGACCAAGACGTGGCCAGATAAATGCAAGTATGTCGGCGAATTCAAGGACGGCAAGGAGAATGGTCAAGGGACATACACGTGTCCAGATGGAGCGACCTACCTGGGAGAGTTCAAGGATGGCAAACGCAGCGGTCAGGGAACCTTTACGTTTTCCGATGGACGCAAGTACGTGGGAGAATGGAAGGATGGCGAACGCAATGGCCAGGGGACGCTGATGTTTCCAGATGGTCGCACCTACGTCGGAGGGTTTCAGGACGGCCAGTTCAACGGCCAGGGGATGGCAACATTGCCAGGGGGGTTCAAGTACGCGGGACAGTGGAAGGAGGGCCAGTTCGATGGCCAGGGGACGCTGGCGTTTCGAGATGGGTCGAAGTACGTTGGGGATTTCAAGCTTGGCAGATGGAATGGCCAGGGGACGTACACGAAGCCCGATGGATTCAAATACGAGGGCGCGTTTATAGATGACAGGCCGAATGGACAAGGGACGATGACGTGGCCCGATGGCCAGTACGTGGGAGAGTTCAAGAACGGCCAGTACGACGGGCAGGGGACTCTCACGTACGCTGACGGTCGCAAGTACCAGGGTCAGTTTCTTGCCGGGAAGATGAACGGGAATGGCAAGATGACCCACCCAGACGGCAAGGTCGAAGACGGATTGTGGAAAGACGGCAAGTTCGTGGGAGCCTCGACCTCGCCATAATCGGCTCAGTCCCCGGTATCGCCCCAATAGAGCATCACGCCCGGGAAGAGTCACTCATCGCGCAGTCAAGGCAGTGAGATTGCAGACCCTGCCGACCCGACGCAAATGGCGAACCTCTGCTGAAGAGGTGGGGCCGTCGAAGCCCACAATTCCAGATGCGGTGGGGCCTGCAAATCGTTCAAAGCGGGTAGCGCGTAGATCAGTAAAGACTGGCCCCGACTTCCGAAGTCGGGGCTGGTCGGGCGTGGCCAGCTCGGATAAACTCGTGGACTGTTGAAACTGCGTCCGTTCATCCCCGTGTTGATCATCGCCGCTGGCATCTGGGCGTATCACAACAGCTTCTTTGGGCCGTTCGTTTTTGACGACATATCCCACATCTCGGGGAATCCCCATATTCGCCACCTGTGGCCGCCCGGGGATGTCCTGAGCCACAGCTCGCGACCTGTCGTGGATCTGTCTCTCGCGGTGAACCACGCGCTGGGTGGGATGAACCCATGGGGGTACCACTTGTTCAATGTGGTCGTTCACATCCTCGCAGGGCTGACCTTGTACGCCGTGGTGCGGCGGACATTGCTTTCGGAAACCCTGCGGTCCGCGTTCGGCCGGGCCGCATCGTCGCTTGCGGGAGCGATCACGTTGATCTGGTTGGTGCATCCGCTGCAAACGGAAAGTGTGACCTTTACGATCCAGCGGGGCGAGTCGCTGATGAGCTTGTTCTATTTGCTGACGCTGTACTGCGTCATTCACAGCGACGACCAGTCGCGAGAGAATTTGTGGAAGATCGGCGCCGTGGTCAGTTGTGCGCTGGGAATGGCCTGTAAGCCCGTGATGGTCACGGCGCCCTTGCTCACGCTCCTCTATGACTGCGCATTCCTGGCGAAATCGTGGCGCGACGCCATGCAACGGCGGGGTTGGCTATACGCTGGTTTGGCTGCCTCGTGGCTGTTGCTTCCGCTACTGCTGGCGAACGCGCCAGAATGGAAGACAAGCGCCGGGTTTGAGTTCAAGGGCATTCCACCGCTCCAGTATGCGCTGATACAGTCGATGGCGATTCTGCGTTATCTGCGCCTCGCGTTCTGGCCTCGTCCGTTATCCTTGGACTACGGTTGGGGGTACCACTGGCAAGAAATGGTGAGGGCAGGAGATGCGTTGCCGGATCTGATGGTTGTGGCCGCCTTGCTGGCGGGAGCCGTCTGGGCTTGGAATCGCAAGCCGGTGCTGGGATTTCTCGGCGCGTGGCTCTTCCTGATCTTGGCCCCAACCTCCAGCTTCATACCGATTGCAGACCCGATTGCGGAACACCGCATGTACCTGCCGCTGGCGGCAGTCGTGACAGGCGTGGTCGTCGTCGCGTTTGTGCTCGGGAAAAGGCTTCTCAGCAACCAATCAGGCTCCGTTCTCGGATGGGCGGCCTGCGGATTCGCGGTGGTTGCACTGGCCGTTCTTACCATCCAACGCAACCGCGATTACATCTCAGTCGTCGCCATCTGGCAAGACACCGTGGCCAAGTGTCCGAACAACCCACGGGCGCACTACAGTCTGGGGGTCGCTTTGGGGCAGGCGGGTAGGATCGAGGAAGCCATCGCCCACTACGAGCAGGCCCTGCGTCTCAAACCCGATTACGCCGATGCGCACTACAATCTGGGGAATGCCTTGCGGAAGGGGGGCAAGGGCCAAGACGCGGTAGAGCATTTGGAGCAAGCGATACGGATCAATCCCGATTATGCCGAGGCGCACGACAATCTGGGAAATGTCCTGTTGCAGGAGGGGAAGGTCAGCGATGCCATCGCCCACTACGAGCAGGCGCTACGGATCAAACCCGATCTCGCCGAGGCGCACAACAACCTGGGGGTCGCCTTGGAGCAAGCAGGCCGGGTACAGGAGGCCATCCGGCATTACGAGCAGGCACTGCGAATCAAGCCCGATTTTGCCGACGCGCACTACAACCTGGGGAACGCCCTGGAGAAAGCGGGGCGAGTGCCGGAGGCAATCCAGCACTACAAGCAGGCACTACGGATCAAGCCCGATTTCACCCAAGCGCAGAACGCGCTCGCGCGACTGCAAGCTCCACACTAAGTGCGCCCCCTCGGAACCTCAATCCGCAAGGTCCGCAAACCGTCCAAAGCCGAAAGCCGCAGCCACGGCGTTCCCTGCCCCAACAGCGGCAGTCGGGGTGAATCGCCGTGTGGCCGGCCGTACTGTAGCCACGGCGTTCTGCCGCCGTGCCGCTCGCCCCGCCGTCCTGTCCGCTGTAGATACCGTCTTGGTTGTCAAGGGGTGAACTCCAGATTGGGATTGAATGGGGTGGCGTGTTTGAGGACGCCGTAGGCTTGGTGGAGAAGTTTGCATGACGGCTCCCACGACCGCCATTTTCGGTTTACCCGCCTCCGGCGTGGCTTGCCCGCATCCTCTCGGCCATCATGTGGGCGCAACCCGCGTTGGTGAAGCCCACGTTTGGCCGAACTCTTTCGGCCATCACGTGGCCCCTCCATTTCACCCCTTCTTCCGCGTGATTGTAGACCCCGCCGATCTGACGCAAATGGGGAATCTTCGCTGACGGCGTGGGCTGTCAGAGTCCAGCGCGGTTTGCGGCCCAACCAACTCCATCCCGGTCTGCGGTCGGGCTTCGCCCTCCCTCCGTTGGGGATGGACAAACTCAGAACCCTCGTCACCGTATTGCAGCCGACCTGCTAGCTCTGAAATTGACGTATTCACCTGTAGATCAATGAGTTGTTTTCTACGCACCGAACTCCGCCAACCTGCTGTCCTTTATCCGACACCAACCTGCCTCGCTCTCAAACCGTCCCACCTTCACGCAAACCACCAGCAACCCGCGACGATTGTGTGCGTCAAGGTAAGAACTCCCTGTCGCCCGGAACTTCTACCTTTGACTCGCCGCACGTCTCCCTGTGTCCTGTTTCTATGATTCTGCGCCCGGAGAATTGCTTTGCGAAGGTGATGGCGATTTTGCTGCTGGCGTGAAGGGCAATTGCGGCTTGGAGCGCGGGGATTGCCGGGCGATGTCCGTGCTTGTCGGCGATTTGTGATTGGTGCTATCGTCCCCAAAATGAACTGGCCATGCCGACACTGACCACCGAACCGGGCGGGCTATCTTCCTGCTCCATGCGAACGGCGGCAATCAGACCTGCCGTGATGGTCGGGGGAGCGGTATTCCTCTTTGGCTTGGTGTTTGCGATCTACACCCAACACGTCTGGGAGGACTACTGGATCACGTTTCGCTGCGGTCGAAATCTGGCGACGGGCCACGGCCTCGTTTTTACTCCCGGCGAACGGTTGCACTCGTTCACCTCGCCGCTAGGGGTCTTACTGCCCGCGGGATTTAGCTGGCTCACGGGTAATCAATCAGACGAATTGGCATTGTGGCTGTTCCGTCTGACGAGCATCGCCGCACTGGCTGCTGGCATGGTCCTGCTTTTTCTCCTGCTGCGAAAATTGCAACAGCATCGCCTAGCTGTCTGGCTGACCCTGGCACTCCTTGGGCTGGATGCAAAGCTGGTGGATTTCAGCATCAACGGCATGGAAACGGGACTGCTCTTTTTCTTTCTGGCACTGGCGATACACGGTTTGGTGGTGACTGGTCCGCGTCAGATGTTGCGTATCGGGGCCGGCTGGGCGGGCTTGATGTGGACGCGCCCGGACAGTTGCGTGTATATTGCCGCGCTGGGAATCGGCGCGCTGCTCTTTTCTCCCAACCGTACGGCCGGACAGTCACGAAAGGGCCTGTGGAAAGTTCTTCTGGCGGCCGGTTTGGTTTGCACCGTGCTTTACTTGCCCTGGTTCGTGTGGGCGTGGAGTTACTACGGGTCGCCGGTGCCGTATCCCGTCGTGGCCAAGGGAACGAATTTGCCTCCGTTTTCCATTGGCGCGCAATTGGATAATCTGCTTGTGCTCCCGGTGACATTGTTGACCGACGTGCGCTGGGTATTCGCACCGGCCTACTCGTGGATGGGCGGATGGCCTGGGTCCATTTTCCCGCTCTACACGGCGCTGGGGATTGTGGCCGCCCTGGCGTGGCCATTCCCGCCGTTGCGTCCCCAAACGCGCCTGTTTTCGCTGGCTTTTTTTCTGGGGAACTTTTTTTTGACCTCCGTATTGATTTCGTACCCGTGGTATTTTCCAACTGTCGCAGTGTTCGGTTATCTGACCATCGGCCTTCTGTTGGACCAAGCGCTCGGTCTGGCTGGCCGGGCGCGCGATTGGTGCCGCCGGCTGCGAGGCACGCTGTGCTGGCTGGCCTGTTTGCTGGTTGCAGGTCAGTTGTTCATCACGTTGTGCGTGGCGCGTCAAATGCGGGTGCAACAGCAACTCATTGAGAATGGACAGCGTCGCCAGATCGGTCTCTGGCTGCGGGTCCACGCACGAACGCCACACGACACCGTGATGCTCGAACCGCTGGGTTACATCGGCTATTTTTCAGGATTGAAGATGCTTGATAATCCCGGTCTGGCCTCGAAAGAAATGGTT
The DNA here is from genome assembly GCA_049515295.1 of Verrucomicrobiia bacterium. Taxonomy (GTDB): domain Bacteria; phylum Verrucomicrobiota; class Verrucomicrobiia; order Palsa-1439; family Palsa-1439; genus Palsa-1439. The sequence goes on along the minus strand of JBEKUF010000045.1, from coordinate 14,566 downwards.
GAGGCCCGCAAGCGGCTTGGCCCTTACGGGCAAAATCAGGTCTTCCTCGAACTCAAACCGGACTGGCTGGTGTTGCGCCCCTTGGAAATTGAGAAGGAAGTCCTCGTTCAGCCCGGCCCACTACAGGAAAACTACGACCAGGTTCAGGTGTTTGATGCCTCGGAAAAAATCCGCAATCTCGGCTGGCTACCGGGCAGGCCTTATCTTGAGGTCGACCAAACCTTTCTGATTTTCCATCGCAAATCGGATGCAAGCTCCAAACCTCCCAGTTGAAAAATTGCAGCTTTCCCTTTGCGCCAGCCGGATGCCAGTCATCGTGCTTCCCGGCCATCGCCCGTGGTGGATTGATGCCTCCACAGAAACGCTTTCAGAGACGTCCGAATCCTCAGAATTCGTTCCCGCGAATGTCGTGGCATCAGATCGGCAAACAACGCGGCGTAAGATGGCGAGACGTTACCATCATCCCGCCGAAGTACATCGGGAAGAAGAAAAGAGGATCGACCAGGTTTCCAGAAGTTGCCGTACCACTTGATTGTCCGGTAGCTCCAGCGACCGTTCGTCAGTGACGGTTCGTAGCCGAGCTCCAGCGAATAGGCCAGCAACCACTGAGTCCCTAAGAGGATCTTTCGGCGGTACGAGCGTAGCGATTGGTTTATCGGGCCGTCGGGCGCGCGACAGATGAGCGCACGCTGTTTTCGACTATTCTCAAGCGCGGAGTCTGTCTCACGCATTCGCTCTGGGCGGGGATGATACAGTGGACGGAACTGATAACGCGGCGTAAAGCGCAGTTGGCCGGCAGGGGCTAAGTGCGCCGGGCCTAGCGGCTTCGAGATGGCGATGTGATAGAACTGCTGCGGCAGGGTTAAGTGGCCAGAAGGTCGATGGCGGACTCGAGTTTGGCGCGGAAGCCAGACAGGCGGGTGGCATCAGTGATCTTCTTGCCGAGTTGGTCCTGCACGTAAAACGTGTCGATGGCCGCGCCCTTTTCCGTGGAGACTTTCGCGAAGCTGATGTCCAGACCCAGCTCGCTGAGTGTGTGCGTGATCGCGTAGAGCAGGCCAAGCCGGTCCTCCGTTTGGATCTCGACGATGGTCCGGCCCTTGCTGATCTCGTTGTCAAAACTGATCAGCGTGGGGATGCGCACCTCGCGAATCTTCGGCGCCGCGCCGCGAATCGCCCGCAGCCGCTGCAGCACGTCCGCAAACGGAATCTTCTCGCGGTCGCTCAGCATCCGTTCGAGCATTCCTTCCGCCGTCTGGATCGCCCGTTGGTCCGTGACCGCGGCGAGGTTCTTGTCGCAGACGTCGAACACGTCGAGGACCACGTGGTCGCCGCGCGTGTAGACGTTGGCCCGCAGGACGTTCAACTCCGCCGACGCAAACGAGCCGCAGATTTTCGAGAACAACCCCAGCCGGTCCCAGGTGCAAATGGATAGCTGGGAATAACTTTGCGCCGGGAACGATTGCCAATCAACGACCGGCACTAGGGCTTCTTCGGCTTCCTCGACTTCGAGTTGCCGCGTCAGGAACCGGTGAATGACCATCAGATGGCGCATGATTTCTCCCGCGCTGGTGTTGATGTAGTAGCTCGCCGGCATCAGCTCGAAATGCGAATAAATCTCCTCCAGCGGCAGCTTGCCTTTGAGACCCGCGCTCACCTCGCCGTACAGTTGTTCGATGCGGCGCGAGAGAATGTCGCGCACCCGTTCGGCCCCGGACAGCGTTTGCTTCGTTCGCCGATACAACTCCCACAGCAGCGCTTCCTTCCACTCGGTCCAGGTCTTGAGGCTGGTGCCGGCCGCGTCGGCGAACGTCAGCAACATCAACGCGTTGAGGCTGACCTCGTCCCTCACAATGTGGGCCGCGGCATCGATGGTGGCCTGATCGTCGATGTCCCGGCGCAGCGAGAGCATCGAGAGCTTCAAATGGTCGCGCACCAGAAACAGCAACTGCGCGGTCTCGTCGGCGTCCAGGCGCAATCGTTGGGCGACCCGCCGCGCCATTTCCAGGCTGGCTTCGGCATGGTGCTCGATGTTGGCCGCCTTGCCCACGTCGTGCAGCAGCAGCGCCAGATACAACACGTGCGGGCGCTCCAGGCGTTGGAAAATCTTCTTGTAGCTGGCGTGTGGCGGTTCGGTGGCGTCGATGATCCGGTCGAGGTTCTCGATCACCTGCAACGTGTGTTCGTCGGCCGTGTAGCGGTGAAAAAATTCATGCTGGACCAGACAGGTGAGCCGGCCAAACTCGGGAATGTATTTGCCGAGAAACTCGACCTCGTGCATCCGCCGCAGGATGCGGGCGACCTGTCCCTTGTGCTGCAGGATCGCCAGGAACACGTCGCGGGCCTGCGGCGACGACCGAAGCGAACGGTCGGCCAGTTTCAGATTCTGGCGAATCTGCGACCGCAACTCGGGGCTCAACTCCACGTCGCGCTGCTGCAAATAATAAAACACGCGGATCAGGCGCAGCGGGTCCTGCTTGAAAATCGTCGGGGCGCTGGCCGAGATCAGCCCGTCCTGCACGAGGAACCCGTCGATCTCTTCCGCTTTGCGCGAGCGCCGCAGCAGCGAGCCCAGCCGCGACGATTTCGACGGCTTGAGCGCCATGCGGTCGGCCAGCGCGTTGGTCAGCAGGAAGATGTTGCGCGAGTGCATGTAATAATCGCGCATGAACGTTTCGGTGCGCCGCAGCAGGTCGTGGCGCCGGTAGCCGAATTCGGTGGCAAGCTGCGGCTGGAGCCCGAGGCCGATGACATCGCAACTGCGATTGGTCATGTAATGCATCGCATTGCGGACCCGCAGGATGAAATCGTAAGCCGCGTCGAGTTGGCGTTGTTCGGTCGGTTCCACGAACCCGAGCTGCCGCAATTCCGAAAGCGTCCGGCAGCCGTGCTTGAAGAACGCCATCCAGATCAGGTTCTGGAAGTCGCGCAACCCGCCGCAGCCGGCCTTGACGTTGGGTTCCTGCAGGTACACCGTGTCGCCGTGCTTCTCGTGGCGGGCGCGCTGGTCTTCCATGCGCGCGGCAATGTATTCGTCTTCGTGGCCCTTGACGCACTCCTTGACCAGCGCTCGTTCAAACGACTCGTAAACCTTTTCGTCGCCGATGAGCAGCCGCGATTCGATCATCGACGTTTTCGACTGCATGTCCTTGTTGGCCTGGGTAACGGCATCGCTGATCGAGCGGGTCGAATGGCCGACCTTGAGGCCGACGTCCCACAGCATGTACAGGACCTGCTCGACCATTTCCTTGAGATAGGGATGGTGCGCCGTGTCCCGCGCCGGGGAGTCGTGCAGAAACATGATGTCGATGTCGGAATACGGGCTGAGTTCGCCCCGTCCGTAGCCGCCAATGGCCACCAGTGACACGGGCACGGTGGCGCCGGGATGCGTCTGGCGATAGTTTTCATCGGCCGCCCGCAACACGTGGCGCAGCACCACATCCATCACCTGCGCCCGACCTTGGGCGATTTCGCGTCCGCCGGCCCCCGCGTGGTGCAACAGGCGCAGCCGGTGCTCTTCGACCTTCAGGAATTTCTTGTAGACGTTCAGTATCTCCGCCGGGCGCGCGCCGGACTTCAGCACCAGCCGTTCTTCGGCATGGCGGAGCACTTTTTCGAGGTGGCCCAGTTGGGACATGGAGCAACAATACGGGACAACCTGAATGCGGGCAAGTTGAAACACCGTCGCTGCAAGTGCTTCGATACCAATCCACTGTATTGCTGCCAAATTGTCACCGCGCACCAGTTGACAAGACGGCTTCTTGGGCTATCGTATGGGACGTTTTTCACCCTTCGAGGAGGGGGTCTTAAATGACGTTACGACACAGAAAACCAAATCCTCTCGCGGATGTTTTTCGATCCCAGCAAGAGGAAATTAGGAAGTACAAGTGGATCGAAAGCGAGAAAGTGGGTCGGGACATTGGTTGGGATCGCGCGGCGCGGGAGTGGATGCAGAACCACTTCCCCGACTGGAAGCGAGACCGTTGGAATCGCTTCGTGCAAGAAGCGCTCCGTTACCAGGACTGCCTGAACTAACCTCGCTTCCATCCATCAGAAGCGCCCGGAGGCGTGGCGTTCTCCGAGCGATACAGCATTGCGAACAGGCGTTGACCCGTGTAGTCTGTTCGCATGCTGAAGCTCGGCGTCAACATCGATCACGTTGCCACACTACGGCAAGCGCGCTACCGTTCGGCCCACGAACGGGCCGGCGCGATTCCCGAACCCGATCCCGTCTGGGCGGCCATGGAGGCGGAATTGGCTGGTGCGCATGCGATCACCGTTCACCTGCGCGAAGACCGCCGCCATATTCAAGACCGCGATGTGCGGTTGATTCGCCAGACCATGCGCACGCGCCTGAACCTCGAAATGGCCGATGTGGCCGAGATTGTCGCCATCGCCGAGGAAGTGAAACCCGACGAAGTGTGTCTGGTGTCCGAAAAACGCCAGGAGGTCACGACCGAGGGCGGGCTGAATGTGGCCGGCGCGTCGAAGTCACTGGCAGGCACCGTGGCCCGCCTGAAAAAAGCCGGTATCGCGGTCAGCCTGTTTGTGGATTCCGATGAACGCCAGATCAAGGCCAGCGCCGATGCCGGGGCGGACCTCGTCGAGTTGCACACCGGCACGTATGCGAACGCCGTCAACGAGGCCGGGCAAGCCGCGGAAATCAACAAGCTGGCGGCGGCCTCGCAACTTGCTCACCAGCTCGGGCTGCGGGTGAATGCCGGACACGGGTTGAACTATCAAAACACCACGGGGATTCTCGCGGTCCCGCATTTGGAAACGCTGAACACGGGTCACTCGATCATCTCCCGTGCGTTGTTCGTCGGGTTGCGGCAGGCGATTGCCGAAATGCTGGCCTTGATGGCGCCGTACACGAAATGAATCGCCAGGGCACGAACGTACTCGGTACCGGCGTCGATATTATCGAGACCGCCCGCATTCAGGATTCACTGGACAAGTTTGGCGACCGGTTTCTGAACCGTTGTTTCTGGCCCGAGGAGGTTGCCTATTGCAACGGGATGAAGTTTCCGGCGTTGCATTTTGCCGCGCGGTTCGCGGCCAAGGAGGCCATTTCCAAGGCGTTCGGCACGGGCATTGGCCACCACCTCGGTTGGAAGGACATGGAGATCCGCAAGCGCGACAGCGGCGAGCCGTACGCCGTGCTCCACGGCAAAGGAGCGGAACTGGCTGCGGCGCGCGGGGTCACGACCATCTTCGTCAGTCTGTCCCATTGCAAAGACTACGCCGCGGCGCAGGCCGTGATCGCGGGGCGCGAGCCGTCACCGGGCGCGAAACAGTAACACCGACCCGACACAGGCGAAGATGGCGTTCGTCGTCCAGGCCGCGGCCACGGCCGGAATGCGGCCGCCATCCCCCAACGCCAGAGTGATATTGTTGAGGAAGTAGAAGGCCACGACGAGCGTGAGCGCCGTGCCCACCCCGAGCAGCGGGCCGCTGCGGCTCACCCGCATTCCCAACGGGATCCCCATGAGCACGACAATGAAGCAGGTCAGAGGGAACGCGTAGCGGGATTGAAGCCTGACCTCGTACTTGGCCAGGCCGGTGAGATGTTTGGCGGCGCGCTGCGTGCGGATATAGCGGCGCAGTTCGCCCGTGGTCAGGTCGTCGGGGTTTTTGCCTTCGACGGCGAGTCGGCTGGGAGATTCCTTAAACGCGGGGAAGTTGGTTTCGGCCACGCGGATGGGACGGAGCGGCGTCTCTCGATGATCGTACAAATCAGCATTGAAGAAATGCCATTGGCGGTCGATCCAGCGGGCGCGCTCGGCGTAGACATCCAGGTCCGGCATGCCCGCTTCGTTTCGATCGTGGACTTCCACCGTGTCCATCTCTGAGCGGCGCGTATCGAACCGCCGGGCATACCAGTCGCGGCGTTCGATGGCGTTGGCAAAAAAGAAATTTTCCAACACCTCCGGCTGGCGTTTGCCTCTGACGACCGCCCGCAACGCATCCGCTTTCTCATGCGCGTGCGGGACGAACAGCTCGTTCACGATGAACACCACGATGGAGGCCGCCGCACCGATCGCCAGCATCGGCACGGCGATACGCAGGAGGCTGATCCCGTTGACCCGCATGGCCACCAGTTCGTTGGACTTGCTGAGGTTGGCGAGGCAGAACAGCAGCCCGAGCAGCAGGGCCATGGGCATGATGATCACGAACATCTCCGGAAACAAAATGAGATAGTAATGAACCACCGTGCCGAAGCGGGCGTGGTAGGTGATGAAATCGTCCAGTGTGCCGAACAAATCGATGACGATCATCAACATGGCAAAGGCATCGAAGCAGTACAACAGGGGCCAGGCGTATTCACGCAGCAGATATTTGTCTAGAATCCGCACGCCACCGAGAGTAGGGAAATGACGGCGGCGCCGCGAGAAAAAAGCGCGGGGCGGGATTGAGGGGCAGTTATCTCACCACGAAGACACGAAGGGCACGAAGAGGAGGCGGATTTTCTCACGCAAAGCCGCAGAGAGCGCAGAGGGTGAAATCTCTGTGTGGCGTCGTTGAGAGGACGATGCCACACGAGGGTTCTCCGCTCGGTGGCGGACAAGGGCCGGGCGGGGCGGGATTGAGAACGGAATACAGGAGCCAGAATTCAGAATCCAGCAGACGGAAAACGTGAGGCGGTGAGGCGCGTCGACTTCAGGAGTGATGCGAAAGTGTCAAGTGTCAAGAGTTGACCCCGTTGACGTATACACAGTGGCCGGTGCCACATTCGGCTTTGAAATGGTAGAGGGAAGGCGGCGCGCCCGGCGGCCGCGCCCTACCAACGACGGCGACCGGGCCGGCTGCCCTACAATCGAGGGGGCTGCCCTCAATATATGTAAATCTGCCAAACGAAGCCAATGTTTTGGAGTGGGTGCTGTTGTGGATTGGCTTGAGGGAAAAGCGGTTAGGAGATCAAGTGGGACAGTTTGTCACTTGGCTTCGTTTGTTCAGAATTGGCTTCGTTCGGGGGTTTTGATAGCGGGTTGACGGCATTACGCGCCCGTTCGTGGCACAAAGGATCGGGACTTGGCTCGTGACGGAACCGTGGGCGGCTCAGTCTTTGAGTTGGTAGACGGCGCGGGAAACCCGCTGGGCCTCAGGCATGAGGTTGAGGACCCGCAGGATGTAGCCGGTGCCCTTGCGGCTGTGGGGCTGCATGCGTTCGTTGTACAGGCGCGTCAGCTCATGGAAATGGACGGGCTCCCGACGACTGCGCAGGATACCGGCAATCACCAGGGGCGCCCCGACCATCGGGAGGAAGTAGCGACGATCCACCGTGCCGTTGATCTCCGGGTGGTGATCCAGGAGCACGGTCACCAACCGCGGGCGTTGGCCGTTGAGGAAATTGAGCCCATCGGAAACACCGGCCAGGATTTTCTCAAATGGCACGGGGTGCCGGGACGCATGGAGGATCTGCAGGATCTGTTTCTCGACCTGGTTCAGCACCGGTTCCGGCAGAACGGTAAAGTAATCGTGGCGAAACGTAATCCGTTCGAGCATCTCGCTGATCAACAGAAGCGATCCCCACGGTTGATACTCACCCAGGGCCGGCTCATTGGCCCAGTCCGCCAACTCGGCGGATGTCACCACGCAACCGCTGGCAAGGATGCGATTGGCCCAATACACCTCCTGCGTTTCCGCCACGGCGCGGGCCAGATGCGCGCGCAATGTCGCCATGGCTGATTCTTCGATCTGACGAACGCGTTCGCGGGTCACCCGAATCCGCATGTGGGCGATCTCCTGCAGCGTGCGCCGCTTCATGTGGGGACGAAACAATCGGTCGGTCAACCCGTAGCGCTGCTCGATCACGAACACTTCCTGACTGTTGAGGAATTCCCGCAACAGCGCGCGAAAGTTGGCGATCTGGCCGTTGCCGGCCTCGAGGCGACGAGTCCAGTTGAAGAACCAGCGGACGTTGTCCAGGGAGGTCACGCCGAAATCGGCAAGGCTGAGCAGTTGTTGATCGCTCCAGTCACGGAGTTGGCCAATATTCTGGACACCGGCTTCCTCCAGACAGTGCACGACACGCGCGCTCAGGCCGGAGGTGGCCACCGGCCAATTGTCAATTGCCCTTCGCGTAATTTTTTGGACCTGAAACGTATTCATTGCCAAAATGCGCTCTATAAGATTTACTGCGAGCCGACCATAGTTAGTGCCCAGTGCGACCCGAACCCCACTATTGACCGTAAGAAAGCTCACAACCTGTCGAAATTCAAGAAATTTTTGTTGCAATTTGACATGCTTTACGTGGCGATGGCGGAAGATGCTACAGGGGGCTATTTTTTTTCTTCGCACGCGGTCAACATCGCGCTAAGATACGCATATGGAACCTGTTCTGTCGAAAATCACCGAAGATGCCTGCCGCACCCTTCGAGCGTTGGCAACGGAGGAAGCCGCCTTTCAAGAAATTGCCGCCGCAGCCGTCGCCTCGCTGCGGTCGGGCGGAAAAATCCTTGCCTGCGGCAATGGAGGCAGCGCCGCCGACGCCATGCATCTCACGCAGGAACTGATCGGACGTTTCCGCGGTAATCGCCGTTCTCTCCCAGCCGTCAGTCTGACCGCCGATCCGACCGCGTTGACCTGTATTGGCAACGATTTCGGTTTCGAAAACATCTTTTCCCGTCAGGTCGAGGGACTGGCCGATAAGAATGACCTTCTGGTATGCCTGTCGACCAGCGGGAACTCCCCAAACATCCTCCGCGCGCTGGAAGCCGCGAGGTCCAAAGGCGTCAAGACCGTGGCGTTCCTTGGAAAAGGCGGCGGAAAGGCCAAAGGCAAAGCCGACTTCGAAATCGTTGTCGCCAACTCGGACAGCGGGCGCGTCCAAGAGGCGCACACGCTGATTCTGCACGCGTTGTTGGAAGCGATCGAGCGCGAGGTTGTCGCCTAGGTTATTTTCCCGCGGGCGGCGGCGCACTGGGCACGGCAACATCTCCTCCATGCGAAGGCGGCGGAGTTGGCGGCTGCGACATCATCTGTGCGAGGTCCACCACTTGAGCGCCGGCGGGCGGCTGGTAGACAAACGTCGAATCCGGCACGGCCTGATTGAACTTCAGGTTCTTGAACTCCATGGCCATCACCAGGTTTGTCCGGGACTTGTCGTACTGCTCCAGCCGGTGGACAAACCCGTCCGTCTGGCCGATGTACACGCGCGTTTTTCCCACCATGGCCGCGATCGTTGCCACTTGCTGGTTGGTCAGTGCAGCTTGCTTGAACGTGCCCTCCAAGACATACATCGGTTGCCCGTCGAGTTCCGTGGCGGCGGCCACATTGAAGTCGCACATCCCCCTGGTGGTCTCCAATTGTTTGGCCGGATCGAACTGATCGAGAGGATTCCCCTGCACACCGGCCTGCGCCAGGGCATTGCTCCCAAGCTTGTTCATGTCCATCTTCATGATCTGTTGCTGCGTTCCCATCTTCATGATCTGCCACATGACGCCGTCCGGACCCATCACCATGGTCATTTGGCTGTGCTGGCCCATGACCGGCATGTCCAGTTGCATCCACACGCGATGCGGTGGTTTCTGCGCCACGGAACCGTTCACCTCCATGCGGCTGCCGAACATGCTCATGCTCTGGGCGTAATCCGCCGTCCATGACTTGTAGGCTGCCGTCTTCGATTCCGCAAAATCGATGATCTGTTCTGGCGTCTTCAGTCCTGGTGCGGAAGCGGCCATGGCGGACGCGGCCATGACAGCATAGGCAGCGCAGGTAATCGCGGCTTTATAAAAGCGTTGCATGAGCTTCTCCTTTATTGTTCTGCTGGTCGCAACCCTAACACGCGAGCGTGCGCAGAGCAAGCGCCACGCCGTTTCACGCCGGCGCCCGTGTTATGGCCTGTTCTCCGCGAAGATTTCCGCGTCGATGACGCCGTCCGCAACCCGGGTTACGGGTCCGATCATGAGGATCGAAAAATCCTCGCCAATCTCGATGGCGATGACGCCCCCAAGCATGTGAACCGACACCGACCGGTCGCAGAGCCCGATACGATGCGCCACCGCCGCGGCGGCGCTGCTGCTGCTGCCCGAGGCCAGCGTGTATCCCGCGCCGCGCTCCCAGATTTCGATCTGAATGTTCCGGCGGTCACGCACCTTGAGGAATTGCACGTTGGTGCGGTTCGGAAAATTCGGGTGCGTTTCCAGCAACGGCCCGAATCGCCGCGCCATCTCCGCATCGATCTCCCGCAACGGCAGCACGCAATGCGGATTGCCGATTGTCGCCGCGCAATACATAAACGTGTGGCTGTCCACCGTAATGGTTTCGTTGAGCACCTCGCGACGCGGCCCCGCCACGGGAATGTCGTCGCTCCAGAAACTCACCCGCCCCATTTCCACGCGCACCGAGTGACCATTGTCGATCACCGTCGCCCGCACCACGCCCCCCGCGGTTTCGATGGCAAATTCTTCGTTGCCCACGAGTTTACGGTCCCACAGGTACCGCGAAAAAATCCGCAGCCCGTTCCCGCTCTTTTCCGCCTCGCTCCCGTCGGGATTGAAGATGCGCAACGCACATTTGGCCTTCTGCGACGGCAGCGGCCCGAGCAGTATGCCGTCCGATCCGACTCCGAAATTGCGGTGGCAAATGAGCTTGATCCGTTCGGGCGTCAGCGGTGAACCCAGATTTTTCGGATCGATGACGATGTAATCGTTCCCCAGCGCGTGATACTTGGAAAACTCCAGTGCCATGCCGGGAGATTATCGCCCGTCCCTCGAGGTTCAAAGTCCAAAATGCGGAAGGGATTCCTCACCACGGCCAGTCACCCCTCCGTCACCTTGTCCTCCGGTTTGTCCACCGACCCGCCGCCACCACCTTGACGAGCGCGGGCAGCGACGGCCACCTTTTTACATACCTTTTACTTCTGCATCAGCAATCAGGCGGTATACTCTCTACCAGCGCGAAACGGGTTTCGACCCTGGAGAAAGTCTGGACGTCACCAGACAAAAGGAACGCACGAGGCGATTGCGATGCCGCTATCTGTTCGCGGATGTCTTCGGTGGGTGCCTATGAAAGCCCGGTTTCTCACGCTGCCGCTCGCATGCTTTGCGATGCTCACGCTCTCCGCCGCGATTACCCGTTCGCAGACCCTCGTCACATTTGATGACATCTCCATTGACTTTCACGGACCCATTCCGAATGGCTACCAAGGGCTTACTTGGAGCAATTTCTGGATGCTGAATGCCGTTCTTTTCTCCAATGTCGCTGGTGTGACAGGTTACTCTTACGGGATGGTATCGCCCTCCGATGTGGCCTTCAACGCTCTTGGGAATCCTGCCGAGGTTGATGCACGGGGCACCGATTTCAACTTCCTCAGCGTCTATCTGACGGGCGCATGGAACAGCAACCTAAACATCGAAGTCGAGGGATTCAACGGCGCAAAAGAGATCTACGACACAATCGTCGTCGCCAGCGCGACAAACGCAACCCTGTTCACGTTCGACTATCTCAACATCGACCGCCTCTATTTCAACTCCTATGGCGGCGAGCCAGCCTTTGGCGACGCCAACAGCACGACTCAGTTTTCCATGGACAATTTCATGTTCGAGTTCATTCCCGAGCCGTCCTCGCTGCTGCTGACCGCCCTCGGTGCCGTGACCCTTCTCGCCCTCCGCAAACGCTTCCGCGCGTAAGTCCCGATGGCCGAATCGGGACGCCCAAACCTTCCGGCACGGTATCCGCAAAAACCGCGTGTTTCCTACGTCGCGTTCGACTAGAATCCGCCGCATGGTCCGGTCGACAACAGAGCGCCCCGCGACGCCTCAGGAACGCAAGCTGCGCCAGTTCGAGGTGCTGGTCCGCGTCAGCAGCGTCATCAACTCCACGCTCGACCCCAAGGAGGTTCTCAATCGCGTTCTGGCCGAGGCGGTACGGGTCATGCAGGCCACCAGCGGGTCGCTGGTGTTCATCGATCCGCACACGCAACTTCTTCAGATCGCGGTGGCCATCGGCCTCAGCCAGCGCGCCCAACAAACCAAACTGGCCATCGGTCGCGGCGTCACCGGCTGGGTGGCCAAGATGGGCAAACCCGCCCGGGTCCCCGATGTCACCGCCGATCCGCGGTATGTTTCGGTGCGGACGGATATTCGCAGCGAACTGGCGGTGCCGTTGCTCGTCGAAGGCACGCTGATTGGCGTGCTCAACGTCGATTCCACGCGTCGCGACGCCTTTAGCGCCGAGGACGAGGAATTGCTGGTGGCCATCGCCAATCAATCCGCCCAGGTCATTCAGAACTCGTGGCTGTACCAGGCCGTGGCCTACAACGCCCGCCAGCTCGAATCGCTCTTTTCGGTCGCCCAGTCGGTCATCTCGTCGTTGAACCTCCAGGAAATCCTGCAGCGTGTGACCCGGGACGCCTGCCGGCTGATGGACACGAAGGTGTGCTCGCTGATGTTGCTCAACCCGACCCGCGAGTTTTTGGAGCTTCGCGCCTGCCATGGCGCCGGAGCGGAGTACCTGCAGAAACCGCCGTTGCCCGTGGACGATAGCGCCACCGGGTTCGTCATTCGCCGCCGCAAACCGTTGCGGGTGTACAACGTCCAGGAGCACGACGAATATCGCCACACGGAAATGGCGCAGAAAGAAGGTCTGGTCTCGTTGCTGTCCGTCCCGTTGGTGGTGGGCGATATCGCCATCGGCGCGCTCAACGTGTACACCGAGGAACCGTACCGCTATTCGAATCAGGATGTGCGGACGTTGTCGGCGCTGGCGAGCCTGGCCGCCGTCGCCATCGAAAACGCCCGGCTCCACGAGCGGATCGTCGACGTCGAAGAGCAACTGCGCCGTAACGAACGGTTGAGCATGCTCGGGTTGCTCGCCGCCGAGGTCGCCCACGAAATTCGCAATCCGCTCACGGTGATGAAGATGCTGTTCCATTCGCTGGACCTGAAATTCCCGCCTGAAGACCCCCGCGCGAGCGATGCGGAGATCATGTCGGAGAAGATGGACCACCTGAACAAGATCGTCGATCAACTCCTTGGATACGCCCGTTCCACCGAGCCGACATTCGATTGGGTGGACGTGAACGAATTGCTCGACGATGTGTTGTTGTTGACGCGCGAGAAACTCCGCGTGCAGAAAATCGAGTTGGTGCGCAAATTCGGCGGGGAGTTGCCCAAGGTTCGCGCCGACCGCGGCCAGATCGAGCAGGCCTGTCTGAACCTCATTCTGAATGCCGCCGACGCCATGCCGGGTGGCGGAAAGCTGACGGCCGGCACCGCGTTTCAACCGTCATCGCCGTCCACGACCGGCGACCGCGTCCTGCTGACGTTTACCGACACGGGTATGGGCATGAAGCCGGAAAAACAGAAGCAGCTTTTTCAGCCGTTCCTCACCACCAAAGCGCAGGGCACGGGGCTCGGTCTGGCGATTGTGCAAAAAATCGTCGAGGCTCACCGCGGAAAGATCGAAGTGAAAAGCGCCCCGAAAAAGGGCACCACGTTCCGCATCTTGTTGCCGGTGTAACACCAGCACACCGGCGTCCAAACCGGGTTACTGTTTCGGCGCGGCACCGGGCTCGACCGGGGGCGGCGCTTCCGACAGCTTCTTCAACAGCGCGTCCAGTTGCGGGTCGGGCAGCGCGCCGAGGTCGAGCGCCTTCTGGTAGTGATACTTCGCCAGTTGCGCGTTGGGCGTGCGCTGTTTGGCGTAGATGATGGCCAGGTTGAAATGCGCGTCGGCGTATTGCGGGTTGAGTTCGATCGCGCGGCGGATTTCTTGTTCACCGGCTTCGGACCAGCCTTTTTGACTGAGGACGATGCCGAGATAATTGTGCGCTTCCGCATTGTGGGGGTCCAGCGCCACGGCGCGGGTCAGTTCGTTGAACGAATCCTCGGTCAATCCCTTGCGGTAGAACACAATACCGAGCAGGGACCGCGTCTCCGCATCGTTGGGCGCCGAGGCAACCGCTTTGCGCAAATAGTCCTCGGCTTCGTCGTACCGGTTCTGCTGGTAGCGGATCGATCCGAGGCTGGACAGGGCCACAATGTTCGTCGGGTCGACGTCGAGTACGCTGGCGTACTTGATTCCCGCCCGGTCCAGTTGTTTGAGGGCCAGTGCGGCGCGGCCCTCGTTGAGCAACTGGCGCTCATTCGGGGCTGGCGGCGGCGGCGGCGGAGCCTTGGGCGCTACCACGATCGGAGCCGGCGGCGGCACTGTCGTTGCCACTTTTGGCTGAGTAGGCGTTGACTGAATTACTGGCACCGGCGCGGGAACCGGCGCGGGCGTTAATGTTGCTGTTGGTGCCGGTGCGTTCGTCGAACTCATGGCCGGTGCCGGCTTGGGCGCTGGTACCGGTGCCGGCGCGGGAGTCGGTGCTGGTGCGGGCGTTAACGTCGCTGTTGGTGCCGGTGCCGGCGCGTTTGTCGACGTTACGCTCGGCACAGGTGCCGGCTTGGGCGCTGGTGTCGGTGCGTTCGTCGAAGTCGCGCTCGAAGCCGGCTTGGGCGCTGGTGCCGGTTTCGGCGGTGGCGTCTTGGTCACCGTCGCCGCGGCCTTGGGCGGAGTATTTGTCTTGGTGTTCGCCGGCGGAGCGGCCGGTGGCGCTGGCGGCGTCTCGGACTTCTTC
>JBEKUF010000044.1:0-21281 GCA_049515295.1 Verrucomicrobiia bacterium | reverse complement strand
GTGGGCCTGGATAAAGTGCTTGGCTTGTCGGATCGACGCCGGTTCCTGCGGGTGGCCGAGAACGATCCAGCCATTGGCCGCATCGGCCAGTTGGTGGGCGAAGATGGTCAGCAGGCGGACGGCGGCGCGGTATTGACGCTCCGTCAAGACCGGGGTGCGGAAGTATGCGGTCCGCAGCCGTCGCACGTCTCTGGAGGACAGTCCACAATCCGTGAGCCGCTGCGCCAACCGGGAGAACCGTTCGCGCCGGGGCCCTTCACGGAGCACCTGACCGCCGTAGATGATGGCCACCGTCCGGCCGCTTACGGTCACCGGAACGGCGACTTCGCTCAGGCCCATTGGACAGCGGATTGGTCCCAGAAGCGGGGCGCTCACCGCTGGTTGACCGAGTGGCGGATGCACTTGCAGACAGGGGGCGCGGCTGCCAGCGAGCCTGGCGAGAAGGCGGCAGAACGGATTCGTTGGTTGGGTGTATGGGGGCGGGATCACCGCGTCGTCGGCAAGCAGAACGAGTCGCGACACGAAGCCGGTCGCGCGGTAGAACGCGGAGGCGTACTCGGAGATGTGCCAGGCGTGTTCCAGTTCCGCATGGGCCACGTCGGTCGTGCTCTGTTCGGGCGCAGCCCATGAGGTAAATCCTGTTTGGTTTGGAACGCACGCCACGGGTGGTCGGCCAAGCGCGGGTTGAGTGCCGGTCGTGACCTGGGTCCCGCGTTGGACGTTCGGTCTCACAATCGCGCGCCGCCGGGAAGGAAGAAGGATTGCGTTGCCCCGAAAATGAAAGTGAAGGAGGGGGGACACACCTCAACACTTGTCGCGCGAACATGGCACGAACCATCCGCAACACCTGCTGATGTCGGCCTCACCTATTGTCCCTGTGCGACCCAAGACTGGATGCAGACAGGACAAACAACGCCCAGTGCACTATGGTGAACGATCTTACCGCCGGCAATTTATAGCGGAGGGGACGACGGGCTGTCTGTAGGGGAAAACCCTGTATTTTCTGACGGGGAACCCCCCTACGCACAGCGGGACACCAACCGGCAGGAAGCGGATCAAGGGCCCGCGATTACGAACCCCGACCTAGTTCAGCGAATTGCTGTGCCACGAGATCACATTGCCGGTGTCGGCGGCGCACAGCATGGGGAAGCTGAGGAAAACGGCACACAGGAGCTTCATCGTCGGTTTCATAGAGGGCGGATTTTCTCGGACGCTTCGAGAATAAGCAACGGCGGACTGGACAAGGGAACATCGTGCGTGCGATATGTCCTCGCGAATGGGCACCGCCCCGCACATCCGCCCCTATGAACCGCGCGACCGCGGGGCGGTGCGCCGAATCTGTTGCGACACAGCCGATGCCGGCCAGCCCGTCGAGCGATTCTTTCCCGACCGGGAGGTGATCGCGGACCTGCTGACGAATTACTACACGGAGTTCGAGCCGCAATCGACGTTTGTGGCCGACGACGGCGCCGGTCCTGTCGGCTACATCACCGGATGCCTGAGCACGAGGCGATTCCTGCGGGTGGTGACGTGGCGCATTGCGCCAGTGGTGTTCGCGAAGGCGCTCGTGCGCGGAACGCTGTGGCATCCGCAAACGGTACGGTTGTTCCGCGCGAATATCGGGATGTGGCTGACGAACGGTTATCGGTCCGGCCCGACGCTCCACGAGTACCCGGCCCATTTGCATGTCAACGTTCAGGACGGCTTCCGTGGACAGCGCATCGGGCAGCGTTTGGTCGGGGCATTCTGTGAGCGCGCTCGCGACGCGGGGGTGCGCGGTGTTCATGCCGGCGTCAGCGCCGACAATCTGCGCGCCTGTCATTTCTTCGAAGAACTGGGGTTTCTCGAGGTTCATCGCGAGCCGCGCATGCGCACGCCGGACGAATCGGGTCGCCTCCTCTACACGATCATCTACGCGAGGTCGCTCGACTGAGGGATTACGACGGCGATCGCGCGAGCATTTTACTTGAGCAAGCCGGTTTCCCACCAGTATGATGCACCCCCTGTATGGCTGAGAACACCGACTCATTTGACGTCTCGTATGTCGCGCATTTGGCCCGCCTGCATTTGACGGACGCGGAGAAAGCCAAGATCTCTGCGCAGCTCAAAGACATCCTGGCCTACGTCGCCAAGCTCAACGAATTGGATGTCTCCCAGGTGGAACCGACGGCACACGCGACGCCACTCTCGAACGTTTTCCGCCAGGACGAGGTGCAGCCGTCGATCGACCGCGACAAGGTGCTCAAGAACGCCCCCGAACAGGCCCGCGGTTTGTTCATCGTCCCGAAAATCCTCGAATGAGCCTTCACACACTGACCGTTCATCAACTGCGCGAGAAGCTGCGACGCGGCGACATTTTGGCCCGCGAGGCAACGCAGGCTCTGCTCGACCGCATCCAGGCGGTGGACGGCAAATTGAAAGCGTATTTATGGCTCAATGGCGAGGATGCGCTGGCCCAAGCTGATGCCATCGACCGCAGTGGTGTGGCCAGGAACGGCAAACTTCTCGGCGGCGTGCCCATTGCCATCAAGGATGTGATCAACGTCGAAGGACAGCCTTGCCGGTGCGCTTCCAAAATCTTGAAGGGGCACACGTCGGTCTACGACGCGTTTGCGGTGCAACGATTGCGTGACGCCGGGGCGATTCTTCTCGGGCGCACGAACATGGATGAGTTCGCCATGGGAAGCTCCACGGAAAACTCCAGTTGGGGCATCACGCGCAACCCGTGGGATTTGGAACGCATCCCCGGTGGTTCGAGCGGCGGAAGCGCGGCCGCCGTGGCGGGGGATGAAGCATTTGCGGCGCTCGGAACCGATACCGGGGGCTCGATTCGGCAACCGGCGGCGCTGTGCGGTTGTGTGGGATTGAAGCCCACCTACGGGCGCGTCTCCCGCTACGGACTGGTGGCGTTTGCGTCGTCGCTGGACCAGATCGGGCCGTTCACGAAAGATGTGGCCGACAGCGCGCTGATGTTGCGCGTGTTGGCCGGCCATGATCGCCACGATTCGACGAGCGTGCCGCAGCCCGTGCCAGAGTACACCGCCGTCCTCGGCAAGGGCGTCAAAGGCCTGCGCGTCGGCTTGCCCCGAGAGTATTTTATCGACGGAATGGATCGCGAAGTCGAGGCCGCGGTGCGTGGAGCCATTCGCAAGCTGCAGGAGTTGGGGGCGGAGGTCGTGGAGATTTCGTTGCCGCATACGGATTACGCGGTGGCCGTGTACTATTTGATAGCCACAGCGGAAGCCAGCGCCAACCTCGCGCGGTTCGATGGCGTGCGTTACGGTGCGCGGGTCACGGGCGAGGACGTGATCGACATGTACGGCAAGACGCGGGGGGCCGGGTTTGGGCCGGAGGTGAAGCGGCGTATCATTCTCGGCACGTATGCCCTGAGCGCAGGCTACTACGACGCGTATTATCTGCGTGCTCAGAAAGTGCGGACGCTGATCCGTCAGGATTTCGAAAAGGCATTCGAGAAATGCGATGTCATCGTGACGCCGACGTCGCCCGAGGTCGCCTTCCGCATCGGCGAGAAAACCGATGACCCGTTGAAAATGTATCTCAGCGACATTTTTACGATCAGCGTGAACCTCGCCGGCATTTGTGGTGTCAGTCTGCCCTGTGGTTTCACGAAGAGCTCGCGCTTGCCCATCGGGTTGCAGGTGTTGGGCAAGCCGTTTGGCGAAGAGACGGTGATGCGCGTCGGCCACACCTACGAACAGGCCACGGAGTGGCACCAGCAAAGGCCGGGCTTGTAACATCATGCAATACGAAGCGGTCATTGGTCTGGAAGTTCACGTGCAGCTCAAGACGAAGAGCAAGATGTTTTGCGGCTGCGCGACGGAGTTTGGCGCGGAGCCGAATACGCACGTGTGTCCCGTGTGCCTCGGTTATCCGGGCGTGCTGCCCGTGATGAATGGCGAAGCCGTTAGGAAAACCATCCTGACGGGCCTGATGATTGGAAGTGAGGTTGCGCGGCTTAGCAAGTGGGACCGGAAGAATTACTTCTATCCCGACATGCCGAAGAACTACCAGATTTCGCAGTACGACCTGCCGCTGTGTGTGAAGGGTTGGGTGGAGATCAAATTGGAGGGCGGGGGAACGAAGAAGATCGGCATCATCCGCGCGCACCTCGAAGAGGATGTCGCGAAGAACATTCATTTTGAGACAACCAGCGGCGTGGATTTCAATCGCGCCGGCACGCCACTGATGGAGATTGTGAGCGAGCCGGACATCCGTTCGCCGGACGAAGCCTTCGCGTATCTCACGGCGCTCAAGGAAATCCTCATCAGCGGTGATATCAGCGATTGCGACATGGAGAAGGGGCAACTGCGCTGCGACTCGAATGTGTCGGTGCGGCCGGTCGGCCAGAAGCAATTCGGCGAGAAGGTCGAGATCAAGAACATGAACACCATTTCGGGCGTGCGGCGCGCGCTGGCCTACGAAATCCAGCGGCAAACCGCGGCGCTGCAAAAGGGCGAGAAAGTGTCGCAGGAGACGAGGCGGTGGGACGACGTGACGGGCAGGACGAGCGTGATGCGCACGAAGGAATACGCGCATGATTATCGGTATTTCCCGGAGCCGGATCTGATGCCCGTGGTGGTGAGCGACGAAATGATCGCGGACGTGCGAAAACTGTTGCCGGAACTGCCGGAAGCCAGACGGCAGCGGTTCATGAGGCGGTACGGGCTGCCCGAATACGATGCGGGCGTACTGGTGGCGGAGGCGGCCCTGGCGGCCTTTTATGAGCAGGCGGCACAGGCTTCGAAGAATCCAAAGGCAATTTCGAACTGGGTAATGACCGAGCTTCTTGGTAAGCTGGGCGAGTCGAAAACGACAATTGCGGAATGCCCGATCAAGCCGAAGGACCTCGCCGAGTTGGTGACGCTGATCGACAGCGACCAGATCAGCGGAAAGATCGGCAAGGAGATCTTCGCCGAGATGTTCACCAGCGGCAAAAGCCCGTCGGCAATCGTGAAGGAGAAGGGTTTGGTTCAAGTCAGTGACGCGGGCGCGTTGGAGGGGTTCATCGAAGAAGCGATTGCCAAGAACCCCAAATCCGTGGCAGACTTCCGCGCGGGGAACGAGGCCGCGATCAATTTCCTGAAGGGGCAGGTCATGAAGCTAAGCAAGGGCAAAGCCAATCCGCAACGGGTGGGGGAAATCCTGCTCCGCAAACTGAAGGGTGGGTGAGACACGAGCGACCCGCTAACAATTTGCGGGTGCACAGCCCTGACTTCTTGACTGCCAGAAGCTCAGGAGCTAATGTTCAATAGACCAATCCAGTCGCGCAAAGCAAATGCCGGCTCAAGACGAATATATAGTTGAGATACTCCGGGATCTGGGGCTCATCTCCCACGAAGATATCCTGAAGGCGAAGGAACGCGCCACGACGGAGCAGGTGGGGCTTGTCGACGCGCTGATCGCGTCGGGCCGGATCACGCACATGGACGTGTCCAAAGCACTGGCCAGCCAGTTCAACATGGACACGATCAACCTCGCGGAGTACCGCGTTCCCGATGACGTCTTGGCCCTGGTTCCCAAGCATGTAGCCCGCCGGTACAAGGTCGTTCCCGTCTACAAGCACGACAACACTCTCACGGTCGCGATCAGCGATCCGCTGGATGTCGACACGGTGGACAGCCTCCGCTACCTGCTTCACATGAACGTCGAGCCGGTCGTCGCCGCCAAGAACGACATTGAAGACTCGATCACGCGGTATTATGGGAGCGCTGACGACACGGTCGAAAACATGCTGCAAGAGATCACCGAGGGGGAGATCGACCTCGGTCTGACAGGCGACAAGGCGACCGAGACCAAGATCGGCGAAACTGAAACCGACGCCGATGCGCCGATTATCAAGCTGGTCGGATTGGTCATCATGGAGGCATACCGCAACCGAGCGAGCGATATTCACATCGAGCCACTGGAGAAGCAGTTACGGGTGCGGTATCGGATTGACGGTGTGCTGCACGAAGTGGACAACCCGCCGAAGCGGTTGCAGGCGGCCATCATCAGCCGGCTCAAAATCATGTCGAACATGAGCATTGCCGAGAAGCGGGTGCCACAAGACGGTCGTATCCAGTTGCCGGTCATGGGACGAACGCTGGATCTGCGCGTCTCCTGTCTGCCGACCAACCACGGCGAGAGCATCGTCATGCGTATTTTGGACAAGACCAGCTTGCTGCTCGGGTTGGGCGACCTGGGCTTTTTCAGTGACGACCAGGGCACGATGGCCAAGATCATCAACATGCCCGATGGCGTGTTCCTCGTCACCGGCCCCACCGGCTCCGGCAAAACGACCACGTTGTACGCCTGCTTGAACGATATCAACAAGCCGGACCGCAAAATCATTACGGTCGAAGACCCGGTGGAGTATCAGTTGAACGGCATCAACCAGGTGCAGGTCAATGCGGAGATCAACCTGACGTTTGCGGCGGCCTTGCGCTCCATCCTTCGTCAGGCGCCCAACATCATCATGATTGGTGAAATACGCGATTTGGAAACGGCCGAGATCGCCATTCAGTCGGCGCTGACGGGACATTTGGTGTTCTCGACGCTGCACACGAACGATGCGCCTTCGGCGGTGACACGTATTGTCGACATCGGCGTCAAGCCGTTCCTTGTGGCCTCCGCGGTGCGCGCGATCATGGCCCAACGACTGATTCGCAAGGTTTGCCCGAAGTGCCGGCAACCGTATACGCCGACGGACTACGAGATGGAAACGCTGAAGCTGAATCCAGAGGAGATGAAGAACGCGACGATCTTCCGGGGCGCCGGCTGCAATGAATGCTCGCGTACGGGGTACCGCGGTCGTATGGGCATCTATGAGATTTTCCAGGTGGACGACGAGGTCCGCCGGCTGATTTACGAAAAGGTGCCCTCGAACGTGATTCGCGCGCGGGCGCGCGAGTTGGGTATGCGGACGTTGCGTGAAGATGGGGTACGCAAAATCATGGCGGGAATCACGACGCCCGAGGAAGTCATTTCGATTACCATGGGCGATCAAGCGTAGCGCAGGAATGATCGTCGGACACACAATCAACCGGAGATAGCCAGATCATGTCGGTGCAAATGGAAGACCTGTTGCAGGTGGTGGTGGATGAGGGCGGCTCGGACTTGCATATTCACGTGGGCTTGCCGCCGGTGATTCGTCAGCACGGCCGGCTGATACACATGGATCTGCCGGTGCTGACGGGGGAGGACACGGAACACCTGATGAAAGCGATCACCTCCGAGTCACACATTCAGAAAGTCCGTGAGCAGGGTGGCACCGACTTTGGATTTGCCTACGGTGAAATATCGCGGTTCCGTGTCAGCGTATTCAAGGAGCGCGGCAACTACGGCGTTGTGTTGCGGCAGATTCCCAACAAGTTGATGAGCCTCGACCAGATCGGGTTGCCGCCGTCGGTGAAGGACCTGTTGCTTCGTCCACGCGGTCTGATTCTGGTGACGGGGCCGACGGGTTCGGGCAAGACGACGACGTTGGCCTCGATGATTGACATCATCAACATGGAGGAAGACTGCCACATTATCACGGTCGAAGATCCCATCGAATACTACCACCCGCACAAGAAGAGCATCATCACCCAGCGCGAAGTGGGCGTGGATGTGCCCGATTTTGCCGAAGCGTTGCGCCGCGGGTTGCGCCAGGACCCGGACGTTATTCTCGTCGGTGAAATGCGCGACCTGGAAACGATGGAAGCGGCCATTACGGCTGCCGAAACCGGGCACCTGGTCTTCGCGACGCTGCACACCACAGGCGCGGCGCGCACGGTTGACCGTATCGTGGACGCGTTTCCCACGGACCAGCAGGAGCAGATTCGCACGCAGTTGGCCTCGTCGATCATAGCGGTCATCTCGCAGGTGCTGTTGATCCGCGCGGACAAGAAGGGACGAGTGGCCTGCTTCGAGATCATGATTACGACGCCGTCCATCCAGGCCCTGATTCGCGACAACAAGACCTTTCGGATCACGTCGGACATCCAGACGGGAGCGAAGTACGGTATGGTGACGCTGGATACGAATTTGATGAGCCTGTACGAGCGGGGATTGATCAGCTACGGAGATTTGATCACCATCGCCCAGGACCCGCAATCCATTGTGGCGAAGTTGCAAGCGGAGGGAGGTCGACGGTAAGTCATGTTCGAAGGCGAGAGAGCGGTTCTGTCCGAGTTGGTTCGCGAGCGCAATCTGCTCACTCCGGAGCAATTCCGTGAGATCGAGGAGGAGCACGAGCGCACCGGCAAATCACTCTCGCAGGTGATGGTTGATTTCGGGTTGATCACCGAAGAGCAGTTGCTGCGTGCGGTGGCGGAACACCTGAATATCGATTACGTGAACCTCGACGACGTCGATCTCGAGCAGGCGGTGTTGCGATCCATTCCCCCCAGTGTGGCGCGCATGTATGGCGCGGTGCCGGTGTCGGTCAGTGGAAACACTGTCACCGTGGCGGTGATGGACCCGTACAATCCCCAACTGGTCGGCGAACTCTCGTTCATTCTTGGCAAGGACGTGCAAGTTGCGGTTGCGCCGGTGAAGCAGATCGAAGACGCGATTCAGCGGTACTTTGCCGAAGACAGCGAGTCGCTCAAGGATGTCCTGACGGACATGGAAGATCAGCTCACGTCGGCGGAAGCCATCGAGACGGTGACGAAGAGCGGCGGGACGGCGGCGTTGGAAGAACTGGCGAGCCAGGCCCCCATCGTGCGGTTCGTGAACGTGATCCTGCTCAAGGCAATTCAAGATCGCGCCAGCGACATTCATTTTGAGCCGTTTGAAGACGAATTCAAGATTCGGTACCGCGTGGATGGTGCGTTGTACGAGATGGCGCCGCCTCCCAGACACCTGGCCTTACCCATCATCTCGCGGGTCAAGGTCATGTCCAACCTGAATATTGCGGAGCGCCGCCTGCCGCAGGACGGACGCATTCAATTGAACATCGGGGGCAAGCAAATCGATTTGCGCGTTTCGACGCTGCCGACGCAGTTCGGGGAATCCGTGGTGTTGCGCGTGTTGGACCGCTCGGTAGTAAACCTGGAGATGGAAAGCTTGGGAATGCCACCGGACATCTTCGACCGGACCAGGGAAATCATCAAGATACCCAACGGCATTCTTATTGTAACGGGACCGACGGGCTCGGGCAAGACCACGACCCTGTATTCCTGTCTCAAACGGATCAATACGATCGACCTCAAGTTGCTCACAGCCGAAGACCCCGTGGAGTACGACATCGAGGGCATCATGCAGGTGCCGATCAATGAAGCGATTGGCCTGACGTTTGCCCGTGCGCTACGGTCGTTTCTGCGCCAAGACCCGGATATCATCATGGTGGGAGAAATGCGCGATCTGGAAACCGCGCAGATTTCCATTCAAGCCTCGCTCACGGGCCACCTGGTGTTTACGACCCTGCACACCAACGATTCTCCCGCGGCGGTCACGCGAATGATTGACATGGGGGTCGAGCCATTCCTGATCAGCTCCACCTTGCAAGCGGTGCTCTCCCAGCGGTTGGTGCGAGTCGTGTGCAAGAAGTGTCGGGTGGCCTACGAACCGAACGAATCGGTCTTGACGCAGTTGGGCCTGACCAAGGAAGACACGGCGGAGCGACCCTTCTACTACGGAAAGGGTTGCATGGAGTGCAACGAAACCGGGTATCGGGGTCGCAAAGGGTTGTTTGAGTTACTGGTCATTACGGAGCCGATTCGCGAGTTGATCAACATGCGCGCACCGGCAGGTGCCATACGCGGGCGGGCGCTGGAATTGGGAATGAGAACCTTGCGTGAAGACGGGATCCGCAGTATTCTCGACGGTGAGACGACTGTGGAAGAGGTGCTCAAGTACACCGACAGCCGTTGAAGAGGTGCTCACGTACACAGGACGGCACCGTCGCCCATGAGGAAGTGGGTGACAGACGCGGAGGATGGCAATGCCAAAGTTCAGCTACGTAGCGTTGGATCCACGGGGCAAAGAAATTACCGGCGTGCTGGAAAGCGAAAGCACTACGGCGGCGGTCAGCCGCATTCGGGAGATGGGCTATTTTCCCACCAACGTTGCGGAGGCGGACAAAGCAGCGACCAAAAAGGGTGCGAAGTCGGCGGCTCCTGCGGCACTGGCGGGCGGCAAAGCCGGGGCCAAGAAGGGTTTCGGGTCTCTCGAGCTAAAGTTTCTCAGCACCGGCAGAGTCAAGTCCAAGGTCTTGACCGCCTTTACGCGGCAATTGGCGACACTGATTGACGCCGGCTTGCCGCTTCTACGCGGCTTGGATGTACTCCGTAAGGGTGAGAAGAACCCAACTTTGAAACGGACACTGGTGCAGCTTGCCGAGAGCGTGGAAGGCGGCAGTACCTTCAGCGAAGCTCTTGCCCAACATCCGAAAGTTTTCAATAAGCTGTACGTGAACATGGTGCGGGCCGGGGAAGCGGGCGGTGTGCTCGACGTCACCCTTTCGCGACTGGCCGACTTTCAGGAAAAGGCCCAAAAGATCAAGAACAAGGTCATTTCGGCCATGGTCTACCCGACGGTGGTCATTGTGGTGGCTCTGTCCATCGTCACATTTCTGATGGTCATGGTGGTTCCCAAGTTCCAAGAAATATTTACCGATCTGTTGGAGGGCAAACCTTTGCCGCCGTTGACCTTGTTTGTGCTTCATGTGAGCAATCTTGTGAAGAACCAGTTTCTGCTGGTGGCCGGGTGTATTGCGGCCATATGGATCGGCTTCAAACTGATCGGCAAGACCGTCAAGGGACGCTTTTACATCGACAAACTCAAATTGAACGCGCCGATTTTCGGGCAATTGATCCGGAAGGTGAGTATCGCGCGGTTCACGCGCACGCTCGGCACCCTGATTTCCAGCGGCGTCCCCATTTTGCAGGCCCTGAATATCGTGCGTGACACCTCGGGTAACGCGGTAATTGCCAGGGCGGTCTCCCAAATTCACGATTCGGTGAAGGAAGGAGAACGTATCGTCCAGCCGCTGGAAGCCTCCGGTGTATTCCCGGCGATGGTCGTTAGCATGGTGGACGTCGGCGAGGAAACCGGTGCGCTGCCGGACATGTTGATGAAGGTGGCGGATGTCTTCGATGACGAAGTCGACAACGCTGTGGGGGCCATTACGTCATTGCTGGAGCCCATCATGATTGTTGTCCTGGCACTCATCGTAGGAACCATTGTCATCGCGATGTTTCTGCCGCTGATTAACGTCATCTCTACGTTGAGCGGTTAGCGATTTTCGAGGGGGGATTTGAGCCCGCGGCGGCGGTCCGGTGAACAGCGGACCGCCGCTTTATTTTCCGGCAAACAGATCCGGTTCGATCGCTGGGGGGGGATTCTCCAACCGCGCCAACAAAGATTTGAAACCACAACGACGGTAGATCGCGGCCAGCGCGGTCGCGTCGGGGGCCTGGACTTTCAGGCTTTCCAGACCCACGGAGAGAGGAAGATCTGTCCGGAGTCTGATGAGTTGCCGGTTTGTCTGAACTCTTTCCGCCGAGGCGACGAGACTGTCGCGCAGTTTTGGTTTCGCGATCTCGGAGGCGTGCGCCAGCAGGTTGTCCAGCGTGCCATAGCTCTGCAATAGTTGAGCCGCGGTCTTTTCGCCGACGCCCGGCGCGCCCGGAATATTGTCCGCGGTGTCACCCTGCAGGCTGAGAAAATCGACAATTTGCTCCGGCGAGACGCCGAACCGCTTCCGAACTGCCGCGGAATCGACGAGGATGCTTTCCTTGCCATCCGGGCGAAGAAGGCTGATGTGGGGGCCCACAATTTGCATGAAATCCTTGTCGTTACTGGCAATCAGGACATGGTGATCAGCGCCAGCCGCGCCGAAGGCCAGGGTGGCGATGATGTCGTCGGCTTCCTCACCCTCGACCTCAACGATCGGAACTTGCATTGCGTCCAGCATCTCCCGGATGACAGGAAGCTGGCGGTCCAGATCCGGCGGCGTGGGCGGTCGCTGTGACTTGTACGAGGGCAGCAGGGTCAGGCGTTTATGGGGCGCGCCGAGGTCGAATGCGGCTGCGTGATGCGAAGGAATGTGGTCTACGATCATCTTTTGGAGCATTTTGGCCAGTCCGTAGATGGCGTTCACCGGTTGGCCGTCCGGACCCGAAAGAGATCGAATGGCGTAAAACGCACGGTAGATCAGGGAGTACGCGTCGTAGAGGAGTACGGTAGCAGCCATAACCACACGAGCCTATCACGCTGACAGAAGCAAGACAATCCAATGTCGGGAACGGCAGTGCGTCAGTTTGAAACAAATTAGAGGATTCGCTATGGATGAGAGGGATTCTGTTCAGATTGAGCGGCAGGATACCAAATGAGACTACCATTCGGCCCCACGCCCGTTGTGAACGCAAATGATTCGATTCGGTTCCAAAACACGAAAGAGGGGCGATATTTCATCCAGACAGCTATGTGCGCACTAACGATTGGGGCCGATGGCTTAAAGGGCATGCTCGTCAACGGAACAGTTGCGGTAGCGGTTTCGCCCGGCAGCATGACCTCAATTTCTGGATGCGACACAATAGAGAATTTTCCCATGAAACCGCCATCGGCTGACCACTCCTTCTCTATGCGTCCGAATATCTGGAGGCGGTGTACAGGCAAGGCGCTTTCGTTTCTCACAAGGAACGTTGCCGTAAACGGGTCAGACGGATTCAACGGAGCATTGGCGGTCACAGACATCCTGGGCATAAGCGTATAATAGTAAAAGACGGCAAGGAGAATACCGAGGATTAGACCGTATTCGACAACGCCACTCCAGTACCACTTTGGCGCACGTCGATACCATCTCACCCGTGTTGAGGATGTTACAGGGATTGGCTTTGTGTATTGCACACCGCTTCTGGGCGCTCTGGTGGCGCTTGGGTTACTTTGGCTGTTTTACGCCGCTTGTATTTACCTTTGCTTAGGAAAGTGGGGCGATCACTTCCTCTATACTCCAAACATGCGCGGCAACGCCAGCTTCCATTGCTGGCGTCACGCGCAAAGACCGATGGACGCGGCAGAAATTGTAGTGCATGTAATGCAGGGCAACCGCGTGCTCAAGATTCGTGACTTTCTTTGAGAAAGCGTTGGTCAGCCGGGTAAAGCGGCGCATCTGCATTCGCATTGTGAGGTTCTGGCGCTCCACAAAGCTGGTCGATACATGCCGTGGGTCTGGATGGACCGCGACAACCAGTGTCGTGCATCCGGTGCGCACTGGCGGGCTGTAATGGTGTTCAACGCCCGTTGGATTACCATACATCTTGACCAGTATTGAATAGTCAATTTCGGAGCCGAAAGCATCCCCGACGGCTGACAGATACCCTTGTGTCCATCGGTCGTGAGTTGAACACGATTAACCAGACAGCTCTTTAGATCGTGCATAAAGTGATAGGCCGCACCCGCATCCCGGCTGCTGACCAGCCAGCAAGGAACAAGTTTCGTGTCGGCGCAAACCGCAACCCAAGTCCATACGTCGCCATAGGTATACCCGCATCATGGCACACCCGCCATTGACTGGCAAGCCGCGCCGGATTCAAACTGACGCACTACCTCGGGAACGAGCGTGTTTAGAACCGCGCGGTGGTCGCCACGGGGAATCGATGAACGGGATTGCCGGCCGGATCGATCAGGCGGGCGGTGACGAAGACCAGCAGGTTGAGTTTGGAGCGTTGTGTGACCTTGGATTGGAACAGCCGACCGACCAAGGGCAGGTCGCCGAGAAATGGCACCTTGTCATCGATTTTGGTCAGTTGCTCGGTAATCAATCCGCCAAGAACCACGGTTTGCCCGTCCCAAATGACCACACTGGTCGTGAGGTTTTCGCTGGAGAAGAGGGGCTCTTCGATGTTGTTGAAGGTGGTGACGACATTCCCGCTGCCAGACGACAAGCCGATGGGGCTGCCGTAATTGATGAACCCGAGAAACTGCGATACTTCGGGCGCGAGAATCAGGTTGATCGTATAGCCGTCTGCGCCAACCTCTGGTGTCACATTGAGAAGAACACCGACTTCGCGCGTCTGGAACGAGCTGGGAATCGACGGGGTAACAGCAACTGCGCCGCCGCCGGTCACGCCGCCACCGGAGGAGGTCGCCGTGGGTTGCGCCCACGAGGTTGGGTAAATGAACTCCTGGACGGAGCGAATCTGCGCCTGCTGGCCGCTCACGGTGGTGACCTTGGGCGCGGAGAGTGTGTCCGCGCTTTGCTTTTGGGCCAGTGCGTTGATGACGACCTGAAACTGTGGATTCGTCAGAATACCGCGAATGGTTCCGATCGCGGTGTTTGGCGAGGACACTGTGCCTGCGCCGCCACTGGCCAGGCCTCCGGCTGCCAGCAGGGACTCGATGGCATTTCCTTGAATCGCGGAAACGCCCTGCAGACCAGAGGTGATGTCGTAGGATGCGGAAGAGGACGCCCCGCTACCGGGGGGGAATGCTTCGGCGCCGCCGCCACCAGTGACGTCAAAGCTTCCCATTGTTTTGGTACCCATTTGCCAATCAAAACCGAGTTCATCCAGGTCGTTTTGAGAGATTTGCACAAACCTGGCCTCAATCTCAATTTGCGACGGTATGAAGTTGTAGGCGGATAGCACCCGCTCAAAGATCTCGAGGTTTTCTGGCGTGTTCCGGATGATAATGGTGCTGGTTCGAGCGTTAAACACGAGGCTGGACCCCGGTGGGAAGGGAACGCCTGCACCTTTGAAGATGCCCTGGACATCATTGGTTTGGACGTTGGCGGCGCCTGCGGCGGAAGCCTCACCGATTGCGCGGTACGATCCGACAGTGCCAGAGGGGGTGGCATTGGCGGTCCCGATTGCCGCTCCGCCGACGGTCCTAAACACACCGGGAGTGATCGGATAGGAACGTGTGACCATTTCGCCTTCGGGTGCATCGATTGGCAGGATGATGACCGCGCTGGGCTCGATACGGTATTTCAGGTGGGCGAGCGTCGTCACATATTTCAACGCCTCAATCAACGGGACCTTACGCAACGACAGGGTGATCTTTTGCCCCAACGACTCTGCGCCCGCCTCCGCTGTCGGAGGCGCTGTTGGGGTGGCTTCGGGGCCGGGCGCCGTCGGAGGGGCGGCAGGAGTTGTGGCTGTCTTGGGCGACGGGCTCGCGATCTCACTACTCAAGACGATATTGACGCCCACTTTCTCCGGGTCAAGCGTGCGGCTTTCGTCGCTCAGGAAGGTAATGACATCGCTGACCACCGCCTCCCGATAGTTGACTTCGGGTATCACAATGTCATTGAGTTTTTTGACGATGCTCTGTTGGCGGGCGGCATCGCGGGCGACCGGACCAACGAGTTCTTCGGACTTGGGGGGCTGAACTTCGCTGCTAATTGGGGGCGTCCATCGGTCCGATACTTCCCAGAGACGATGCGACCGCGTTGCGTCTTGCGAGCCTTGGGCGTATTCGGTGCGTTGCTTGTTCAGGGCCTTGAGCAGAGCATTCGCGTCTGCATTGTACGGGTCCAGGATCAGGATTTGTTGAAAACGGCTCTCCGCCTCATCGTACTGGCCGGAGTTCATGAGAATCTTGCCTTCGCGGAACAGTTTTTTGATGTCGTCCTTCTTGGCCACAAAAGCAGGAGTTTCATCCAATCGGGTGCCGGTGGGATTTGTCGCGGTCTTCGCCGATTCGGCCTGTTTGACCCTGGTGAGGATGTCCTTCGCCGTCTGGTTGTCCGGATAATACTGCAGTGCTTTCCCGGCGAGAGCACGGGCCTTATCGGTGTCGCCACTGTGCAGCGCTGCGTCGGCGAGGCGGGTGTAGGAATCCGTCAGGCCGTGCAACGCCCGATTGTAATCCACATCGGTCACGGGGGCGCGGGGAAGCAGCTTGATGGCTTCTTCGAGCTTGGCGATGGCTTCGGAGTACTTGGCGGCGTACAGGAGTTTTTCGCCCTGCGCCAGCAGTTTTTCGGCTGCCAACTGGGCTTCCTGGCGACGAACGAGTTCTTCGCGGGCCGCCTGTCCGGCAGTCGAAGAGCCAGAGGACGAAGCGTCGGTGGGCGCAGCCCGCAGGTTCATAGGCGCCAGGAGGCAGACGCTAGTGGTGAGCAATACCAATACCATTCTTGTCATATGACGATTCTCCGTTCCGTTCACGACTCGCCAGAGGCGCCGCGCACATCCCCCCGTCGCGCAGATAAATCAGCCAGTTTGAAGCACATTCGCAAGTCAAACTACTGCTGGGACTTGATGGTGTGCTGCTCCTGTGTTTTCGTGTCAATAATTATCATCTGTTTCAGATTGCTGTCAATGTCAATCACTTTGTACGTGGCGCCTTTGCACGTCAGTAATTGTCCTCGTCGATATTCGCCCGTATGTCCGTCCGCGCTGCAATGCACTTGGGCCACGGGTTCCTGATCTACGCCCTCCTTGCCGAGGGCCAACACGACGGGGTTGCCCTCGTCATGCTGCACCGTGAGTTCCGAAACGTCCTTGTCCCGTGGGACGTGGAGGGTTGGATCGTCGACGACGACGGATTTCCTTTCGAATTTGGCAATGCGATATCCGGTGTCTTCGTAATGGTCCTTGATGACATCGCCGATCGCAGGAATGAAGAATGTCCGCGCGCGGAACTGGAAATTGATCTGGAAATTGTACCCGCCCGTGGTCGCATCGTACGAATACGCCATGAACAGGAGCTTGAACGGTTTGCGCACCACGCTGAGAAGAACAACGGGCTCCGGCGCGCTGGTGAGGTTCGTCAACGGGCCGCGGTCCGCGAAGTCTCGTAGTTGGATTGGAGTGAACGGATCGACCGCCACATTCGTCCACATCGGCGGTTCGGCCAATGATGTGATGGCATTCGAGTATGTCGTCAGGTCCACGTGCGGGGTGGGGGCGACGTGGGTCGCGGCCCTTGTTGTCGGCCCCTCGCTGCTGAGTTCACTGACTCGGATCGCCAGGTAAATTGCGGAAACGATGAGCGCCACCAGTGCCACCGCCAGCAGAAACTTCTCGTAGTGTCTCTTCAGGAAATCCATGTTGTTCTTTTCGCTCGTGCCGTGGCCGCGTCCATCAGGCGCCCGGCTTTCCCGCCTCCTTCTTGGCGGGTTGTGGGGGCGGGAACTCGATCTGGTCAATGCGCACGGTCACCGTCAACAGCGTGGGTTTCAGCACCGTTGGAGTGACCGCCGCCACCGTAGCGGCTCCCGGCCCCGTGGGAGTCTTCTCCGTTGTGGGGGTTTCACCGGTGACTTGCACGCGACGCACGGCAAAGAACAAATCCGCCTTGGTGAGGCTGTTGAGAAAGGCACGCAATGCGTCCCCGGAACACTTGAACTCGAACTCAAAGGGAAGAACCTGGTACAGGGCATTGGGGTCGATCTTAATCGCGGTCTCCAGCGATTCGGCCCCCAGCGTTCCGCCGGCGCCCGGCTCGACATCCGCGCGGCGTATCTGATTGATTTCTGCCACATGGTTGGAGATCAGTAGCATGCTAATGTGATCGATCGCGGTCAGTTGTTTGACCAGCAGGGTCAGGATCCGCTTTGTGTCATCCGGGGAAAGATTCTTGGCGGGGAGCGTCGGGGGAGGCCCCGCGTAGCGGCCAAACCCAAACGCGAAACCGTCCTGAAGTTTGATACCAGCCGCCTCGGCCGCTTGGTGAAGACGGGAAAAGGACGAGGCCATGAACTGGAGGAAGCCGACAGGACGCAGGTCGGCGGGGACTTCAATGTTGTGGCTCACCGTTCCCAACAGCCGCCCGTACAGTTGGTCAAGCTGCTCCCGGTCCTGCTTGGTAACGTCAATATTCTCGCGCGAGGGCGCGACTTTCTGTTGGAGTAAATGTTCGAGTTGCGACTGTTGTTCCTGCAGGGCGGCATCGACTTCGGCACGCTTGGACGCAGCCGTCTGTTGCAGCCAGATCAACACCCCGAGGACGACGACGAAGGCGGCCACGAACCCCGCCGTTAGCGCATGCTGTTTCACCCACTTGAGATTCATAATTAGTTACATGGAAATTGGTTTCAGCAATTTCGCGCGGATGGTGAATGTGAAGGTCTTCCCTTGCAAAGTCGGGTTCGGAGGTACATCAATCACAACACCTGTTTTGTCGTAGAAGGATGAGCTGCGCAGGTTCTTGGCAAAGTCATCGACCAACTGGATATCCTGCTCGGGATTGTCTGCCGAGTGAATGCCCGCGCCTTCGACACGAATTTCCGTAATGTTCTTGCCGGGCCTGCCCGCGGCGGGAGCGGAACTGGCCGTCGGAGGCGGAGTGTTGTCTTCTTGCAGGCGTTCTGCCACGCGGTCGTCCACGCGGTCTGAATGAGCAAGCACCCGCGGACGCGCGACTGCGGCAGGCGCTGCGGCGGCGTTGGGGACTCCTGAATCGGGGGTGAAGGAAACAATCCAAATATTCGAGCCAAGCCTCGCAGACAAATCCTGGAGCAGCTCCGGCCAGAGCGACCGCTGGTCGACGAGCGAGACGATCTGGCTGGCTTTGCCCTGGAGTTCCGAGAGCCGGTTTTGTTCGCGGCTGAGGCGCTGGCTGAGTTCGTTCAATTTGTTGACCTTGTCGGACAATTCCTGGAGTTGAGCGGTCTTCAGACCAACCGTCTTGTGTGTGTATCCGAGCCAGCAGAGCAGTATCAGCAGCGCACAAGCGGCCGCGCCAGCCAGATAGGGCCGTTGTTGCTGCATCTGTTCGCGCCGACGCGCCGATTTCGGAAGAAGGTTGACCTCGATGGGGCATTCGGTGTGCTTGCGCAGGCCGAGGCCAACCACTTCCCCAAAGAAGTGCGCGCAGCGGGCGAGTTCTTCCCGCGCTACTTGCGAGTCGATCTCCACGTTGCGGAAGGGATTGAAGTACTCGATGTCCGTTTGGAACTTCTCCTTAAAGAAACGATCGGTGTAGGGGATGATCGAAGTGCCTCCCGAGAGGAGTACGCGCGCGGGAAGGTTGCCCCCTTGTTGCCCCTTGTAGAAATTGACGGAACGGGCAATCTCGGCGTGCAGACGGGTCATCACGTTGCGGATGATCTTGCTGACGCGGGCCTGGGTTTCGTTTTCGGGCTCCTCGTAGGCTCCGCCCAGCGCCACGAAGCCGTGGGTCTTTTTCATGTGCTCGGCTTCCAGGAACGGCACCGTGAACTCCGAGGCGATGCTTTGTGTGATCGCATTGCCGGCAATGGGGATCGAGCGCGAGAACACGCGGTTCTGTTCCAGAAACAGAAGGT
This sequence comes from Verrucomicrobiia bacterium, assembly GCA_049515295.1. Classification (GTDB taxonomy): domain Bacteria; phylum Verrucomicrobiota; class Verrucomicrobiia; order Palsa-1439; family Palsa-1439; genus Palsa-1439. The sequence goes on along the minus strand of JBEKUF010000044.1, from coordinate 2,101 downwards.
TGGTTGTGCGCGCCCCGAGATCGACGACCATGGTGCATCCTTCCATGTCGCCGTAGTTGTAGCGGACCGAGTTGTACAACGCCATCGGGGCCACATCCACCACGTCGACACGCAAGCCGCAGGACTCCACGCCTTCGGTCAGTTCTTCGATGATGTCGCTCTTGATCGCCAGCAGCACGACCTCCAGCTCCCCTTGCGGGTTGCTGCCGAGCAATTGATAATCCCAGATGACTTCATCGATCGGGAAGGGGACATTTTGCTGGGCCTCATACTGGATGATCTGCGCGACCTTGGATTCATCGACCGGCGGTAACTTGACGAACCGAGTGAACACGGATTGGCCGGAGACGCTGAACACGACATTCCTGGCCTTGATGTTTCTCTCGCGTACGACATTGCGTACGGTGGAAACGATGAGCGCCTTGCGGTTCTCTTCGTGTTCGGGATCAATGCCGAGTTCGGCATAGTTGAAATTCGTCAGCCGCAATCCCTGGCCCTTGGCGGCCAGAAATTCTCCCGCCTTGATGGTGGAAGCGCCGATGTCCAGCGCCAGAATTCGCTCGGAGCCTAACATGAGTGGTTCACGGTTCGGTTGTGGTTATGGCGCTGGTTTGGGTGACTCATATCGGTCGAAAGCCATTATGGACCACGGCGTGTCGCGGGGCGCCAGCACAAGGCCGGCGGTCGGCATGCCCCGTTCCCACCAGCGGTCGTTGGAGGGAGGATAACTGCTCTGGTCGATCAGCTGTCCCTTGTAGAGCAACTGCACCGCGACAGCCTCGACCTGTCCATTGCCATAGCGTTGGAGGGTGTTGGGATGCACGAACATGGCCGAATGGTGCTGGGCGCCCTTGGCCACGTTGATGTAGGTCATATCGCCGACCAGGATGTGCGCGTTTTCGCCCCGGCCCAGCAGTACGTAATACTTCAATCGAACGTCGTCGGCCCAATCGGGCAAGCTTTCGAATTCTGTCTCAATTCGCAGCCAGTTCTGGCCGAAGCTCACGGCGCGGCCGCCCGTGTCCGTGACAATCGACCGGTAATCGGGCGGACTGACCAGTTGTTGCCGGACCGCTTTGATCCGGAACGGCGGAGGACCTGACGCCTGCGGTTCTTGGGCAAAACTGAGAACCGCCGGTATCAGAAACGCGACTGACACTGAAAAAGTCAATATTACCATTTGTTTGCGCATGTGTGCCATCTGCGGAAGCGCTTCATAATTCCGACGAGCCAAAAACCTCTCGAAGGCAAACTGTAAAGAAGCCCGCCACATCGGTCAACAGCAAAAGCTGACGCCAGCCGTTTTGTATCACCGGCCATGGGCATATTTGCTGCTATTTCAGGCGAGCAATGCACCCAAGCGTGAACAACCGGGCCTTGCATTGCCTGCGGCGGACCGGCGGCTCGAGCCGTTCATAACGGGCCGCAGGGCACCAGGGCGACAATGGGATTTCTCTACCATCCGTTCGTAATCCGCCGAATCATCGTCTACGGCGGCTCGATCATCGCGCTCCTGCTGGTGTTGTTTCTGGGGCGCGGGTTCGGCCAAAGCGTGCCGCGAAGCCGGTCGCAGTCCCTGTGGACGTTGGCGGGGCTGCAACACGCTCTGATGGGCGATGCCAGCCAACCGTCCGACCGCGATTCCAACCTGCAACTGCGTCGTGAACTGGCCGACGGAAACGCCGCCCAGGACACGGGCAACTCGCCCGGCGACAAACCGGTGGTCTTCGCCTCGGCCCGCGACATACCGCCGCAGGACGATACCGGCCGACCCAACTACGTGCCGGGGCAGTTGATCGTGCGATTCCGCGGCGGCGTGCCGCATCATCGCCAGGATGAGATCGTTGACGATCTGGGCGGGCGGATTCTGCGGACGCTGGACGTCCGGCATGGCGAGTATCTCGTGGTTCTGTCGGGCGGGTTGTCCGTGCCCGACGCCGCCGGGCAACTCGCCAAGCTCCAGGAAGTCGATTTCGCCGAGCCGAACGTCCTCCACTACATCAACGACCTGCCCAATGACGAATATTATTCGTCGTACGACGGTCAGGCGACCGAACTCCAGCGTTGGTATTTCAACGGGATTGACTGCGATTCCAACCTC
>JBEKUF010000043.1:0-21359 GCA_049515295.1 Verrucomicrobiia bacterium | reverse complement strand
CTCGGTGTACGGTTGGTTAGGGTCCCGCTTCACGCACAACACGTCGACCTCATCACCCCGCCCCGCCAACCCCTCCGCATAGCGCATCACGCGGTGGTCACTCTCATAAATCGAGTGGGTGAGCATGCACACCCGACGGCTGGACGCCATCCGTCTCTCGGGTCGGAGAACCTCGCAGAATTTCGCCACGTCGCGTGGCAGCGCATGCCAGTAGAGATTCGCGTACTTCTCCTGGACGTATTCCAGGAACTCCATATAATGCGTGTACGGAAAGCGTGCGGCGCCGTCGGTGGCCTTGTCGAAATTGATATAATCCGGGTGCACGTTCACCAGCGCCATGCCACCGCACTCGACGATCCAATCGAGTTTCCTCTTCCAGATCTCGGGTGACGATTCCTTCAGCAACAGGAACAGCGTGGAGTCCTGGGGCAAGGTGTATGGCAACTCCACATATCCTCGTCCCGTCGCCCCCGGCACCCAGAACGGAAAGATCGTGTTGACGCCATCAGGCTGTGGTTCAAACGGGTCGGTATCGAACGTGGACGAATCATACAGGATTTCCAGGTCGTGGACCCAATCGAGATTGTGGTGCATGAACGCCGAGCGGAATCCGCTGGAGCCCCACTCGCTCAGGTAGGAGTTGATGCGTTTGGCCTTCCGGGCAAAATCCGCACGATCCCGAAACAGTTTCCCGTCGTGCTGAAGATCATGTACCCCCACCTCAAAACCCTTCCGAACCAGTTCGGCGCGCATTTCCCGAGGAATACTGAATTCGCCTTCCGGAATAAAATTGAACGACGACCGGAACCCGAGTTTCATCTCGAGCGCCACCAACCGGTGGATGTTGCCGATCCCCCGGGGGCCTTCCAGGTCGTGCGTGAGTACCAGGGCGAATTTCTTCCCGTCCGGCCAGCCGGGCCAGTTCTTCGGTGGTTGGGCTGCGGTGGGGTTGATGGGCCACACTTCCTTGTTGGCCCGCAACGTTTGCCGGGAAATGATCCGGCGCAGCCCCATCCGGAAACGCCACGGGAGATAGGGCTTTACCTGGTAGTAAATGCGGTTCTTCAGCATTGGCGGTTGGCCAACCGGAATTCGGTGAACGTCTTCACAATGCGCTCTATCGGAACCCCTCCGACCCGATGGACACGGCGGCGCAAGCGACCACGTCCTCAGGAGTCGCTCAGGAATTCCCGGTGCAGTCGCGGCGGCACGTAGGTGCGGGTCTTGTTCAAAACCGCGGCGACGTTGACTTTCGATTCCGCGAGCAACGCGCAACTCTGTTGAACGAGTTGGCGATCCGTCTTCTCGGACTCGATGACGAGCAACACCATGTCCATGAATCCGGCCAGGCGCGGTGTCACGCTTGTCTGCGTAATCGCCGGCATGTCGAAAATAATGTAGTCGTAATCGCTAGCCTTGAGCTTCGGCACCAGGTTCGTGAACCGCTTTGGTAGAATACGGGGCAGCTTGCTGCCGTTCGCCACCTCGGTCTCGGTCACGACATACAACTTGTCCTGCACCAGGGCGCTGTCCTTCTGGTACAATGCTTCCTCCAGCTTGGCCACGGGCCGTCCCTGGCAGAACTGTTGGGCCGCTCCCTGCTCCTGGTTCATGTCCACCAGCAGGACGTTGCCGTCCCCGGTCTCCGAGAGGGTGGCTGCCAAGCCAGCAGCCGTGGTGGTGACACCCGCGCCATGGTTGGCACTCGTGACGGCAATGAGCTTGGGCTTGTGCGCGATGCCGCGCACCTCGAAATACATGACCAACCGGTCCCGCAGCGCTTCGTAGAATGGAAGTAACGGCAGGTTCGGACTCCACGTCTCAATCCCGTCACTTCTGTTGTGCGGGGATGGGCCGCCGATGGCGGGTGCGGGCGGCGCACCGCTGTCGGCCGGCTTCAGCGCGCGCAACTTGTCCTTGTCCACTTTGGCGAGCCGCCGGTATCCGTTCCTGTTGACGTCGGGAATGGTCAGGAACAGCGGCAATCGCAGTTTCGTCTGCACGTCAATCGGCCGTTTCACCGAGCGATCGAGGCACAGCTCGACCAGAAGTGTCCATCCCAAACCCAGGACCACGCCACCGGCGAGGATCATCGCGATTTGCTTGGGCGAGCCGCGCGCGCGGAACGGAGGGGAAGGCGCTTGAATCTTGCTGATGTTGGAGAGCTTTCCATGATTCACCGCTTCGTCGATGCGGGCCTGTTCCAAACTTGAGGAGAAGTATTGATAGTTGGCTTCGTTGAGCTTTTTCTTGCGTTGCAGCTCCGAGATGGTCGCGTCCATCTGGTCCATGTTGCCCGCCTCCTTGCGAATCTGGTCGAGCTGCCCGGTCAGAACCTTGATCTTTGTCTGGATGGCCAATACCTGGGTTGTTTCCGTCCCGACGTCGACTGAATTTCCGTCGCGCTGGGCGCGCGGGTTCGATACAGAGACGCCGAGCCGTGCCAACGCGGGATATTTTTCTTCCAGCGTCCTCTTGCACTTTTCCGCCTCGGCGATCTGCTCGCGTATGCCTTTGACGAGCGTGTTTTCATCGGTGAATTGGGCCGCCAACTCCTGTTGTCTCTTCCACAACTCATCGACGCGCGTCGAGACGCTCTTGTATTCGTCGACGGGCAGCGAGGCCGCGACGGGCTCGGTGTTAGTCGCTTCCGCGCTGCCGGGCACCGCGGGCGCGATCGCCTTCAAAATTGCCTGGTGTTCGGCCAACTCGGCCTCGGCATCAAAAATCTCCTGACGTATCTTGGCAATCTGGTCGGTGTAGTCCTTCTTGCTGTCTTCGAGAGAGATCACCCCGGCCTTGTTTCGCGCCTGTCGAAGTTCCTCCTCTGTCTGGGCCAACTGGGCGCGCAACTGGTCCGTCTCCTGCGACAGGAAATCGTCCACCACGCCAAACGCCTGGTGAATTTCCCCGTGCTTCTTTAAGTAGCTGTCGATCAACCCCGTCAACACAGGTTGCACAATGTCGGGATCCGGATGCTGAAAGAGAATTCGCATCACGTTGCTCTTGTTGGGCACCTCGACCACCAACCCTTTGCGGACAACGCTGGCGGCCTTAATACGATCCTTACCTCCACCGGCTTTGGCAAGGATCTTATCCGGCCCGATCGTATCCACGACCTGCTCCGCCAGGTCCAGACTATTCAGAATTTCGATTTCCGAGTTGATGACGTTCATCCCGTCATAGGATGAGATCACTCTCGAGTCGTCCGGTGTTGGCGAGGGAGACTTGCTATCGAGCACGTAGCGGATGAACAGCTTGGCCTCCGATTCATACAGCGGCGGTCGAAGCGTCACGAACGCGATCGCCCCCAACAAACCCGCGGCAGAACAGCAGATGATTTTCCACTTGTGCTTGAAGAGCACGTAATACACGTCGTCAAGGGTCAACCCTGACCGTTGGTTCATTGTCTGTCGATCATTCATTCCCGTCACCTCTCCTACCATAGCGCCTAAGCCATGTGTCTGTAAAGCCCGGCGCCAATGCACCGCGAGACCGGACCGGGGAGTACCCGGAACACGCGGTTATGCCAACCGAATGCTCCATCTTTCACCGTCACAAAACCGCCGCTCCGACGGTCATACCGCACATATTCGATGCGGCGCTCCCGGGTGCCCCACCCCAACTTGAAACTCCGCAAGCCCTCGTTGTCCAGCGAGGTGCGGCCAAAATCCAGCTCGTCAAACCCGTGCGTTGCATACCAGCGGATCGCTTCCCACATCACCAGATTGTTGGCCCGCAAGTGCTGAAATCGAGCATCGGACGCGCCGAATTTAAAGATCGCCCGTTTCCCCATATGGAAGAACACGGCGCCGGCCACGGCCGTCCGCCCGTTCCGGGCCAACACGACAAAACCCCGATCACGGGACAGGATGTGCTGGTGGATGTTCTGGAAGAAACGAAACGGCTGGGGCGGAAGCCCATGTTTCTTTCGTGTCTTGCATTGCAAGCCATAGAACGCGCGTACGGCGTCCAGATCCTGCGATATTTCCACGGTGACCCCGTTCTTGTGAGCTTTCCGGATCGCGCGACGTACTGCGCCATCGACTTTCGCGAACAGGACATCCTCGTTATCGACAAGGCCGAGTCGGTGGCCGTAGTAGCAGGTCGAAGCCGTTGCGCCCTGCCACAGCGTTTTCGCGCCACGGCATTCCACGTATTTCCAGTCCCGGGCCTCAGCGTGGCGCATGGCTTCTTCAAAGAGGCCATGGAACGCTGCGGGGTCCGTACACAAGGGGTCACAATCGTCTGTGAAGGGAAGCGATATCCCGCGTCTTCCCGTAAGCCAACTGTCAACCTCCATGATTGGTAGCAGGCACTGGAGACGTCCGGCATCACGGACGACAAAATACACGGGGGTGTAGCCATATGCGTCGTGCAGAACTCTGGCCCAAGCAGAACTGTGGAAAAACGATGAATGGGGGCCGCCCACCAGCCCGTCATCCCAGCGGGAATCTTCGAGAGGATTCACCAACTGCACAAGACCGCCGTTCGGGCATGTCTCCGCTGGTGAATGCATTTCGCGGGCGACCGCCGCACACTCAGACAGCACATGCATGCGCGGTTTTGGCAAGCGACAGGTGGGAGTTTACCTCCCGAATGGCAGCCAGAATCTCGTCCTGAATGGCGTGGTGATGGGCGCTCAAATCAAGGAATGGTACCCGCATAGGTTACCCTTTTCGCATTGGACGGCATAACCCGTGCCGGATTGCCGGCGACCACCGCGCCAGGTGGTACATCCTTGGTGACGACGCTGCCCGCACCTACGATCGCGCGTTCCCCAATGGTAATTCCACAGAGCAAGGTCGCCCCGGATCCGATGGAGGCGCCCCGTTTCACCACGGTTGGAAGGCACACCCAGTCCGCTTCCGTCTGCAAGGTCCCATCCCCGGTGGTCGCCCGGGGATAGCGGTCATTGATGAACGTCACGTTGTGCCCGACGAACACCTCGTCTTCCAACGTGACGCCTTCACAGACGAACGTGTGACTGGAGATCTTGCAACGGTTACCGACGCGCACCCCTTTTTGAATCTCCACAAACGAGCCGATTCTTACGTCGTCTCCGATCTCGCAGCCATACAGGTTGACAAAACCGTATATGCGAACGCCCTTGCCGAGCTTCACATCCGGCGCAATCAGCTGAGCAGACGGTGGTAATCCACTCATGACCGGTCTACGAAACCTACAGCAAGCTAGCTTGGATGTTTGCGACCCGCCTGGCAGACGCGGGCTTCTTCTTGATGCGACCCAACGGGGACGCGGCTCCGTGCTTCTTCGGGGCGCCGTCGTTGCGGCCATTCCCGTTGCCTTTCCCATTGCCGTTGACCTTCCGATGCGAAAGATCTACGGGCGCCCCGCTGTTCTTGATGGATTGGGAAGCCGCTTCCAGAATCCGGACGAGTTCCAGCCCCCGGTCGCCGTTGGTGAGTGGTGCCGCGCCCGAACGAATGCACTCGATGAAATGCTGGCATTCGACCTTGAGCGGCTCCTCCTGTTTAACGTAGGGGACATACATGTCGCCGTAATGATAGGAGTAATGGAACTCGGCAAACGTGTCGTAGTGCGGCGGACTTTCTATGCGGGTGTCAAACACCTTAATCTTCTCCTGCTGGGCGACGTCGTCATACACGATCATGCGTTTGCTACCGACGATCGTCATTTCCCGGATCTTTCGGGGATCGATCCAACTACTATGAATGATCGCTGACCGCTCATTACCAAAGTACAAGCTCATCGAGGTGACGTCTTCAACGCCCGGCGTGATATGCGCGGTGCCGCGGCAATTGATGCTCACCGGCTGCTCCTGCAGAATGTGCAGGATGATGGCGATGTCGTGTGGCGCCAAGTCCCAAGCCACGTTAATATCTCGCTGGAAGAGACCCAGGTTCAACCGGCGGGCGCAAATGTAGCGGATTTCCCCGGCTTCCCCGGTGTCGATGATCTCCTTAATCTTCCGCACCGCGGGCGAATACAGGAACGTGTGGTCCACCATGAGGATCAGGCCCTTCTTCCTGGCGATATCGATCAACTCTTCGCACTGTTCCGAAGAGCACGCCATGGGCTTTTCGATGAGCGTATGCTTTCCGGCCAGCAGGCTCGCTTTGGCCATCGGGTAATGCAGACTCACCGCGGTCGCGACGACGACCGCGTCGAGTCCTGCGCCGTTGAGCATGTGTCGGTAATCCTTTTCCCCTGCCACGTCGGGGTACAAGGAACAAACGTGTGCCAACCGTTCCTGGTTGATGTCACACATCATCTTCAAATGACAGTCGGAAAGTGACCGGAAGTTACGAACCAAATTCGGTCCCCAGTATCCACACCCGACAACGCCAATTTTTATTTTTTTCGCCATGATTCCTCCCGAGAGGTGCTGGATTCTGCGATCGGCACGGGGGTGCCGCTGGGAACCCGTTTGGTAAAAGCGATCGGTTGGCTGACCGGTTTGAGAGGACTGCCCACAATCAGCTTGGGCCGTCCCGATGACTTCTCATTGTTCCTATTCCATATTTCCCAGACCTGAGTGATCACGGCGGGAATGGTCCGCATCATGATGGTCAGGTCTAACCACACGGATTTGTTTCGATCATATTCCAGATCAAAACCAATCATTTGATTGAAGGTGGTGGTATTCTTCCCGGACACCTGCCAAAGACCTGTCAGGCCGGGCAGTGAGTTGTATCGCTCTTTCTGCCAGTCGAGGTGCCGGTCGTACTCGCACGGCAAGCAGGGACGCGGCCCAACCAGACTCATCTCCCCTCGCAATACGTTGATGATTTGCGGCAATTCATCCAGCCCGGTCGCACGCAGTTGCCGCCCAAACGGAACAACCCTCGAGTCTCCCTGCGAATCCATCTTGATCATGGGAAGATCAGATTCGATCAATCGAGTGCAATGCCCCTCGTGAAGGGAGGTATCGGCGGCGATCACCATCGTCCGGAACTTCAAACACGAAAAGCGCTGGCCAAGGTGGCCAACCCGCTCTTGGTAGAACAGAATGGGACCCTTGGACCCAAGTTTGATCAGCACCGAGATCGCCGCCATGACCGGGAGCAGAACCGGCGACGCGATCAAGATGCACACAATATCCAATACCCGCTTCCAGCGGGGGATTCGCCCCGAATTACTGCTCGGTGATCTCCGAACCGGAGATTGTTGTTGCAGGAGTTTCATGCGCATGATTAGAAGACCCGTTGGTTGGCCGGGACGGCATGAAGTGGCTGACTCCCGAAACGCGCGATGTCCAGTGCCAAGCGCTTGGTACCCATAAACCAACATGCCCGTTCCGTGCAGGCTCCCGCAGCCTGCAACAGACGGTATAACAATGCCAGATACCCTTTCACCTTACGAAGCTGTTCCAGTTTGATTTTTCCGACAAGGCTCCGCACTTGTTGGCTTTGCTGTATTATCCTGCCAACTACCTCGCCTCGCCCCGGCCCACCTACATAGCCGGACGTTCATTTTTGTGCCGCACGTCCCACTCTCCGCGCCTACCACCCAGGTAAATGCGGCTTTGCTAACCCTACTCAAATCAACTAATACGACGCTGCCAACAAAGGCACCCGCTCGGCCAAGCAATCCCTCTCGATCGCAATCGACGTCCGAGCAATCTCCACCGGCGTCGGGCGTCCCAAAAAATCCAACAGGACCTGTACCCGCCGCCTCGCTGGCAACAACCTCAATACCACCCCGCTCATGCCCGCGAAGGCGCCATCAGCCATCACCACTTCCGATCCTGGCGAAAGGTGATCCTGTACCGTCATCGGCTCGGACGACTCGAAGCATTCCTGCAACTCCTCGACCACCGAATCGGCCACCGTGGGAATCCCATTCCCAAATCGCACCAGGGAACTGACTCCGGCGGTGTACTGAATATCGTTCAGGCTTTCTTCGAGCACGCAACGCACGAAGATGTAGCAAGGGAAAAGTGGTTCTACCACCCGCACCACGCCGCGCTTGGTTGCCCGTTCCATTCGCAGCTGCGGGTGAAACACCTCCAAACCAAGATTTTTCCTTACGTTGGCAGCCGCGATGTGGTCGTGCTTCGGTTTGGTCCGTGCACAATACCAAAATGGAATAATCGTTTGCATGCTCTCTCGCCCGAGAACGTCCCTACTTGACCAAAATCACTTACGCCTTCCGACTAGGCGTGGCTGAAAAGAAGACACCTGCCCTCGCAAGGACCAGACACAATTTGTAATCGAACGCCTAGCCGTCGAGCTCTCTGGTTCTGACAGAAACAGCCTTACCGCTCCAGTCGCAGCCCCTCATACTTTCCCTTTCTTCCCTGAGGTTACACGCTACCGAATGTTACTGGTTCTGAGAAGAGGCACCAGCCTTGAGTGTCAACTCTTCTGCCGCCTTAACGTCTCCCACCCTCACGCACATTGGGCCATATCATGCCGCCAATCCTATCCCTTGTCAAGCGCACTGTGGTATTTCAGTCGCCACTCCAAAACCCACTCATCATCAGCTCAAAAATCCACAGCTCCCACGATAGGCTAAATACCTGATAATGAGTGCCATAAGTGGTAACCACCCCCGCCGAACCCCACGCTGCCTGCGTTGCTTCAAAAAAAGCTCAATTTTTGCCGGGAGGGCCAGCGGATATGTCTTGCTCATTGTTTTCATTATTCATTGCGGCGAGTCGCTCAGGCGGGGGTTGTACGTCGGCACACCGTGCACTGCCGTCCGTCCAATCAGCTCGTCGAAATCAGTGTCCCCGCGCAACCTGGCGAGGTCGGCATCCCGCAACGCCGATTGTCGATATGCATGTGCGGGGTCAGCAGTAAAACACTTTTTCAGGTTCTCCACCGCCAACACCGGCTGATCCAGCAACGCGTACACTCGAGCGAGATTGTACAGTGCACCCGGGTCATCGGGTCGAAGGTCCAGACTCGCATTAAGCTTCTCCACAGCGTCGCGGAAATCGTTGCGCATGTGGCTCATCTTGCCCAGGTCGATCAACGCACTCCCCCACATGGCGTACGTGCCGGCCGCGTTGGGCTGCACTTTCGCCGACCGGTCAAATTTCTCCAGCGACTGACGCAACAGCCTCACCTTCACTTCCTGATTCGACGAAATGTGCGCCGCCTGAACCAAAACGCTTGCCCAATTGGCGCACACAGGACCGACTTCGCTGCTAAACCGCGCGCGCTCAACGGCTTTCGCGTACAACGAAGCCGCTTCCTCGTAGAGTGCGAACCGCGCCTGGTCGTTCACCGCGTACTCGGGGAGTTTCGTCGAGAGAATCACCGCCCATTTGTTGTATGAATCCCAATCGTTGGGGGCGAGTTCCGTCGCCTTGCGGCATTTCTCCACCGCGCCCTGATAACATGCCAATCGCGTCTGCGAGTCCACGGGCAAATCGCCAATGAGCAACAGCGTTTCGCTCCACAGGATATACGTGAGTTTCACGTCGGGCTTCTGCTCGGCGCCCTTGCTGAATTTTCCCGCCGCTGCCTGAAAATCCTGCAACTGCTGCGCCTCATTGAACGCCTGTTTGCCAAGCTGCACGAGCGAAATGCCCCAATTACTGTACGCCTCGGGGAAATTCGTGCGCGCGTTGGTCGCCCGCTCAAACGACTGCGCGGCCCCGGCAAACTTGTGCTCGCGCATCAACTCCACCCCAAGATCGAACTGGCCTTGCGCCGCTTGGTCAGGTGTGAGCATTGTGGCCGGTGTAGCGGCTTGAACCACGGTTTGCGTTGATAGAATCTGCGTCGACGGCGTCGGCTCCGTGCCCGCGCGCGCGCCCGCCATGGCGGCAAGCAGAACCAGCCCCACCACCACGCAGATCGTTGGTCGACTCATATCCTCGTCAATTTCCGCGGCACGCTTCGTGCAATCGAGACCACCTGACATCGCAACATTTCATTCGTCGCGCCGGACCCCGGCCATTCCGCTGCCGCGGCCACGGTCAGTTTCACCAATTGTTGCAGGTCGCTCACGCTCACGTACTCAGCCCGGGGTCGCCGGTTCGGGCCGATGTTGTGGTAGTTGCCCAGCGGCAGACATAACCCGCCCGCCCGATAACCGAACCCCACGAACGCCGTCGCCTCGCACGTCCCGCCATCCATGAGGCAACGCTGGGCGCGAAACGTTGATTCGCAAGCGCGACACCGTTCTGCCGCCCGCCACAGAAACGCCGACGCCGCCGGATCGAAAATCGACGCACGGTCCCCCACCCGCACGATCGGGCCGTCACCGATGCGCGCCCATGGACGCTCCTTGCTCATCTCGATGGACACCACGAGTGCGGTCTTCGGAATTTTCTTCGATTGAATGACCGCCATCACTCCAGGGAAGCCGACTTCTTCCGCACGTGTGAACACGCACCACAAATTCGTTCGCAGCTTCCGCCGCGCGGCTTCCGTCAACGTCGCCAACATCACGACCGACCCGAGCACGTCGTCAATCGCCGTGGCCTGCAGTCGGCCGCCCGACACCCGAAACGCCGGCACATCCCACATCCCCAAATCGCCTTTGCGCACCGCGCCGTCCACCGTCAACTCGACAATCTTCCGCTTTGGCCATCCCAACCCGTCGAACCGCCGAATGGTGGCCTTCACGGTAGAATGCTGCCGTTGCACACGGTTTTGTGAGGTGTAAACCCGCACCCGGCCCCCCTTCGCAAACATCTCCTTCGGCACGCCGCCCAGAAACTCCGCCCGCCTGCTGTCCAGCACCTCGAAACCCGGATGATCCATGTGCGCCACGAATACCAATGGCGGCCGTCCTCGTGGTGGCGCAGGCCTCCCCGCCCGTGGCCGTTGATGCTTCACAATCAAATTCCCCACCCGATCGGTTTCCACGCGCACCCCAAGTTCGCAGCAATAGCGGATGACAAAGTCCCGTACCTCATGCTCGTGGTACGGCGCCGTCGGCAGCCGCAATACCCGCTCCGCCAAATCAAGAAGTTTCGCTCGTTCCATCGCCCCGCCACTATACCGGCTCGCCTCACCGAAGGCGAATGCGAAACGGAACGGCAACGCCGACCAAACTATTGGAATAGTCTGTCGCTCAAGCAAATCATGCGTAACTGCACGCCACGTAGATTTGGCTTCGTTTCGCAAAAACTACCTTTCGCGCGCTGCGGCCCTTGCTCTTGGGCGCAAGCGCCCCGCAGGGACGCTTGCCGTTGGCAGGCGGCTGGCACTTCGACGCCGTCATCTGACCGGGCGCGACTGCCGGGCGCGCCGCGTCGTTTGCAAAATCCGGGTCGTCATGCCTGTTTCCCATCTTGGAGTGTGGCGACTTGTCGCCACCTTGCCACTCGCGAGAATCGTTCACCGCCCGTTCACGTTGTGCTTCGTGCCCTTCGTGTCTCGCAGTGGTCGTTCGCCCATTGACCTCGTGCCTGTCTATACTTCATGCTCCAATCCTACCCCATCGCCCCAAAACCCGTTATCGCACTTTGGAAGATTTGGAAGCTTCTCTTGAAGGATGCAGGCTGTGTTCCGCCCCTCTGTCAAGCTGTCGGCCGTACCGGCGTTGTTCTAATTTGAAGGCGATTCTTTCCTCACCGCAGTCATTACGACATACAGCATAAATGCCACCACGAGCATGACAATGACATCGACTAGTTTTTCTCCGAACGCGTCCGGCTCGATCCATATGACGTACCAGCACAGTGAAAAGAGCAACAGGGTTCCGACAATCAATAGACCTTGTCCGATCGGCTTCATTTCTGCACCTCGTTTTCTTTTGCATCGGCCACAATCGACACCTGCACTGCCTTGCGCGGTGAATCCACGGGTGGGACACCGAGCACTGTCACAATGCGTACTTCTTTGCCAGCATCCCGTGTTGCATGGCCCCAAGCATAGGCGCGCCTCGCCGTTGGGTGGCCAGTTAGATCAAATACCTCTACCGTCCCAACCCAAATCGCCGTCCCCTGAAACATCTCCCGCACAAAGTCAGATTCAATGTGCTTGGACTCGCAACCGTAGGCCTTGCGAATGGCATCTTGCAAAGACTGTATGTAATTCACTGCGTTAGAAGTCCGTTTTCTCGACCAGATCGGCCACCGTCCACAACTCATTGACAACTCCGGCGGCCATTGCTGGCGTAGTGTGTAGGGTGCTGTGCAACTTCACGAAATCATAGTAGCCGAAATAAAGGCGGATTGCAGGGACCTGCCCCCGTTGGTTGGACAATCTAGTTGAGTCCTGACGGTAGTTTTACCTCGTGGTTGGTTGGTTGTTCAATGCTTTCCATCCCTTCACAGCCCCCATGGGGGCTGGCCGCTGCCCGCGCGAACTCCTGCGGCGTGCGATTGCCCAGGGAACTGTGCGGGCGTTGCTCGTTGTAGTCCTGACGCCGGTGTTCGATCAGGGTGCGGGCTTCCGCCAGCACCGTGAACCAGTGCTCATTGAGGCATTCGTCGCGAATCTTGCCGTTGAAACTCTCCACATAGGCGTTTTGCACTGGCTTGCCGGGCTCGATGAACTGCTACTTCACGCCGCGCTCATACGCCCAGTGGTCCAGCGCCCGACTGGTGAACTCCGGGCCGTTGTCGGTCACCACCCGTTCGGGCAGGCCACGACTTTGGCTGATCTGGTCGAGCACGCGCGCCACGCGCTGCCCGGACAACGAGGTGTCCACCTCGATGGCCAGACATTCGCGGGTGACCGTACGGTGGCGGGAGGCGGGCGGGGGGTGTCAGAACACCTTACAGATTTCGGGTTGATGCGTAACTGTTTGCGGGAAGGTCGATTCCAGAGATGAAGGCAAGATGTTCTCGGAGTTGACTGTCAAAATAACTTACAGTCTCTCTGAAGAGCACGAAGCAACAAGAAGTTCGTTCACAGTCGCATTCCTCTGTCAATAAACGACTTGCGCTGTAACAACCAACTCATGCATCCGGATGGCACACTGTATGCCAAACTAACCTTGGCTCGGGCTCCTGATTTACAGCGCCCGCAAAGAGCCGGACACTTTTTGGCAGTGTAGGACGCAGACAGAAGCCCGGGTGGTGATCGAAGACTATCGGCATACATACAACCAACGTCGGCCACACAGCCGGTTGGGCTATCAAAGTCCAGCACGGTTTGCGGCCCAACTAACCCCATCCCCGTCTGCGGTAGGGCCTCGCCCTCCCTCCGTCGGGGATGGACAAACTCAGAACCCCGGTGCAACATCAACAACAGCCTCGGACTAACACAAACCCTGGCTCGAAAAGAGTGGTCCGATCAGTGCTAGTGTTAAAGAAAAGAGGGCAATGCCCGACCAACCGCTTCTTGACGATTCCCGCGCCATTCCAGTACCGATTGATACTGCCTTTGTGCGACAGCATATGATCAACTTCAACAAGGACGTAGCAGGCGTCTCGGCGGAATTCAAGGTAGGCGTAAGGTCCCTGCCATACCTGGCCGATCACGGTTTTCATGACCTGGTCGTCCTGCCGGGGTCGTTTTACGTTGAACTGGCTTTGTGTGTTCATGTTGACCTGCTGCAGCAGGTTGCTGGCCTGATAAGAAATGTCGAGTTCCACCATCCGGTGATGCTCTCGAACGAGGATATCACAATCAAGGTGATGGCTGTGGCTCGTTGCGCGGAGCGCATCGAGTATGCTTTTTATGAAGCTGGCACCAAGTCATCGGATGGGGAGGGGCGACGGCCAGCCTGTGCCAGCCTCAAGATCGAAAGCCGATGTTCAACCTCGCAAACCCACAGGTTTGGTGGTTGTTCCATTAAAGATTTTACGGAGCACGCCGCCGCATTCATAAATCAGGATGAGTTCTACAGGACGCTCCGCGCGAATGGGAACCAATACGGACCGCAATTTCAGGGTGTGCGCTGCATCTGGCAGTCGGGTCCGGAGGCGATTGGAAAGCTGGTGGTTCCCGCCGGCTCTGCCGGGGCCGGCCAGCCTCACCTTCATCCGGTGCGCTTGGATTGTGCTACGCAGTTGTTCTCCTCCTTCTTTCTCGAACGCGGGGGGGCGTTTATCTTGCAAGGCATTGAAGAACTTACATTTGGCCCCGCCGCTTTTGCGGAGGGAATCTGGGTCCGTGGCCGGCGGCGATCGGAAGATGCCGCAAACCAGACCGGCAGGATGGGCGACCTTGAAGTGCTTAACGAAACGGGAGCATGTTGTCTGGAACTGCAGGGCGTCAGATGGACCCACTTCGACCGTATCGATCCGGCTGCAAGCATCGGCACACCCCGGACTGACATCGTCATCGCCTCCTCGTTTACTGCCGAGCCGATCGAAGACTCGCTCAGGTTTTGGGGTGATTTCATGGGATGCCCCGTGCAGGTCGGCTTTGCGCACTACAACCAGGTGTTTCAACAGTTGTTGAGTCCGAACAGTCAATTCCATCACAATCCAGATGGGTTCAATGTGATCCTATTGAACCTTGAGGACTGGGGCACCGGTGGCCACTGTCCCGCATCGGAGCGGCCTCAGGGGTTGACGGTGACGGATCCCGGCGGTCTCAAACGATGCAGGCTTCCCAACGGGCTGGAAGTTGCCCACTTGAAGCGTCATGAAACGGATTACCTTTACCGGGAGATTTTCGAGGATCGATCTTACCTGCGGCATGGCATCCGCCTGCCCAATGACGCCACCGTCATTGATATCGGGGCGAACATTGGGCTTTTTTCACTGTTCGTCCAAAACTGCCGGCCGCAGGCGACGGTCTTCGCTTTCGAGCCAAACCCGATAGCTTACCGCGCGCTGAAAGCGAATTGCGAGGCCCGGGGTCCGCGGCTTCATCCCTTCAACGCTGGGGTTTCTGACCACCCGGGCATTGCGCAACTGACGTTCTATGAAGAGTCCTCTGTCTTTTCAGGATTCCATCCGGACGAGGAAGAAGACCGGCGCGCCATCGAGACTGTCATCACAAACATGGTGCGCGGCGAGATCGAAGGGGCAGCCGATTCAATGGACGAAGACATCCAGCAACTCATGATGGGACGACTCACTCGGCAAACGTTCGAATGCCGGATGGTGTCCGTTTCCGACATCATCCGCGAGAATGGCTTGACTTGTGTGGACCTTCTCAAGGTGGACGCAGAGAAGTGCGAGCTTGAAATTCTTCGTGGAATCGAAGACGTTCATTGGCCACTAATTGGTCAGGTCGTGGTGGAGGTGCACGATCGCACCCGCCAAGCATTGGCGGTGGTGGAGGAAATTCTGGTGCAAAGGGGCTTCCAATGTGCCGTTGAGGAAGAAAAGCTGCTCGCCGGTTCGGGGCTTTTCAACGTTTATGCGACCAGACCCGGCGCTTCCCCAGCGAATGAGGCCAATGACAGCCTGCCCCCACCGTCGGGCGATGGTTTGCAGGTCAACGTGGATGAATTCGTCCAGGTGCTTGATTCCTTTACACAAACCGTGAACACCCCGGTGATTGTGTGCGTGTGTCCCTCGAAAGTGTCGTCAAACCGCGACGCCAGGTTCGTCCGCAAGCTGCCAGAAATGGAACACAGGTTGCTCCAACGTGTCCGCGAGTTTTCCAACGTCCATGCGATTGGCTCAGAGGAGATTCGGCGCCGCTACCCATCGGCCGAATATCATGATCCCCACGGTCATGAACTGGGTCATATCTCCTATACACCCGAAGGATTCGCGGCGATTGGGAGCAGCGTGTTCCGGGTGCTTTCCGGCTTGCGCCGTCTGCCATACAAGGTGATCGCTCTCGATTGCGACAACACCCTCTGGCAGGGGGTCTGCGGCGAAGAGGAACCGTCTGGTGTGGCGGTGCCGCCGGCCTTTCGCGCCCTCCAAGAGTTCATGATCCAACAGATGCGGGCCGGGATGTTACTGTGCCTTTGCAGCCGGAACAATGAGTCGGATGTTTGGCCGGTGTTCGAGCAGCGGGCAGACCTCGCTTTGAAACGCGATCATTTTGCCGCCTGGCGGATTAACTGGGAGCCCAAGTCCGCAAACCTTCGGGCGCTGGCAGGGGAACTCCACGTCGGGCTTGACAGCTTCATCTTCCTGGATGACAGCCCGGTCGAGTGCGCGGAGGTTCGCGCCAATTGTCCCGAGGTCTTGGTACTGCAGCTTCCTGCCTCACCAGACCGGTTTGGCCAGTTCCTTGAGCACGTCTGGGCATTTGACCACCTGCGTATCACAGACGAGGATCTCCAGCGGACACAAATGGTCCGGGAGAACTCGCAGCGGGAAAGGTACCGGGAGCAGGCTCCTTCGCTGAAGGAATTCATTGACGGGCTGCAACTTCAGGTTTCGATCTCCGAACCCGACGCCAGCCTGTTCAACCGGATTTCGCAACTGACGCTGCGGACTAATCAGTTCAATTTCACCACCCTCCGCCGCTCGGAGAAGGAACTCATCCACTATCTGGAGCGAGCGGAAAACCGGTGTCTGGCGGTGCATGTCAGTGATCGTTTCGGCGACTACGGTTTGGTCGGAGTTCTCCTTTACAGCTTGGCTGACGATCTTTGCCGGGTGGATACGCTGCTGTTAAGCTGCCGTGTGCTTGGCCGCGGCGTTGAACACCGGATCCTGTCCGAAATGGGCCACCGTGCTATTGCCAACGGCAAGACATGGGTCGAACTGCCCTTTCGGCCAACGGACAAGAACCAGCCGGCGTGGGAGTTTATCCAGCCATTAGGCGCTGGATTTGAACGCCAGACAGAAGGCGGAGTTGTGTTCCGATTTCCGGCCGAGACGCTTGTCAGGTTGCGGTATGAACCGGGTGCAGCTCAAAGCAACCGTCCGCCAGACGTCGAGAATAGGTTTAACGCCGCTCCGGCGCGGCGTCGCGTAAGTGTTGCGGGTCAAACGGAACTTTCCAGAAAACTCGAACGCATCGCCGTCGATCTGGGTGATACCCGGCGAATTTGCGCGGCCATTGAAACCGTTCGAACCCGCAAAGGTTGTTTTCCCAAGGGCAGCGCTAACGCGGCGTTGTCCGCTACGCTGGAGGGCAGGTTGCTTGGCATTTGGCGAAAGACGCTTGGCAATCCGTGCCTTGGCGTAAACGACAACTTTTTCGATGTCGGGGGCACATCCTTGAAAGCCGTCCTAACGGTGAGCGCCATCCGGCGGGAATTGAACGTCAACCTGTCGCTGGCCAGCCTTTTTGAGTGCCCGACCGTGCGGTTACTATGTGGCAAATTGGATCCAGGAAAGGACTCGGGCGAGGCAGCGAACGAAGCCATGGCCCGTGGATCGAGAAGAATACAGCGGGTCAGAAGGCGCGCATCAGCAGGCCTCAGTCGGCGTGATAACTAACGGGTCAAGTCTGCATGAAGAAGCCCAAGCCATTCATTAGCATTGTGGTTCCGACCTGGAACGGGGGCGCAATGATTGGAGAGACAATTGATTCGCTCCTTAACCAGGATTTCCCCCACTCCCAGTACGAGATCATCATCGTGGATGACGCGTCCACTGATAACACGCTGGAACGCCTGGAAGCATTTTCAGGCCGCGTCCGCGTCTTTCAGCAATCCAAAGCAGGTTCGGCTTCGGCCCGCAATCTTGGAATCCATCGAGCGGATGGCGACTATCTCGTTTGTTTCGACCAAGACGACATCCTTTTCCCCTACGCCCTGCAAGTGTACCGGGGTGTCATCGACGCCTTTGATCGCCCGCCGGTCGTGCTGGCACAGTACATTCAGTTCCGGGGTGGCGAGGTAATCAACCCTGGCTCAGGTAATCCCGCACGTGTCAACTGCGTCAAGTGCAGAGACTATTTCGGCAAGACGGTTCAGACTGGGGTTCTGAACAGCATATTTGTCTTGCGCAGGGACAGCGTTCTCCATGCGGGATGTTATTCTTCCGACACCGCCAGCTACGACGACCACGATCTTCTCTTCAAACTGGGCACCGCAAGCCCGATGGTCAAGATTCTGCACCCGCCAACAGTGGCCTACCGGATACATGATCGGAATGCTACGCGTGACGCGGAATTTCTCTTACAAGGAACGCTGGCGCTCATCCGCAATGAGCGGCTTCGTCTTTATCCGGGCGGTTGGAGGCGGCTGCTCGACCGTCGTGGCCTGATTGGGTCAAACGTGCTTTCGATTTGTTACCGTTCATTTTTCAGGGCCAGGCACATGCCCCTCCATCGGCGGCTGGCGTTGATCAACCGCCTGCTGCTTCATGCGCGAGGCCTTGTTTTTGTCGCTTTGGTCCGCAAAGGGTTCAGTCGGTTCTATTCCCAGGAACTGCGTTCGCTGGACAGCGTTTCTTCACCCCGGGTGGAGGTAGATTCACACGGAGGAACCGAATCCAGTTTGGCGGACGACGATCGGAAGCCGACTAACGAACTTACACCGCGACGGTGATCAGTGCAAAATGGAAACAAGCCCAAACATGACATTTCAAACGATAGGAGTGATCGGGGTGGGGAACATTGGATCGGGCGTCGTGATTGACCTGGTGCTTCACGGCATCCAGGTGGTTGGCGTCGATGTTTCTTTGGATAAACTGGAACGCGCTCGCGTCGAGATTCTCAAGGGCCTGCGATTCGCTCCCCTGCTGTCGAAACACTTGCCGAAAGTGACGAGCGGCGAGGCGATCAAACGTGTCAACCTTACCACCAGTCTCGAGCAGGTTGCAGCGTGCGAATTCATCATTGAAAATGTTACCGAGGACTGGGATATCAAGAGGAGGGTTTATGAGACGCTTGATCGAGTCGCGGCCCCGCCAGTATGTCTTGGCGCAAACACCTCGTGCATTTCCATAACGAGGATTGCCAGCGTTA
This sequence comes from Verrucomicrobiia bacterium, assembly GCA_049515295.1. GTDB lineage: Bacteria > Verrucomicrobiota > Verrucomicrobiia > Palsa-1439 > Palsa-1439 > Palsa-1439. Next base: position 2,682 of record JBEKUF010000043.1, on the reverse strand, counting down.
CAAAACGGCCGGCCCAAGTTGTCGGGATGCACCTCATGAATCCGGTTCACTTGAAGTCATCCGTGGAGGTCATCCGCGGCCACCACACCTCTGACCAGACGATCGAAGTTGTTCAACAACTGTTTCGACAATTGAACAAGCAGGCGATTATTGTCGGCGACCTGCCCGGTTTTGTTTCCAACCGGATCTCACACCTGTTCATGAACGAAGCCGCTTTTGTGTTGCAGGACAACATCGCAACCGCCGGGCAAATTGACGCGATCTTCAAGCAGTGTTTCGGACATAAAATGGGACCTTTGGAAACAGCTGATTTGATCGGTCTGGATACGGTGACGCGTTCTCTCGATGTTCTTTATGAGGCCTACCACGATCCCAAGTTCCGCTGTTGCCCGCTTTTGAGAAAGATGGTGGATGCCGGCTGGCTTGGCCGAAAGACTGGCCGTGGTTTCCATGTTTATCCGGATTGAAGCTTTTCGAGATTGGAAATTACACCATGGTTGCAAATGACCTGAATCACGTGAGGGAAACCATCAGGAGTTTTATCAACCATTCCATCAACATCGAAGGCCTGGGAGATGATGAAAACCTGTTTGAATCGGGCATCGTCAATTCGCTGTTCGCGGTGCAGTTGACGACTTTTGTGGAACGACACTTCGGCCTTGAGGTCGGAACGGACGATCTGGATATTGAGAATTTTAAATCCGTCAACGCAACCGCTGCGTTTGTCGTGCGAAAGGCAGGCGGCAATCCCGTCTAAGCAACGCGTCCAGAGTTGGAGAAATACACCATGAAAATCCTTCTGACGCGCGAACAGAGTGCGAAATATGAGGAGTTCCAGCAGTTCGCAGCGGCCAAGATCGAACGCTTTGCGGGCGAATGGGATCGGGCACAGCAGATTCCGAACGAAGCGCTTTCGTGGCTGGGCCGGGCGGGTTATCTGGGAGCATGCATTCCGGTGAAATATGGCGGACAGGGCTGGGACACGGTGACTTTTGGGTTGTTGAATGAAGCGCTCGGACGTTGTGATTCTGCCATCACCGGTATTGTCACGGTTCAATCTATGATCGCTACGCCACTCGTGAAATGGGGGACGAGTGAGCAACGTGAACAATGGCTGCCCCCGCTGGCCAGGGGACAGATAATCGGCGCGTTTGCCTTGACCGAGCCTGAAGTTGGCAGTGACATCCAATCACTGGCCACTGTGTATCGGCCCAGTGATCGGGAAGACGTTTTGATTCTGAACGGTGAAAAGAAGTGGATCACCTGCGGTCAGTTCGCCGACGTGTTTCTGGTATTTGGGAAACTGAATCAAAAACCCCTGGCTTGTCTCGTGCCCAGAAACAGCTGCGGGCTGGAGATTGAGCCTATCAGAGATTTGATGGGGTTTCGCGCCGCCGGACTCGCCCGCCTCCATTTCAACGATGTGCCAGTCCCGGCGGCCAATGTCGTCGGCAAACCCGGATTCGCCCTCTCGCATGTTGCTCCGATTGGACTGCAGTATGGGAGAATCAGCACTGCGTGCTCGGCCTTGGGACTGCTTCGCGGCTGCTTTGAGGAAAGCACCGCCCACGCCGCCTCAAGGAGGATCGCTGAACGGAGAGTTGGCGACCTGGGAATGATCCAGTCTCTGATCGCGAAGATGGGCTCCAACCTTGAGGCTGCCGGACTCCTTTGTTGGAGCGCCTGCCGGGCCGAGGATGATGGTCTTCCCGAAAGCTTTACGAGGACGTTTATCGCCAAATACTTCACTTCGCGGGCAGCCGTTCAAGCCGCTGCGGACGCCGTCCAGATCAAGGGCGCCTCCGGCTGCCATGAGTCATCCCCGGTGGCGCGTTACTATCGCAGCGCCAAAATCATGGAAATCATCGAAGGCACGACGCAGGTGCATGAGTTGGTACTCGGGAAGACCTTCGTTGCTGATGCCGTCCGGAGACAGCATTTGCGGCATCGGAAGTGCGAAGGTGAACCTATCATTTCAGCCAGCGCTTCCGGGGGGCTGGCCCCAAATCCTGCGGCGGGCGGGTTGCCATGATAGAACATCGCATCGATCAAACGCACGAAGTGGCTGCCAGCCGGTTCGCGGCGTTTAATCGTACTGACCGGGGATTTCCCGACCAGGCCACACTCCATGGATTGATCGAGGCGCGGGTGCGACAACATCCCCGTCAGTTGGCAGTGTGGTGTGATCACGATCCGTTCTGGAGAACGCCGGTGCTCGACTACGCTTTATTGAACGAAAAGGCGAATCAGTTGGCACACGTTTTGAGGGCGAAGGGAGTGCGGCCGGGACATATCGTCGGCATTTTGGTGGAACGATCTTTTGCCACGATTATCGGCATCTTCGGAATTTTGAAGGCAGGGGCTGCTTACCTGCCTCTGTCGCCGGATGATCCGCCGGACAGGCTCCGTTACGTCCTCGCCGATGCCGGTGTCGGCATCCTGCTGGTTCACCGCCCAACGATGGCCAGCGCTCCTGCTGAGGTGCAGATCGTCAACCTAGAACAGTCGGACGTTTTCACCGGCCCTTCCCATAATCCCGATCCGGTCAATAAGCCCGACGATCTGGCCTACGTGATCTACACATCTGGGTCAACCGGGAGGCCCAAGGGCGTCATGATCGAACATCGCTCGGTGGTCAATCGGCTCCACTGGATGCAACGCGCCTACCCGATCGGCCGCGGC
>JBEKUF010000042.1:0-21489 GCA_049515295.1 Verrucomicrobiia bacterium | reverse complement strand
GGCCCTCCTTCAGGAAATTCGTACGGAGACGCGGGCCCGTGTGGAAGCCGAACTCGATCTCGATCGCTACGAGGAATTGGAGCCCAAGGTGCGCGAGCGGCTCGAAGAACAGATGGAAGCGCGGATCGAGGGCGAATATCGGGCTGCCCGGGAGCAGGTGTTGGAGGAAATCTATCGTTGGTTTGGCGACCTGCTGCTGTGCGTCGAGGGGGCCGACGATCAGTTATTGGCACATCCCGACCAGGCAAGGACCACGCGGCGAATCGCTGACGCATTGACGGGACCACAGGCCTGCCACAACCTCGAGGCGGTCGAGCAAATCCGTGACTCACTCTCGCGCAATATTTCCGAAACGCTGGCGTTCGAGGTGGGATTGCTGAAGCTGGCGCCGACAGTGTTCGGTGCGGCGCGGTGATGCGGCGGCAAGCGATCGATGGAATGAAGCGACTTGCGAACCGATTCGTGTTTGGACTGGCCGCGGTGGCATTTCTGGCGCCGCTGAAATTTGGCGCACCGTCCATCGTGCAGTGGGCGATCACGCCGCCCACCAGCGTGGTCGAAGCCGTTTATTTCACCTGGCCCAATCAACTCGCGATCATCTTCGTCTTTGCGGGCTTCACCTGGCTCGTGCTCGATCGGGAGCGAATGCTGGCCCGGGTGGATTTGTTGTTCGTGCTGCCGCTCCTCTTCCTGTTGACGCAGGCGCTCGCCGCGCTGCGGACGATTTGTCCGCAGGTGACGATTGATACGGTGATGTTGTTTGCTGCGGGCGTGTTGCTGTTTTACGTCGGCGCGTGGTATGCCCGCGATGGCGCGGCGACGGGACACATATTCGGAGGCCTGGCCGTGGCGACGCTGTTCGTTTGCATTCTGGCGATGCAACAGCATTTCGGCGGTCTGGAGGAGACCCGCGCCTACGCAGCCACTCACGTGGATGCAGCCACCGCCCCGCGGGATTTCCTGGCGCGCATGACCAGTAACCGCGTATTCGGCCCGTTCGTTTATCCCAACACGCTGGCGGGATTCCTGGTCGTGGCCTTCGCGCCGGTGCTGGCCTGGATATGGGTCCGGGCGCGCGGCTGGGACGCACGGGTGAAATGGCTCGTGCTGGTGTTTGCTGCGGGCGTGATGTTGTTTTGTCTCCTGTTGACGGGTTCCCGAGGCGGTCTAGCAGCGTTCGCCATGATGGCCTTGACGGTTCTGTGGTGCCTGGTTCCCCAAGGCGGCCGGCGAGCGGCCGGGGCGATTGCCGGGCTCGTGGCAGTGCTTGCATTGGTAGTCGTGCTCGCCCGCCACGGCGGGTTGATGCATTTTGGGACGGGTAGCCTGGAGGCGCGAACGGATTATTGGCGCGGGGCGGTGCGGATCATCCAAGATCATCCCTGGCTCGGCACGGGGCCGGGCACGTTCGGTTCGATTTATCCAATGTACAAGACGGCGTTGACCGAGGAAGCCGAGACCGTCCATAATAATTTTTTGCAGATGTGGTCGGATTCGGGTGTGCTGGCGTTTGTGGCGTTTGCGGGGTTGTGGGTCGTCGCCGTGCGGGACTCTTTTCGGCTGGCTCGCCAACGTCGGGGTGACGTGGCGGCGGCAGCCATCGGCGGGGCATTGGTAGGCTGGACGGTGCATGGACTGGTGGATTTCGAGTTGTATGTACCGGGCGCGGCTCTGCCCGCGTTTATTCTCCTCGGCACCCTGCAAGGGTTGAAGGAATTGCCCAGGACCGACACCGTGACACCACGTCGGCGGGAAAACTGGTTGGTCGCCGGACTATGCGCGGCTCTGGTGGCAGCAGTGTTGTGGGTTGAAAGCCGGTCATTGGCGGCCGCGTATCTGTGCGAGCAGGCCCGCCACATGGCGAGCATCAATCCGTTGGCGGCCCTTGACGAAGCCCGGCGGGCGGCGGAGTTGGAGCCATGGAATTCGCGCCTTCAGTCAGCTTTGGGAAGCGTGGCACTTCGAGCCGGCCGGAACGACGAAGCGCTCGCCGCCTATCGTCGAGCCATCCATGGAGATCCGTACCGGGCCTCCTGCTGGTGGCAATTGGCTAGAGCGAAAATAGCCACGCATGGTCTTGATACGGAAGCCCTTCAGCTTCTGGACAAGGTGGTCGAGTTGAACCCGACAAATGCGCGCTACGCCCAGGAGCTGGCCGCTGCCAAGGAAAGCGTTAGACAATCCGCGGGCACTTTGCTACAGTCCGACTCCGCCAAGGAAGCGGGATCCTCCAACTGACAGATGCCCCTTGGCGGCAGCAGCCGTGCGGCGTACCGAGGCGGAGGTTTGAGAGACAGATGGCGAGTTGATGCAAGGACGCCCCTTTTAACTTCAAGAGGACAGACCAGAACCATGGAACTGGAGCAAATCAAGGCGATCATTGGAATGATGAAGGATAACGATCTTTCCGAGTTCTCAATGGAACAGGATGGGTTGAAAATCCGCATCAAGCGTGGCCCCGAAGGATTCCAGCAGACGGTGACCCTCCCACCGGTGGCGCCACCGCAGTCGTTGGCCGCTGCCGGTGCCGCGCCGGCATCGGTCCCGGCTCCTGCGTCGCCCGTGCCGCCTCCCGTCGCGACCGACGCCAAGCACGTTGTGTCGCCGATGGTGGGCACATTTTACCGGGCCCCGGCGCCGGATGCGCCGCCCTATGTCGAAGAGGGTCAGGAGGTCGATCCCGAAACCGTCGTCTGCATCATTGAGGCGATGAAGGTGATGAACGAGATCAAGGCGGAAGTCAAAGGGGTCATCACCGAAATCCTCGCCGAAAACGCCAAGCCCGTGGAATTTGGCCAGAAACTGTTTGCGGTGCGCGTCAAATAGACGGACGCGGCGGCGCAGCTTCGGCCTTGGAAACACAGGTCGTCATGTTCGACAAAATCCTCATAGCCAATCGGGGCGAAATCGCCGTGCGCGTCATTCGCGCGTGCCGGGAACTGAGTATCCGCACGCTGGCGGTCTACTCGAAGGTCGACGCCGATTCGCTTCACGTGCAGTTGGCCGACGAGGCGATTTGCATCGGTGACGCTCCCAGCCAGGAAAGCTATCTCAAGATCGACCGCATTATCAGCGCCGCCGAGGTGGGCGATGTGGAGGCGATCCACCCCGGCTACGGCTTTCTCTCCGAGAATGCCCATTTCGCCGAGGTTTGCGAGAACTGCAACATCAAATTCATCGGCCCGCCCAGTTCGGCCATCCGCGCGATGGGAGACAAGGTTGCGGCCCGCGAGACGATGCGCAAGGCGGGCGTACCCGTGGTGCCCGGCAGCGACGGTCCGGTCGATAACGAGCAGGACGCGCTCAAAATCGCCCGCAAGATCGGCTACCCCGTGATCGTGAAAGCCGCCGGCGGCGGCGGTGGACGCGGCATGCGGGTGGCCCACAACGATCCCAGCCTCGTCAAGGGCTACCACACGGCCCGGTCGGAAGCCGAACGTGCGTTTTCCAATTCGGTGGTGTACATCGAGAAATACCTTGAGAGCCCGCGTCACATTGAATTTCAAATTCTGGCGGATCGGAAGGGCAAGACGTTGCATCTTGGCGAACGCGACTGCAGCTTGCAGCGGCGCCATCAGAAGCTTCTGGAAGAATCGCCTTCGCCGGCGCTCACCAACGATATCCGCAAGAAAATGGGCAAAGCGGCCATCAAGGCCGCCGAAGCGGTCCGCTATGTCAATGCCGGCACCATCGAGTTTCTGGTCGATGCCACCGGCGAGTTTTACTTCATCGAGATGAATACGCGGATTCAGGTCGAACATCCTGTCACGGAGGAAGTTACCGGCATCGACATTGTGAAGGAGCAAATCCGCATTGCCGCCGGTGAAGAGCTCGGGTACGACCAGAAAGACATCCAATTTCAAAAGCACGCGGTCGAGTGCCGCATCAACGCCGAAGACCCGTTCAACAACTTCCAGCCCTGCCCCGGCCGCATCGAGTTCCTGCACGTTCCCGGCGGGCACGGCGTGCGCGTGGACACCCACGTGTATGGCGGGTATGTCATCCCGCCGCATTATGATTCGATGATTGCCAAGCTGATATGCTATGGCACGGACCGTCGCGTGGCGCTGGATCGCATGGCCCGCGCGCTGGATGAATTGATCATCCGCGGGATCAAGACGACGATCCCATTGCACAAATTGACCTTGAAAGACCCCAACTTCCGCCGCGGCCGATATTCGACAAACTTCATTGACCGCCTTCTGGCGGCCAGCCAGCCGTTGGTGCCGCCCAAGCCGCAGGAATCGGCGCCCGTGCCCGTGGCCACCACGGAATAATCGGTTGACCGGCCCCCAATCACTGGACCAGTTGGTGTGGTCGCCGGGAGATAATCCTTTTCATTTCCTTTGAGGTTTGGCAGGTTCGTGGCGCTTGGCGAATTTCTGAAGGAGCGATGTGGAGACATGAAGAGGATTGGAACATTAACCGGCGGCGGCGACTGCCCCGGATTGAACGCGGTGATTCGAGCCGTGACGCGCAAGGGGCTGGCCGAAGGCTATGAGGTGCTGGGTTTCCGCAACGGTTGGGTCGGCGTCCTCAAAGGCGATTATTTCCCGCTGACCCGCGATCGCGTGTCGGGCATCCTGCCGTTGGGCGGCACGATCCTCGGCACGTCGCGGACCAATCCGACCGATGACCAGCTCGATACGCTCGCGAAGCACATCAAGGGGATCGATCTGACCGCGCTCATCGCCATCGGCGGCGATGACACCCTGAGTGTCGCCTCCCGCCTCCACAAACTCGGCGTACCGGTCATCGGCGTGCCGAAGACCATCGACAACGATATCGACGGCACCGATCAGACATTCGGTTTCGATACCGCGATCAACATCGCCGCGGAAGCGATCGACCGTCTGCACACCACGGCGGAATCCCACAGTCGTGTGTTGGTGGTGGAGTTGATGGGGCGTCAGGCGGGCTGGATTGCGCTCGAAGCCGGAATGGCCGGTGGCGCGGACCTGATTTTGTTGCCCGAATTCCCCAAGTCGCTGGCCGAGATTTGCAAGATCATCAAACGTCGCCAGGCGGGTGGGAAGAATTTTTCCATTGTCGCCGTGGCCGAAGGTTTCAAGCTGGAAGGCGTGGAGGTGACGTCGAGCAAGGAACTCGATGCGTTCGGTCACATCCGCCTCGGCGGCATTGGCGAAGTGCTCTGCAGAGAAATTGAAAAAATCACCGGAATCGAGAGCCGCGCGGTGGTGCTGGGCCACATCCAACGTGGCGGCACCCCCAGCGCTTACGACCGCGTGCTCGGCACCCGCTACGGCGTCAAAGCCGTCGAACTCGCGATGAACGGGGAATTCGGCAAGATGGTCGCGTTGCGCGGTCCGGACATCGTCGGCGTCACCATCGACTCGGTCATCACCGAGGTCACGGACGAGAAGACTGGCCAGCGGGAGTTGCGCGTGCGCAACCGCCGCGTGCCGAAGGAACTTTACGACGTGGCAAAGGTCTTTTTTGGTTGATGTCCAATTCCCGACTTGCCCGGTGCCGGTTATACGGGTTTATCGACACGACGTACGTCGACGACCTGGACCCCGGCGAGGTGACGCGCGATTTGGTCGCGGGCGGCGTGGACATCCTGCAGGTGCGCGCGAAGGAACGCACGCACGCCGAGCGCGTTAGTATCGGGCTCAAGGCGGTTTCCGCCGCGTTTCTCAGTCATGTTCCCGTCATCATCAATGACGATATCGAGGCCGCGTTCGAATGCGGCGCCGACGGTGTGCATCTGGGGCAGGAGGATTGGGCCGCCATCCCGCGCGAACAACGCCTCGAGCGCTTGGCGAACATGCGCATCGTCGGCATCAGCACCCATTCCATCGAACAGGCCCTTGCCGCCGAACGTGACGGGGCCAGCTATATCGGGGTCGGTCCCGTTTTCCCGACGGCCACCAAGCCGGCGGCAAGGTGCGTCGGGACGGACTTGATACACCAGGTGGCCGCCCAGGTAAAAGTTCCTTTCTTCGCCATCGGCGGGATCACGTTGGAGAACATCGGCCAGGTTCTGGAGGCGGGCGCGACTCGCGTGGCGGTTGTTTCGGCAATCCTGAGGGCGCCTGACGTTACCGAAGCCTGCACGGAATTCAAGAAGCGGCTGGGAACTGCAAGATGAGCGTTCTCATCACAGGTTCGGTAGCGCTGGATAGCGTCAAGACGCCGGTGGAGGAACATCACGATCTGCTGGGCGGCTCAGCCAGCTACGCCTCGGTGGCGGCGAGTTTCTTCGTGCCCGTCAACATGGTCGGCATCGTCGGCACCGACTTTCCGAAGAAGTACATCGAGTTGTACCGCAAACACGGGATCAATCTCGACGGGTTGCAGGTGGCGGAAGGCCAGACCTTCCGCTGGAGTGGCGAATACGAATGGGACCTGAACCAGCGGCGGACATTGTCAGTTTGCCTGAATGTTTTTGAGACGTTCCTGCCCAGATTACCCGACGCTTACAAGGCCACGCCGTACGTGTTGCTCGCCAATATCTCGCCGCAGCTCCAGAGGCATGTGCTGGCGCAGGTCGCCGCGCCGAAATTTGTCGTGGCCGACACCATGGATTTGTGGATCGAGACGCAGCGCGACGCGCTCGTGGAGTTGCTGCGCCAGGTCGACTGTCTTGTCCTCAACGAAAGCGAGGCCCGCGAGTTCACCAAACAGACCAACCTCATCAAAGCGGGACGGCACATTCTGAAGCAGGGCCCCAAATTCGTGATCATCAAGAAGGGCGAACATGGCTGCCTGTTGTTCGCCAACGATATGTTCTTCAGCGCCCCCGCTTATCCGCTGGAAGACATCCACGATCCCACCGGCGCCGGCGACTGTTTTGCCGGTGCGTTCACCGGCTATCTGGCGGGGAGGGACCGCATCGACCATCACTCCTTGCGCAACGCCGTGATCCACGGCAGCGTCATTGCCTCGTATTGCGTGGAAGATTTCAGCCTCACCCGACTCCAATCGCTCACCCAGTCAGAAATCAAGCAGCGGTACGATCTGTTTCAGTCGATGAGCCGCTTCGAGATGGAGTGAACTTGTTCCCACAACGCCGCGAGTGAATCGCAAACATCGCCGCCAGGGCGAGCTGGCCGAACAGTGGCGTATAGACCCAGAGGAGTTTGGCCAGGTGCCATCCCTCCGGAAACGCCGAAGTCGGCGCGTCCACATTGTTCAACGCCAGTACCGCCGCAGTGAAAACCAGCACCCGTGCCCAGGATGGGTCGGGGGCCACACGCGTCGCCATGACGGCCACCGGGAAAATGACCAGCACCATATAGTGTGACCAGGAGGTTGTGCCGCCGGAGAGCATGGCCAGCGTGAGAACACAGAACTGCGCTGTTTCGTCTTCGCGCAGCCGCAGGCAGAGCAAGTACCCGCCCGCCAACGCCAAACATCCCGCGGCCAGACCGGCATTCCAGCTCCCCCCACAATGTTTCACAAACGCGGCCAGACAATAGTTGAATAGAAAATTCTGCGACCAGTACCGCACCGGCACCAGGCCGTGTTGGATGAAATCCTGCCAGAGCGGAATCCCCGAAATGACAATGCCGACACCAATTGCGGTGACGGATAGGCCCGCCAGAACGGCGCGCTGGCGCCATGTCCGCCCGCCGCGCCACACAAACCACGGGAGCAATGCGAACGGAAACAACTTCAAGAGACCCGCCGCCACAACGGTCAGGCAGGCGGTGATGGGCTGTCGGTGGAGAAGCAGTGCCAGGGCTGTCAACAACAGGGCGCCGATCAACAACTGCGTCTGCGACTCGGTGAAGTGGATCAACATGGGCGTCGAGGCCACCGCGCCACAGGCGAGGAAACGCCATGCGCGCGCCGTGAGCCGCCCCGCCAACAATCGTCGTGTCAGGCACAGGATGGCTCCCAGGGACGCCGCCTGCAGCAACGACCACAACCAAAACGCTGCACGCGGGTTCAACATCGCAAACGGGGCAAACAACCACTGCAGTACCGGTGGATTTGAGCCCGTGGTCGCGTCCGGTGAAAGCGCCAAACCGTATTCTTTCGCTGCCGGAACCAACGACGTGGCATAGGGGCTGCGGCCCTCCAACAGCATCCGGCAGGAGAGATAGTAGTGGGAAAAGTCGCTGGCGCGCGCGGCCTGCGGCATCAAGTTCGCGTATCGGAACAGCGAGCCCAGGGCGATGACAACCGCCACGATGTCCCACAGAAGACTGTTCGCGACGCGCCGCCAGAATGGCGTGCCGTTGCTTGTGTCGGGCGTGTCCTCCGAGGCAAAGTTCATTCCAACCCGGGCATTCGATAACGCTTGCGCCGAGAAGGCAAGCCTTACCCGCTCCCAGTCGGTCACTCAAGCTCAAATGGAGCCACGAAATGGAACGTTAAAACGTGGTTTGGCGGTCGCGGGACTCACCGGACTTCTTCTGCTCCGCCGCCGCAAGCGCTGAATTGGCTGGAACTTCGCCGGATGGGATTCATACCAGCAGGGCAAGTTCCCCGATTTAGGCGTGCATCCTTCCAGAAGATCACTGCGAGTCGGGGCGAGTGCCATTCACGGGTTCCTCGGCAGCGGCCGAGATTGCCGGCGGCCCATTCATGTTCAGAACTCGGCGCGTTCGATTTCACTCTCCCCAAACAGGATTTCATGCGCCTGCTCGTATTCGGCTTCGGGGATCAGCACGCGCGTGTCGCGGGCGAGGTCGTCGGTGTTCGGCGATGCGGCCTTCTCTTCCATCGCGGGATGCAGTCCCCACTTTTCCAGGATCATCACGACCAACTCGGACTTGACCGCTTGGCCTTCAAATACGGTTTTCAGGCTCATCGCCGCTGTCCAGTTCGACGAACAGGTGCAGGAGGTAGCCAAGCAGGTGAATGCGCAGCGCCGCCATGTGCTTGGCACTTTGTGGGTCGAAATCCGTCCGATTCATTTCCACTTCGTCTATCTTGTGCACTTCCCCGAGGATCAGCCGCGCCTGGTTAAGGGCGTTGATCCATGCCGGAACGTGTTCGATGGGAAACGCCACCCGCCAGGCATCGCCGCTTTCACCGTCCACCGCCAGTGCGGTCAGGTCCCGCCCCACGGTTTCACCGGCGGACACGAACAAATGACGCAACTCCGGCCCGGCCATTTGGCGCCATTCCTGGTTGATCTTGTCGTTGTCGGCGGTCGGATTGGGGTAGAGCCGGGCGCGCGCGTCGGGCGAATCGCGGAGTTCGAGGATTTCGGGAACCTCGCGGAGCATGGCGGCCAGGACCGGCGGGATACCGCTGATCAGGATCCGCTTTTCGTCGAGCGGTTGGACCTTCAGATCGATCACGTCTCGGATTTCTCCATCGTCGCCAGCAATTGATAGCTGTGGAGTTGGCGGACGTAATGCTCGGCTTGTTCGCGTCCGCCCGACCACACCAGCGAACGGCCCTTGTGGTGCACCTCCAGCATCAACGTCTCCGCCCGCACCCGCGGATAACCAAACACGCGCATGAACACCATCGTCACGTAACTCATCAGATTGATCGGGTCATTGTGCACGATCACGTTCCACGGCGACGACAGTTCGTCCTTCGCTTTGGTTTCCCCGATGATGATGACGCCCGGTTGCCCCGTTTCAATCGGCGGTGCCATACTACCTCTAGCATAGCAAACAAGTTCCGCTTTACCAACTCTGGCTCGATTTTGCGGTGTTGTGGGCTCGCGTGCGCTCGCAAGCTCGGCTATGGCGCACAGCCTTCACTCTCTGCTGCGCTGCGAGCAAAGGTTGGAGCGGGCGATGGGAATCGAACCCACCTCGCCGGCTTGGGAAGGCTCGGAGTCTGAAAGCACATCTGGTACAGAGGGAATTACTTGCTACGGTTTGAACCGCCGCCACTCACCCGCCACACTCACCCGATGATGGGGGAAGTCCTTCCGCCCGGTCATACCGCCAGTCCTGCCGCCGAGCATCGCCGTTGGTTGAACTGACGGCTCTGCCACTTGGCAGTGCCTCCTGCCAACAAAGCCCCCGCTTGACAGCCCGCGCCTGCCTTGTCAGTCTGTTGGCATGAAAGCATCAGAGGATCTAGCTAGGCAAATGATGAGGAAAACCGACCAAGAATTGCTTGATATGGTTGGCGACACTGTCGGCTATTCCCCCGAAACACTTGACGCAGTAGCGAAAGAACTTCGTAAGCGAAATATTAACTTAAAATCTCAGAACTTACTTCGGTGGGAACAATCTGGGTTTCCTCGAAAATGGATGGATGATCACCGTGGGCAGTGGAACCATACGGATTGGCTGAACTTACTTGAAAGCCTTAAGCGCACCGAGTTTTGGCCGATGGAGCCGGACGCAATAGGAGGAGTTTTGGAAAACCTAAAAAGGAACGTAGCGACAGCTTCGGTAGGCAAGCGGAGACAAGCCCAAGCAGAATTGACATCGCTTATTGAGAACCTTTGGTCTAGGGATGTGGCCGAATCCGAGGGGAAATCACAACACGAGCGAAATTTGCTGAGGCATGACTTAAGGAGCGCGTTCTTTATAGGGTCACAGGTTATCGCTGACATGTATGGGCTTTCCGCATCAGAATTAGATGAGTGCCTTAACTCTCTCGATTTCTATGTGTCCGTCAAACTCCACGATTTGATTCGGGGTTAGTAGTTCTCCACTTTGGGTTCTGTCTCTTTCCTGCTGGGATTGCCCGTCAGGGCTTCAACAAACCCGCTCCCGTCGCGCAAGGCGTCAACAACCGCTCCCTCAGTTGTCCCATGCTTTGAAACCCACTCCTCAGTGCCTCCTCGCCCTTGACCAATTTCCACCGCCCCGGCAGCTTCTGTCCGATGATTCCCGTCAACAGAAGCCTTCCGCTGCGTCGCCCCTACCGCCGCTTCATTTTGACGAAAGTCGGCGAATGTTCGTACCGTCGCAAAGCAAAAGGGAATTGGAGCGGGCGATGGGAATCGAACCCACCTCGCCGGCTTGGGAAGCCGGTGCATTACCACTATGCTACGCCCGCGTTTCCGGTCCAAAGCATAGTCCCCGCGCGTTCCTGAGTAAAGCCGTTTCCCGTAACGGTGACGCTCTCCCAACCCCTCAAAACGAAGCCAATCCGGCAGAACGAAGCCAAGTGCCAAATCGGCGCACTCACGCTGCTAACTCGCTGTCCCTCAAGCCAATCCGCATCGAGGCACACCTCGAAAAATTGGCTTCGTTTCGCAGAAATAGGGGGGAAAGGTGTTCCTCTGTTGTAGGCCGCATGCCCCCATGCGGCGCTCCCCCCTGTAGCGGCGCCCTAACTCGCCGGAGCCGAAGCGCAGCGAAGACGCGACCATATCGTGCTCAGGTCGCAAAGGCCGCCCCGTCGTGCCTTGCCGGCAAAGCGCCCTGAGCCTGCCGAACCGCCGAACCGTCGAATGGGCTGATCGCTGACAGCCCTATGTCAAACAACCGCTCCGACTCTACCACAACCCCCGCGCCGCGTCCAGCACAATTTATCGTTGCCCGATAACCAGAGAGATTGTAGGCAACCTGCCCGAAGGTGATGGCGGCGGCAGGAGGCAATGGCGGCTGGCCGCTACTGGCTCCAGCTCTTGATGCAACGTGACCGCTGACGTGCCGTACAACCCCGCGTGGCGAATTCAAAGAAGACTTCGTCAATGGTCTTTCGTTTGGAAATGGCACGGTCGATAATTTCGGTGTAAACGTCATCATCGACCACGATGCGTTGCGTGGGACCATCTTTTTCGTCGGAGCAGGAGATGTAGAGCAATTCCCGCCTGCGGAGGAGGCGGAAGACGTACGTCGAGATTTCCAGCACCTGTCCATTCATGAGACCGAACCTCGACTCTCCACCGCAACGTAAGCCTGATTGCGGGAATAGCAACCGCTAGTTTCGTGGTGCGGCGGGACTGGCGACGCTTCGTCCGTAGGCTCTGGTTGACCGCAATCATCAGGCAGGAGGCTGCCGGGGCGGTGGAAATTGGTCAAGACGGAGGGAGCACTAGATGTGGCGGCGTATCTGGCAGCGATGCTCCAAGAGCGGGATGGAGCACGGGGCGGGGAACGTCAGGAATTGCGGGTCGAGGGAATCGGCTCGTTTGACTTGCGTAGGAGTGGGAGCGAGAGCAGGATTGTGCCGTTTACTGGATTTCAATGAGAACACGCAGACGCTCTTTCGCAGGATGGCCTCTGACTTGTCTCATCATGGCTTGCGGAGTCGGCATGGCAATTGGGGACGAGGCTCCATCCCAGCCAAGCGTCGCTTCCGCCCTGCTTGCCCGCTATCCTCAGATCGGATCGGCGGTGGTCGAGTCGCACTTGGACGCAGATTCGAACTTGAAGAAATGGAAGTTCATTCTGGACATTACGCAATTCTCCGGAGGAACAGGTACGTCGTCACAAGAGTGCCGAGTCTCCGCCGATGGCCGAGTATCGGAATCATGGTTTGACCAGTCAGGCGGGAAGGAGGGTTATCGGTATTCCCTTTCCTCGAACGAATTCCAAAGGCTAACCGAAGCGATCGACCTGCTTCCCGATGGCAAAGATTTACCCAGCCTGAATCGCCTCTTGATCGTCAGTTATTGTCGAGGCACGAACTGGGTGACGAGCACGTACGACATTGACTGCCTCCCCAGACGGGCGAAATCGCTGTTTTATATTTGCGGATGCGGTCTGGGATATGACCCTAACAGATTCAGGTGGTTAAGCGATTCCCCCTCCACAGCGTCAACCGAGAATGGCACGAAATAGCCTGACCACACTCGCTGGTCGAGATGCTATTGGAGGGGTTCCTGCCGTGGGCAAAAAAATGGCGACGTGCTGCCACTTAATCGTGCGCCCCTGCGAGGGTCAATCAACAGGAGTGCCTGACCAAGTCTCTCACGCCGCCACCCGTGAATGAGCCCTACACGCCACAAATATGCAAGCTTCTTTTTGCAGGGGCGAAAATCGCCCCATCGGGTGGGTGTACGGGTGAGTGCTGTTGGGGGGAGGTTCGGGCAGGGATTTGGGCGGGATGCGGGCGGGGAGACTGTTTCCTGATTTCCAGCAGAACTGTAAACTACTTCTTTGCCCGCTTTGGCTTCCAGTTTGCAGTCTTCAAAGCGGTAATTCTTTGTTGAAGAACCGCAAGCTTTTGACCAAGAGCCCCCGACTTCCTGACCAATTCGTCATGGAGTTCTATGAGTTCAGCAAGCGTCTTGGTCTCATAACGGTGGAAATTTAGCTTCATGGAAGAAGACTACACAAACAAGTGGGCGGGACGCTATGGGGTCTTGACCCCATCGGGCTGCGTTCCGGAGGGATGGTGTTGGGGCGCATCGGGGCGGATTTTGGGGAGAGATCAGGCGGCGGAACTGCGGGCGGGGGGATTGCGTGCTTTGGTGGGCTACCTTGAAGACGGATTTGCTTTGTTCCATGCGGTGATTGCCTCTTTCTGGGAATCGAACATCAAACGCTTCTTGCAGCCGCATTGAATGAAGAATTTGGTCAGGGGTTTACCCTGTCCCAGCTCGAAATAACTCATCATCATCAGGTATTTCGAGGGCATTTTACACTTCACCCCACATTTCCCGGATTCGCTTCACGAGTCAATGTTATTGAGGTACGATTCAGCCCCATGAACAAAGGCTCTGGTCGATGTTGAAGCGACAAAAAGCGGAGGATTCAATGGGTGCAACCAACAAATCGGCTCTGCGGGTGATTTTCGATAGTCGTTTGAGGCTGGAGTTTCACGGTTCAAGGTCACCTCCGATGCGGGCCTGCTGGCCTACCGTGAACTCGATGAGGCACTGGAACTGACCGCACGGAGTGGTGGCCTGTTGGACGATTGGCGCACGGGGAACAACACGCAACACTCGCTGGTGGCGCTTCTGCGTCAATCGATCTTCAGCCGTCTGGCGGGCTACGAAGACACCAATGACGCCGAACGGCTCGCCGTTGATCCGACGATGCGGCAGGTGGTCGGCGGACGCGCCACGGAGCGGACGGCAGCCTCGACCGGTCAAATGAGTCGCTTCGAGACGGAAGTGTTGACGCAGCCGAGGAATCTGGCGGAGCTGATGAGGTTGTCGGGGATATGGATTGAGGAATTGAGGGAACGCCACCCCATGAGGGAACTAATTCTGGACATGGATAGTTCGGTCAGTGAAACCTACGGCGAACAAGAAGGCACGGCGTACAACGGGCATTTCGACTGTACCTGCTATCACCCGCTGTTCTGCTTCAATCAGTTCGGCGACGTGGAACGCGCCCTGTTGCGTGAAGGTAATGTCCATAGTGCTAAAGATTGGCAGGCCGTATTGGAACCGGTGGTGGCCCGCTATCGTGGCCAGAAGTTGTCGCATTACTTCCGAGCCGATGCGGCCTTTGCCAACCCGGAGGTGTATGAGTTCTTGGAAACCGAAGGCTACGGGTACGCCATCCGCCTCCCTGCGAATGACGTGTTGCAACAGGAAATCGAGCCGCTGCTAACCCGTCCGGTGGGCCGTCCCTCGAACGCGCCGGTGGTCTGGTATGATGACTTTTTGTATCAGGCGCAGAGTTGGGAACGCGCCCGCCGCGTGGTAGCCAAGGTGGAATGGCACAAGGGCGAACTGTTTCCTCGGGTCGGGTTCATCGTGACCAATCTGGACAGACCAGCCAAACAGGTGGTGCGGTTCTACAACCAACGGGGCACGGCGGAGCAGTGGATCAAGGAAGGCAAGAACGCCGTCAAATGGACGCGCCTATCCTGTCACGACTTTGTGGACAACCAAGTGCGGTTGCAGCTATTTGTGCTGGCGTACAATCTGGGCAACTTTCTGCGGCAGGCCGTGTTGCCCCGAGAGGTGCGGCACTGGACGCTGACGACGTTGCGGGAGAAGCTGATCAAGATCGGCGCGAAGGTGGTGCGCCATGCCCGGCAGGTGGTTTTCCAGATGGCGGAGGTAGCGGTGCCGCGTGATCTGTTCCGAACCATTCTTCAGGCAATCGACCGCCTGCGCCTGCCCGCCGCGGCCAGTGGATGAACGAAAAACGGATGAAAACGTCAGTCAACACGGGTGAAGTGTCTCTGGTCAGGCCCAAGAGGCTGGTTGAGGGGTGAAAATCGGTGGGGAACATGGCGACGGCACTGAAAAACAGGGGTTTGACGATGCCAAATGGCTTGCAAATCCAACCGCTGGGAGGAGAATTACGCAAACGACCTGCACCAGCCAATTTAACCCCATGAACAACAGGTCAAATGGGAAATCTCGGCTTAAACCTGTCATTCTGAGCGTAGCGAAGAATCTCAGTCTTTGGCAAGCAACCAGAACAACAGAGACCCTTCGACAAGCTCAGGGTCTCGGAGCCGCAAAAAGGCTTGATAGTAGTGTCAGAGCGGATAAAATGCTGATCGATGAAACTGAATGGCCCCTGTAGTGCCCCCCGATGGTCGCGGGCATGAGTCATATGGGAAATGTCGGTTTATGTGGGAGAAAGTAACAAAATGGAAACACGACACACCAAACAGTTCATTATTCTTACAGCGTTCATTGCGTGCAATGCGTCGGTCGTGTTTTCCCAGACGGCTTATCCGGATTATTCCAATCAGCACATCAAAAACTCTGCTGGCGCTCCCTTGGGTCTTATCAACATAGCAGGCTCCGACGGCCAAACGGTGGCGACTCTTTACATTACCGGAAAAGATGCCTACTTCGGTCCGAACCAGGTCCTTACCAAGGGTTCCGGGTATATTCAGTCCATTCCGGATAATTTCTTTCGCATATTGCCCGTGGTCAGATATAAGAAGAATGGCGAGGCAAAGGAGTTATTTCACCAGGTCGCGCTCTATGTTCGTCGTATAGAATGGGATGATAACGGCATGACCACTCATATCGTTGGCATTAAACCCGAAATGGACACTGACGACGGCGAAAAGATGCACATTACATCGGATGTACAGAATCCGACACTGAATGCCGGTCTGTTATTGCTAGAAATAAAGGAGCTCGGTAAGGTCTCAGCAGAAATGCAATTCGGGGGCCTTCAAAGTAGCCGTTTGGTCGTGGAGACGGATCTCACTTGGCCTGTCTGCAAGAGCGATGTTCATAGTGTCAAGGCCCTGCTTGCTGCAGGTGCGAATAAAGAGGCGACGAACAGTGACGGCGATACGGCGCTTATGAAGGCAGCCGAAACCGGCAATCTTGACTGCACCAAGGCACTTATCGGCGCCGGCGCGAACAAGGAGGCTAGGGACAGCAATGGCATGACGCCTCTGATTGCGGCAACATACGCTGACTTTAAGGACGTGGTGGGATTGCTTGTGGCCAATAAAGCTGATGTCAACGCCCAGGACAAAACCGGCGGGACGCCCCTGTTATGGGCAGTATTCAAAGGCGATAAGGAAATGGTAAGGTTGCTCTTGGCCAATGGAGCGAATGTCAACGTGAAGATGAAGGATGGGATGACTCCTTTACATCTAGCGGCCTCTGGCAACGCGGATTTGGTGGAGTTGCTTGTCACCAATAAGGCAAATGTCAATGCCAAGAGTAACGACGGCACCACGCCTCTGGGTTTGGCAATCAAATATGGCAAAAACGACGTGGCCGAACTGTTACGCCAACACGGCGGGCTTGAATAGACTGTTATGGTATCCAGGAATAATTGCGCGATGGTCGCTGGCGTAGGCCATATGGGGAATGTCGCTTGAGCTAGTACGATGGGAAGTATAGGTTTAAATATGAAACTTATTACGTTACCCTTACTCGTCAGCTTGCTTGTTTTCATGATTGGATGTGCAGGTCCATTATCATGGGAAGAGAAAGAAAGGTATTTTGCGGCTGCTGAAAAGCAATTAACGGCAAAGCAAAAGATGGTTTTCGGTGCTGCAAAAACAGTTTACTTTGAAAAGGTAGGTGATATTGATCTCAGGTGGTTGATGGGGTCTGTTGAATATCTGGGCCGGACGATTTCCGAGACGAAGCCTGCTGATCTAATAATCACCGTAAAATATAATACGCGAACAGTTTTCGGCGGCTGTTACTTTAGTCGCCGTACGGGTTCTGTTCTTCAAGCCACGTATCAGCCTGAATGGGGATGGATAAGGTTTTCCGCACCGGGCGTCGAACCTTGGCAGGTAAGTTTTAAAACATATGTGCCTCAAGCGTCGCTTACAGCAACGTTTTATAATGGGAGAATTACTGAGGGATGCTCCGGCATTTATGAAAATGAAACATTAGATCATATGATGGATAGTATTGGCTGGCGTAGAAACAAACAGCAATAAATAGTGTCAACTTAATAGTCTTGCAATTCTGATCGTCGGAGATAGGGGTCGAAGGGGTCAACGCTCCACACGGCACGCTTTATCGGTCAGAAGTTTCGGTGCGCGACGTTTCTGTCGAGTTGTCATTTGACGTATTATCGAGTTATGATATTCTTGCGCGTGATGAATTACTTGTTGGTCGTGTTGTCGTCGGCTTGGTGATTGGCCCCAGTCCCCCATAAATTATGCGCCAGGCCGTCAGCTTTTCCAAGTGATTATGCCATCCGGCGCAAATTGAAGCCAAGAAGCAAAACGACCCTTGGTAGCTAACGCTTCGTAAGCAGCCGTCTTTCCGAAGCCAAGAGCCTTCAAAGTGGCCACGGCGGATGTCCGTTCACACAGGGATTTAGTCTTTTTGTCCCCAATGTCGCACCGCACTGGCTCAGCAGATATTTTATATTTCCGAGGCTGTGGGAGGCAAGCGAGAATCAGGGGGTTTCAAAGCAGCCCACTACCGGGGGCGGGTTTCGGTGGGGAACTGGCGGTGGGCAAGCGGGCGAGGGGATGCAACGGCGGCGACTTTCGCCTTTCGTTGGCTGCCATCGAGCCATATACTGCCACTGGCAGAGGTCAAGTGATGCCCGACATTCTCTTCAAACGCGGGTCATGGGGAAGTTGATGAACGCAAAATCTGCACCGATTGCATTGTCCGCGATAATCGCTGTTTCTCTGCTTCTGGCGTCTTGTGGTAAACCGAAGCAGGAAGCCAATGCTCAAGTTGACCTTGCGACCAACAATGTTGGACAACTCACGAATGATACCGCGGCGCCAGCACAGGAACAGCGTGAACTGCCTGAGTTGAGGCAGAACGCTGATAAGGGCGATCCGTCAGCAGAGTTTTTGTTGGGCAAGCGCTACGAAGACGGTTTGGGCGTTGAGAGCAATCAAATCGAAGCGGTCAAGTGGTATCGCAAGGCGGCGGAGCAAGGAAATGCCGATGCGCAGTATCGCCTGGGTCGTTGCTGCGTCCGGGGTCTGGGTGTCGCAACCAATCAGACCGAAGCCTTCCAATGGTTTCGCAAGGCTGCCGAGCAGGGACATGTATGGGGGCAACTTGGCTTGGCCTCTTGCTACGACGAGGGTGAGGGTGTCGAGAAGAATCAGGCGGAAGCCGTCAAGTGGTATCGCAAGGCTGCGAAACAGGGAAATGCGCAGGCGCAGTATAACCTGGGCGTTTGCTACTCCGATGGTGAGGGTGTTGAGAAGAATCAGACGGAAGCCGTCAAGTGGTATCGCAAGGCCGCGGAACAGGGAAATGCAAAGGCGCAGGTCAATCTGGGTTTTTGCTGCGAACGCGGTTCGGGTGTTGAGAAGAATCTGACGGAAGCGGTCAAATGGTATCGCAGGGCGGCAGATCAGGGAGATGCCGGGGCGCAGTTCAACCTGGGCACTTGCTACGCCCTTGGTGAGGGTGTTCCGAAGGACTTGGTGGAGGCATATAAATGGTTCAATCTCGCCGCAAGCCAGGAACTCACGACCGCAGCAGAAGAGCGTGAGCATCTTGCCTTATCAATGACGCCTGCACAACTCGCCGAAGCGCGGCGTCGCTCATCTGAATTCGTTCCAAAGAAAGAAGGCAAGGAGCGACGGCGGCAGAACTATGGCGACTGAACCCGGTCGGGGGCGAGGATGGGAGCGGAATTAGGCGGGGAACGCCCATCCCGGAATCAGCAGCGGTTGGCATCGCTTGCAGCCCGGGTTTCCGCAGTTGGAGATCGCGTGGCTGGTGAACGATTTCGCCGTCCCGTCGCCCCGGCTCATTTGTTTCTTATTGGACTTGGCCTGCGAGGCGTATAAGGCGGTGCGGGCGGCTTTGGCGGCGTGTCTTTCAGCCCGCTTGGCGTCTGACCGTGCGGATTTGGATTTCTTACCCATCGTGGTATTCCCTTTCAGGTTCTGGTTTCGTTGACGAAGTTGCCACCGTTGACGCCATCATCGCCCGCTCAACAACAAGACGGATGAATCTGACAACTACCTGATGAAGCGGGCACGGGCTTCTGCCTTTGCCAGTTGCGCCTCGTACACTGTGATTCGGTTTTCCCATGAACTCTTGAAGGTGGGATCCGTCGATTTGGCGAGATAGCGGCGCACCTTGCCGAGTTGTTTGCGGATATTGCGCTCTTCAGGGCTTCGTTTTGAACCAGCTTCAGAAATGGGCAGGGTGCCCTTTATTTGCGTCATGCTCTAAATTACGCAAACAGATGGCGCGTGCGCCATGGGGTGTTAACCCCATGGGGCAGCGTCGGGGTGATGGTTTTTCGGGGCAGAAATGGGGGCGGGGGACGGGCTTCAAGAAGAACTGGCGGCGGGATGCGGGCGGGGACTGGGCGGGATGTAGTAGCGGCGTATGGTGGGGCAAAGGCGGCTAAAAAAGTTATGGCTCCATTTCTTTGCTGACAACCGGCAACGTCTTCTTGATTTCGTCGGGGATCTTCCGGGGGCGCCCGCACTTCGCATCAACAAACACCCAATCGGTTTCGGCTTGAGCCACAACCGCTTCGTCGCCAGCACGGATAATCTTGTATTTGCGTAATGAACCAACTCTTCGGAAGTTGGCAACCCACGTCAAAACGGTGATTGTGTCGCCTGCAAATGCCGGTCGGAGATATTCGACATGATGGGTTCGCACCACCCATGTTGCGCCCAGAGACAACGACACCTGAGTACAACCAGATACTTGGGCGTGGTGGACGGCGGCATCCTGCATCCATTGGATGTAAGCGACATTGTTCACGTGCCCGTTCCCATCGACCATGTCGGCGGTTACAGTGATGTCATGTTTGTAGATGGGGTTCATTTCGTCTCGCCCCGTTCTCCACATCCAATTGATTGGATATATCCCTTCCGCTGTAAATGAAATTCCTTCAACCGAGGTATCGCGGCAGAACGCAGTGGCGGCTGACGGGCGGCGGGGCGCCTCTTCACTGAATTCCTCTCTCGCCCACCCCCTTCTGTGTCAGGAAAATACTGACTTGCACGGCTGTTTTTCGTTGACATTGCCCCCGAGCAAGTTCATCCTGAACCGCTAACGCAGCGTCCGGTGGCTAAATTCGATTAGGGAAAGAAGCATATGGGCATGTTCTCCGCAGCAATCGCATTGTTTGGCAACGCTGGCGTGAACCAACAGAAAGAGCTACCGGAGCGTCCTTCCAACGACCAGGTTGAAACAAAATCCACCATCCTGGTCATTGATGACGACCCCATGCTGCTCCAAACCGTCAAATCCTTGCTGGTCAAACGTGGCTTCAATGTGCTGACTTCGTCTTCGGTCCCGAGGGGATTGGGCGTGCTCCGCAATGCGGTTGGTGACATCCGAGTCGTGCTGCTCAGTTACAGCATGCCGAAACTCAACGGTGACAAGTCGCTCAAGTTTGTAAGGCAACTTCGCCCAAATGCAAAGGTCATTGGACTCACAGCAATGACCCTCGACTCAGTGTCCAAGGAGTATCTCGACGGCGTAGACAAGTTGCTCACGAAGCCGGTAGTCGCCGCCACCCTGATCGGAGCCGTTGACGAGCTGCTTGGCAATGGGCAGACGGCTTCGGCGGCGATTGAGGCGTAGACCCACGAGGCGCCCAGCCCCGTCGAAGTTCCTATACTGACAAGGAACATCACCCAACGGCGAGGCGGCGTGCGGCTGATGGCGGGGCATTGGCGACAACACAAAAGTGGAGAGTCGAGTCACTTCTCTCGCTTTTGAACCCACGAGCCGTTCCCAAGGGTGGGTATTTCTCCCTATAACAATCTTACTTGACGAGAGGGTCGCCCAACTCTCCAGTGCGATGATAAGCCCAATCGCAGGAATAGCAACCGATAGTTTCGTGGTGTTTGGCGGGACTGGCGGTGAGGCTGTACGGCGGCAGGAAGCAGTAGCGGCAGGGGACAAAAAAGGGGAGAGCCGAGGCTCGAACTGCACTGCTCTATGCTAGCAACTTCAACCAGCCCTCGACTCTCCACTTCAATGTAAGCCTGATTGGGGAAATAGCAACCGATAGTTTTTCGGGGCGACGTTGGGGGCATTTTCAAGGGGGACCTGGCGGCGAGGAGGCTACAACGGCGAGAACTATGGCAGGCTGTATGCTCATTTTAGGAGCATGGCAGTGTAGCGATGGGCATGCTCTCTCCAGTTCCTCCGGAAGGGCATGACCGGAAGCCACACTGCCATTCTCTTGATGTCGGGGAAATGACTGGGGGATGGTCTTTTGGGGGCAATGGTAGCAGGAGGCATTGGCGGCACGTATGGCGACTGAAAACGGCTCGACTTGCCAT
>JBEKUF010000041.1:0-22447 GCA_049515295.1 Verrucomicrobiia bacterium | reverse complement strand
GGTAGCGTTCGCCGGTGGACGCCGCCACGGTGACAACGAGCTTGCCCTTGTTCTCCGGGCGTTTGGCATATTGAATGGCCGCCCACACGTTGGCACCGGACGAAATCCCACAGAGGATCCCCTCTTCCTTCGCGAGGCGACGCCCCATGGCAAATGCGTCGTCGTTGGAGACGGTGATCACGTCGTCAATGATCGACGTGTTCAGATTCTTGGGAATGAACCCCGCGCCAATGCCCTGAATCTTATGCGGGCCAGGTTTGCCCCCACTAATCACTGGAGAATCGACAGGCTCGACCGCGACCACCTTGAACCCCGGCTTCTTTGCCTTGATCACTTCCCCGATCCCCGTGATCGTGCCCCCGGTACCCACTCCCGCCACGATGGCGTCGGCGCGTCCATTTGTGTCGTCCCAGATCTCGATGGCGGTCGTGCGGCGGTGGATTTCCGGGTTGGCGGGATTGTTGAACTGTTGCGGTATGAAAGAGTTCTTGATCTCCTTGAGTAACTGCTCCGCTTTGCGAATCGCTCCCGGCATTCCCTCCGCGCCGGGCGTGAGAATCAGGTCGGCTCCCAGCATGCGCAGGAGCACGCGTCGCTCGACGCTCATGGTGTCGGGCATCGCCAGGATCAATCGATAACCCTTTGCGGCACACACAAATGCCAATGCGATGCCAGTGTTGCCCGAGGTCGGTTCGATGACCGTGGATTCTTTGCCAATGCGTCCCTCCCGCTCGGCCGCTTCAATCATCGCGACGCCGATGCGGTCCTTGACGGAACTCAGCGGGTTGAAGAACTCACACTTGACCGCGATCTCGGCGTCGAGTCCCGCAGTAATTCGGTTGAGGCGCACCAACGGCGTCCGCCCTATCGTTTTGGTGATGTCGCCGAAAATCTGGCCCATAATGTCCTCCGGCAAAAAGTTCGCTGTTGAGAATCGACCGCCTTCCACTACTCCGGGCCAAGCTTGTAGGTGAACGGGATGGCAAACGCAAGCTTGAAAGCTCAACGCAAATGGCGGAGTCAATTCAGCCGGCAAAGAGTCGCCACGCACATCGCGATATCTTCGCTGCTTCCGCCGGGATGCGTAAGATTTTGTGGGTTTAGGATGTGCGACCACGACTAGAAGACAGAATCGGTGAACACGAGTTGAGACGACATGGCACGGATGTTTCGCCATCCAAGCTGCCAAGTACAAGAATGTACGTGTCACAACAAGAGCAGCGGTTGTTGGCACAACGATCCCGGGTCACAATACTGCTCGCCACGTTGTTCGAAACCGAGGCGTTGTGCATTTTTGTCGCTAGCGGTAGGTCGACGTGGTGCCTTTAGCGAGATTCGTAGCGACAGACAGTGAGCAAATGGGGCAAAAATGAGATTCAGGAGTTGCACGCCAAGGAGGTGGGGGTGGGGAACCCCTCTGAAGAACGTGCAAGCTCCTGAATCTTCAAGCTAGTATTCTAGTGACAGAATATAGGGTGTACGATTAGATTGCAACTAGTTTTTTGCACGACCATGCCGACAAACCCATCCCACCAGCCCGGAGGCCCCCCAACACAGGGTGACCAGGGTCATTCTCTCTTGGATCAAGTCAATTCCGCACTGCTAACGTATTCAGACAAGGATTGGAATTACAGCCGTATCTACCTTATTACAAAGCCATTAGAAACTGTAGACGGGCCGTATGTCCTCAAAATTGAAGTTCTCGACCAGACCACGACAGAAGGTCGGAACGATCTGAGATCATTAACGGACGAAGTGAAATGGGGAGATCGCCATTCTTCAGAACTTGGCTTGCTGGAAGTAGTTAGCCTGCGAATTAATAAGGCGCTTCTGGAAGTTACCAGTAACGATTACTGGCATCAGAAGCGTCCTGTCATTCGTATTATAAAGAAGGAAAGCGTTGATAGACAAGATACTACGCACGCCATTTGGTATCATATCACCGAGGTAACCGGCGAGGATTTTGACAACCGCTAGCGGCGTTTCGCCGCGCATCGCTTCGACTCCCTATCCCCCCGCCACTGGCACAATCACTTCGATCTCGTCGCCGTTCGCCAGCATTACCACCTGTAGCTGGTCACGCGTCAAAACACCTCCATTTCGCTCGACAACAACCTGGGTCGGTTTCCAGCCACGAGCCTCGATGAATTCCCCTACGGAACAGGGAGAATCCAGCCGCTCTTGCCTACCGTTGGCAACGATCATTATGGGATCAGGCTTCATTCAAAGCGCCCTCCCAATCCTTCCAAACCGGCTCATATTTCAGTTGCTGCAGCCGTGCCGCCACCTCGGCTGGCGAACGCTCGTCCGCGATCTCGAATTGCACGGTCGCGTGTTCCCCCTCCGATTGAATCATTGGCAAGTCCGGCCGGACCATCCGCCCGCCCTTGGTCAGGTGCAATTTCTCTCTCCCCTGCCCCGTGTATCCGCCCGGTTCCGTGTGGCTCCCGGCGCTCATCAGGGTGATTCCGAGCGGAATCAGGTGATCGCGCAGTTTCGCCGACTCGCGCGTGCTCAAGACCAATCCCACCTCGGGAAATGCAATCCGCAGGGCACAGACAAACTGGACCAGTTCGCGGTCGGTCATATTCACCAGCGGCTCAAACTCACCCGCCGCCGGCCGCAATCGTGGCGCGCTGATCGTCAATTGTGCCATCCAACATTTCTTCAGCAAATACGCCGCATGCGCCGCCAGCGCGATGGCCTCGGCGCGCCACGGCGCCAGACCCAGCAGCGCTCCGATCCCCAGCCGTTTGCACCCCGCCGCATACGCGCGTTCGGGCGTTTCCAGCCGCCATGAAAAATCCTTCTTCGGACCGCTCACGTGCATCGCGTCGTACACGGCGCGGTCATACGTTTCCTGATACACCACCAGCCCCTCACCGCCAGCCTGCACGATCGGCGTGTACTGCGCCGTCTCCAGCGGGCCTACCTCCAATGAAATACTCGGCCATTCCGGATGCAACCGCGCCACGCAATCGCGCAGATAATGCTCCGAAACAAAATGCGGATGTTCTCCGGCCACGAGCAGAATGTGACGAAACCCCTGCTCGCGCAAATACCGCGCTTCCGCCACCACCTGATCTACCGTCAGCGTTACCCGCAGAATCGGATTGTCGCGCGAGAACCCGCAGTACTTGCAGACATTGATGCACTCGTTGCTGACATATAATGGCGCAAAGAACCGCATCACCCGCCCGAAATGTTTCACCGTCAGATCGTGCGACCGCTGCGCCATCGCTTCCAGGTAGTGCGGTTGCGCCGCCACCGGCGAAATCAGCGCCGCGAAATCGGTCAGTGAAACTCTCTTCCCACTCGCTTCACTTCGCGCCAGCGCCGACTCCACATCGGTCAACGTCGCGTTGTGGGCAAAGGACGACAGTTCCGCCAGCGCAAGACCGTCAAACTCAGAAGCAAAACTCATGGCCCATTCAGAAACCCCGTCAGCGGACTTGTGGCATCTGCCTCCTTGCGTTTCACCGCCAGGCCAATCTCGTACGCCGCGCGGCCCGCAACGATGGCGGACTTGAACGCCTCCGCCATTCGCTCGGGATCGGCCGCAATCGCAATCGCCGTGTTCACCAGCACGGCATCGGCGCCCATTTCCATGGCCTCCGCAGCATGCGACGGAGCGCCCAGCCCCGCATCGACCACGACGGGCACCGTCGCCTGCTCAATGATGATCTCGATACTCGCCCGCGTCTCGATGCCGCGGGCGCTGCCGATGGGTGATCCCAGCGGCATCACCGTCGCGCAGCCCGCGTCTTCGAGCCGCTTCGCCAGGACAGGGTCGGCGTTGATGTATGGCAGCACGGTGAAGCCCTCCTTCACCAGGGCCTCCGCAGCCTTCAACGTCTCCACCGGATCCGGCAACAGATAGCGCGGGTCGGGGTGGATTTCGAGTTTCAGCCATGTCGAGCCTGTCGCCTCCCGGCCGAGCCGAGCCAGCCGACAGGCTTCCTCGGCGTTTCGTGCGCCGCTGGTGTTGGGCAACAGGACGTATTTCTTCGAGTCAAGAAACGTCAGGATGTTGGCGAACTTGTCGCTCCCGCCAGACAGGTCCGCGCGCCGCAACGCCACGGTCACCATCTCCGCACCGCTCGCTTCGAGGACCGACGCCATGATCTCCCCCGACGCAAACTTGCCCGTGCCCATAATCAGGCGCGAACTGAACTCGCGGTTGGCAATACGCAGCTTTTGCGGCTTGTCGGTCATTGTATGCGGTAGAGGTCTTGATTCAGTGGGTAATTGCCGGGCGTGCGTTCGACCGCCCACGAGCCGTCCCTGAGCAGATAACCATGATTGCCCATGGCGAATTCCGCGCGGTCAAGCCGCCTGAGTTCCTCGACCTTCTTCTGATGCAGTTCCAGCTTCACCACGGTGATCTGTTCCTTCAACGCCTTCAAATTGTGCAGCTTCGCCTCCAGCACGGCCTTTTCCGCCGTGAGCCTGACGTAGTCCTCGCGCATCGCCTGCAGGTGCGAGACCGTCTGCGCATGGGTATTCTGCAAATCCGTCAGCTTTTGGTTCACATCCGCCAGCTGGCCGTTCAGCGACGTCATCTGCACCGTCAGGTTCGAATTGTCCGTTTCCAGCGAATGGACCCTCGTCCGCTGGTCCTCCAACTCGGTCTTGAGCGACTCCATCTTCTTCTCGACGTCGGTCTTCTCTTCAGTCAATTTCGAGATGTTCTGCTGCAGTTCACTGACCTTCACCTGCATCTGGGTCTTGACTTCAGCCACTTCGACCCGCGCCGCCGCCAGCTCATTCGTCGCCGTCGTCAACTGTTGCTGCGTCGCCTGCAGTTTCTGGTCCTGACCACAACCCGCCAGCAGCATCATGGCGCTGACGAGACCGATCCCCACGGTTACAACGTTGCCCCTCATGACTCAATCCTCCTTTGGTTTGACGAATACTTCGTTCGCGCTGCCGCGCCGATACCCTAGCAGGTCCAGCGTGACATACGCATAGCCAATCGTCTTCAAGGCGCGGGTCACGGACTCGCGCACTTCCCCGTCGAAAAACCGCGCAAACTCTTCCGCGCCCACCTCAATGCGCGCCATATAAAGTTTCGCATCTCGAATTTCGTTTTTAGAGTTCCCCAGATCGTGATGGCGCACCCGTACTTCATAAAACCCCGCATCGCGCAAGAGGTTTTCCGCCGCCTCGATCATCTGCAAGGCCTCGCCCGTCACCACTTCTCCGTACGGGATCCGCGACGACAGGCAGGCCATCTGCGGCTTGGTCGCCGTCGGCAGGCCCAATCCCGCCGACAACTCCCGAATCTCCGCCTTGGTCATCCCCACTTCCTTCAATGGCGCGCGCACCTGATATTCCCTGGCCGCCACGGCGCCGGGCCGGTGATCGCCCACATCGCTGGCGTTCTCCCCATAGACGATCGTTTGCCAGCCTTCGCGCTGCGCCGTCTCCGCCAGCTTCTCGAACAACTCGGTCTTGCAAAAGTAGCACCGATTCGCCGGATTGCTGGTGTAATTTTCGTCCGCCATCTCGTCGGTCTTGATCACCCGCACGGGAAACCCGAATTGCTCCCCGATTTCCAGCGCCTCCCGCAATTCACGACGGGGCAGGCTCGGCGAATCCGCAATCACCGCCAGCGCGCTGTCGCCCAAGGTGTCGTGCGCCACCTTCGCCAGCAATACGCTGTCCACCCCGCCCGAGTACGCCACCAACGTGCGTCCCCCCGAGCGCAGTGCCACCTTGAGTTGATCCAACTTCGAAGCCACGAAAGAAATACTATCCCCGAACCGCAGGGGTGTCAAAGCGTGAAACCGAGCTGGCCCATCATGCGTTCCTCGGGGCGGTCAGAAGACCTATGCGGAGCGCAACCTTCGATTAACTTGAAGTTCTGTCTTGCACACAGCTACTACAACAACCCTCTACTCCGCATCCTCGCCCAGTTCGACGTTCCAGTAGGCGAGATCGAGGAAGTGCTTCCAGCTATCGTGCGCGACGGTGCTGATGGTGACGTTGACGAACGGACGCCACTTCGGCCGCTTCGGTTTCTTGATGAGGTGCATGCCCGCCTCGGTTGGCGTGCGGTTGGCTTTGTGCGTGTTGCACGGAATGCACGCGCACACAATATTCTCCCACGTGGTCGTCCCGCCACGGTCGCGGGGAATGACGTGGTCGAGGTTCAATTCGCGCCGATCAAACCGCTTCCCGCAATACTGGCACATATTGTGATCGCGCTCGAAAATATTGTGCCGCGTGAACTTCACTTCCTTGTGCGGCAGACGATCGAAAAACAGCAGCAGAATCACCCGCGGCACGCGAATCTTGAAGGAAATGGTGTGGACAACGTCCTCGCCGTGGTGTCCCTGGCTGAACTCGCGCCATTCGTGGAAATCGAAGGTCTGAAAGTTGCCGCCATCCTCGACGACGACCTCGGCGTGACCCATGTACAGAAGCGTAAACGCGCGCTCGACCGTGCAGACGTTGATCGCCTGCCACAGGCGATTGAGCACCAATACGTTCTCGTTTAACACGTTCATGGGCGCGGCGGCACCGCCTCGCAGCGGTACGTTAAATTAATCCTACCATTTCGATGATGAGCCGTCAACGCTCCGGTAGCCATTGCAGCCCAACTGGTTGGCCGGCTGCGGCCGTGCGAGAATTCCTCTCGCCTAAACGTTTTCTTTCCATACAATGCGCGAGATGTCGAAGCGGGCCAAAATCGCGTTGCTGATCGGGATCATGTGTCTCGGTTTCCTGCTGCGATTGGCAGCCCTTTATTGGGGCCAAGCTTACGAATACGCAGCCACGGGAGACCAAATGCGGGCGTATCGGGTCGCCCTCGGTTTGAATGCCGGCGAAGAGCGGGCCCTCTACATCGGCCAGCCCAATTTCAAGACGGGGAAACTCCCGGGGCCAATGTGGGCGCTGTTTTGGCTGGTCGGGCTCAAACTCGGCAGTTCCCCCGAAGCCGTCTGCCTGTTAATGATTCTTCTGCATACGTGCGTCATTTACCTGGTGTACCGTTTGGCGGAAAACATCTTCGGGCCACGGTATTCGCTGTGGGCGGCCGTGTTCTTTGCCACCTCGCCCTGGCCCATTCACTATTCCATCATGGCCTGGAATCCCATCCCCATGGCGTTCTTCGGCGCCCTGTTGTACCTGGCGCTCTGGAACGTGGTCACGCAGCCGAATTCGCCGAACATTTTTTGGGTTTGCGTGCTGATGGCCATCATGCCGCAGTTTCACATGATAGCCGTGTTTATCGCGCCGGTGGTGGTGTTGCTCCTGTGGTGGAGTCCTTCGCGATTGAATCCGAGATGGCTGGCCGCCGGAGTGCTGGCTTCGGTGTTGCTGTACGTTCCGTATGTGATCGGCGAAATGAGGCACGGCTGGGAGAACACACGCCGAATCTTCGAGGGTCCCATCGCCGCTTCCTTTTCGGTGCTGAAGATACTGACCCTCCCGATTACCGACCTCTCCAACCTGATGAGCAGCGTAGCCGGGCGCGACCTTTCTCAATACCGCGCTCTTGGCGACACATGCTTTGGCTCGTTTTGGGTTCTCGGCGCCTTCAACGCGCTATCTCTGGCCCTGAGCGTCCTTGTCATTGGCACTTTTCTCGTCCGCCTCGTTCAATCATTGCGGGGGAAGTGGCGTTCACCGAAGCAGGCTTTCGCGGACGCGCCCGGTGAGATGTTCGTTGGGTCACTGTTGGTACTGCCATTGGTTCTGTTTGTTGCCTCCTTCAGCAATTTCAACAGCCGCTACCTGATCGTGCAATTCCCGCTGCTGTTTCTCTTACCCGCTATCTTCATGGTGCGCGGGCTGGACGGCAGCCGTTGGCGCGGTCCCGTGCGCGGGTTGATGATCCTGACGATTGTCTTCAACATCATCTTCAGCCTGGCGTACTTCAATTATCAGCGCGCCATCATCGCCAACGCGGATTATTTCCTTCCCAGTTTCCGCAAAATGGAGTCGGTCCACCAACGACTCAAGGCGGACGCCGGCACCAACTATCGGGTGCGCATCGACGACTCCTCGTTCCTCAAGACCATGCCCAGGCAGTACACGGAAGGCGTGATGAACCTCGCCGAATATGTCGACCTTCGCGAACAATACGACCCGTTCGCGTCGCGGGCCCGGCAGGTGAAAACGTATCAGGTACGCGTGACCAGCGAGGCCCTCAACGCGAACGAGCGCGTCGTTTGCGCCACCAACGGCATCGCTCTCGTGGCGGAAGACTAGTGGCGCGCGAAAGAGGCGACGGACGTGCGTCCAACTCCATTTCTTTCTGCTCGACATTGGCTGTCCGTTTCTCAATAACCAACGCGAACCCAATTCAACTTCAGGACATTTATGAATCGCAAAGTGACCGTGTTTGGCGCGGGATTTGTCGGCTCGACCACCGCGCAACGCATCGCCGAAAAACAACTCGCCGACGTGGTGATGGTCGATATCATCGAGGGCATGCCCCAGGGCAAGGCGCTCGACATGATGGAGTCGGCGTGCCTCGAAGGCTTCGACGCGAAAATTACCGGCGCGAACGATGCTGCCGCCTGCGCCGGCAGCGATCTGATCGTCGTCACCAGCGGGATCGCCCGCAAACCCGGCATGAGCCGCGACGATTTGCTCAAGACCAATGCCGGCATCGTCGGCAGCGTGTGCGACTCGATCAAGAAGAACGCGCCAAACGCCACCGTTATCGTGGTCAGCAATCCGCTCGACGTGATGACCTACCTCGCCGGCGTGAAGCTTGGTTTCCCGAAGAACAAGGTGATCGGCATGGCCGGCGTGCTCGACAGCGCGCGGTTCCGTTGTTTTATCGCAATGGAACTGGGCGTCTCGATGCGCGACGTGGACGCAATGGTGCTCGGCGGTCACGGCGATGATATGGTTCCACTTGTGCGCTACGCGACGGTGGCGGGCATCAAGGTCGAGGATTTGCTCCCGAAGGATAAACTCGATGCGCTCGTCACCCGCACACGTAACGGCGGCGCGGAAATCGTCGCCCTGCTCAAGACCGGCTCCGCCTACTACGCGCCGTCGTCATCGGTTGCCGAAATGGTCGCCTCCATCTTGCGCGACGAGAAACGCGTGCTGCCTTGCGCGGCGTGGTGCACCGGCCAGTACGGCGTCAACGATATGTTCGTCGGCGTGCCCTGCGTGCTTGGCAAGAACGGCGTCGAGAAAATCATCGAGCTGAAGCTGAGCAACGACGAACTTGCCCAGTTGAAAAAGTCCGCCGACCACGTCCTCGAAAACGTGAAGCGATTGAATTTGTAGGCGGAATCAGTGTTTCTGCCGGATATTCCTTTGCACGACTTGCCACTCGGGATAATCGAGTCTGCCGATGCTCCGATCAACTCCGAGATCAGTCTTAATCTGATCCAATGCGGCAACGGCCTTCCAATGGAGCGGACCCTCACGAACGGTCATACGAACCTGATTTAACAAATCCCACGCTTCCTCGTAATTCTGCGGAGTTCCCTGACCGTCCCGGAGTTGTAACCCTGCATTCAACATGGCTCGCAGATGACCGGCCTTGGCCATCTTGAGATTCAACTCAAACGCCTTTGCTTCATTCTTCTCAACGCCTCGGCCCATCAAATACATGTAAGCCAAATTGATGATAGCGTCCGGCTTTCCTTGGTCGGCTGACTTTCGATACCATTCAGCAGCTTTTCCGTCGTTCTGCCCAACACCCTGTCCGGATTGGTAGAGGCTTCCCAGGGAATTTTGAGCATCGGGATCGCCCTGCAAAGCAGCTTTCTCATACCATCGGGCGGCTTCGTGATAATCCTGGCTCACCCCCCGGCCAAAATCGTAACTGACTCCGACATTGTATTGCGCCGTGGCATTGCCGGCTTCTGCTGCCCGCTTGTACCATTCAAAGGACTTCCGAAAATCCCGGCCGACTCCCTGGCCCTTCGAGTACAGGAGGCCCATGTTATTAATCGCGTCGGTAATACCTTGGTCGGCCGCCTTCTCGAACCACTTGGCCGCTTCACGGTAGTTTTGACGAACGCCGTCTCCCTGGTAAAAGGCCATCCCAAGATCAAACTGAGCCTTGGCGTCGCCGTGTTCCGCTTTGGCTCTGACCTCGTCCACCGATATGGCGTCGCCGCGCGTGGCTGCGGATATTGTCAACACCAACCCGATGAATGATAGAACCCATGTCCTCATGTCTCGCTCCTCAGCTAGCTAACGTGTCTTGCCTCAGTTCCGGGACGCTAATCCCGGCGCGGCTTGGACACAATTCAAAAGAAAGCAGACCATTCCAGTGCGCTGTGATCGCGCCCGACCGGTCTGACCCGCCCGCTCATTACGCTTGGCGAAATTGCATTGCATACAATCGGATGCTAGACTTCGGCTGTTGTCGGTGTAGCGGCGCTTCTGTAAAGCGCCCTTCGCGTTTCGCAGAAACGTAGCTACACCTGTGAGTAGAGATACATTATTCGAGGCAGCGCTGGGGTCTCCGTTGATGCCCCTTATCAAACGGAGACTCGAGGCGGGGAACTTTTTGTCTCTAAATTCCGTCGCGGACGCCGCCAAGCCGTTCGTTGCGTCCCTGCTCTCGCAAATCTCCAGCCGCCCGATCCTCGTCGTGACCGACGGCCTGAAATCGCAGGAAGCATTCTTCAACGACCTGCAAACGCTCCTGCCCGGCGTCCAGTTCTATCCTGCCTGGGAGACCCTCCCGCACGAGGACAAGCTGCCCCATGCCGACACCATTGCCGACCGGCTCAAGGTGCTGACGAACCTGAACGGCCCGGTCACCGTCGCTTCCGTTCCGGCATTGATGCAGCGCACGTTCGCTCCCGAGTATTTCCTGTCGCTGCGAAAAGAAATCCGTCTCGGCCAGACCCTCGAACTTCAGCAGCTTCTCGACACGCTCACCGAACTTGGTTATCGCGCCGAATACCAAGTCACTGAACCCGGCGACATGGCGATGCGCGGTGGTATCGTCGACTTCTTTCCGATCGACCGCGATGAGCCGGTGCGGGTCGAGTTTCTCGGCGATGAGGTTGAGTCGATTCGCACGTTCGATCCCGTTACCCAGCAATCGCGCGAGAAACGGGAGCGACTGGTCGTCACACCCGCGGGCGAGTTGGGCATCCTGAGGCGGGAGGCCGACAGGACCGCGCCGCTCGTCGATCTGCTCCCCCGCGACACGCTTCTCGTGCTCGACGAACCGGACAAACTCGCCGAGGCCGCCGAACACTACGCGCGCCAGATTCCCGCTGGCGACAAGTTCTTTGTCGAATGGCGTCACACGCTGGAGTCGGGACTGACGGCCATTCCGCTGACCGACACTCTGGCAATTGATCCACCGTCGTCCCATATCAATCTGGGCCTTGCGGCGCTCGACGCCTTTCGCCCGCTCGACACCCGCGCGCCCGAACCGGAAGTCGCCGAGCAAATGCGCCGCTCGTTTTTCGAGCAGATGCAGCGGTGGATCGACGAGGGGTATGCGCTGCACGTGTTCTGCAGCAACGATGGCGAGAAGCAGCGATTCGAGGAGTTGTGGCGCGAGCAATTCCATTCGCTCCCGTCCTCCCTCCTCCCTCATCCCTCCTCCTTTCTGGCGCGCGGTTTTCTCTGGTCCGAAGCGAAACTGGCGGTGGTGACCGATTCGGAGATCTTCGGGCGCTACAAACTCGTGCGCCCGC
Source organism: Verrucomicrobiia bacterium (assembly GCA_049515295.1). GTDB lineage: Bacteria > Verrucomicrobiota > Verrucomicrobiia > Palsa-1439 > Palsa-1439 > Palsa-1439. The sequence continues at coordinate 10,802 of JBEKUF010000041.1, read as the reverse complement.
GACGCAAGTTTCATCAGTTGGCGCAGCCGGCGGATTGGACGGAACTCCAGGAAGGCGATTTTGTCGTCCACGTCCAGCAGGGGATCGGAAAATATCTGGGGTTGAAATCGCTGGATTTCAACGGCGCGAAGCAGGAAGTCCTCGCCATCGAATACGCCGACGAAGCCCGGCTCTACGTCCCCATCGACCAGGCGCATCTGGTTGCCAAATATGTCGGCGCGGGCAGGAAGTTGCCGACGCTGCATCAGCTCGGCGGGGCGCTCTGGCAGAAGCAGAAATTCTCCGCCGAACGCGCCATCATGGACCTCGCGGCCGACCTATTGGAAATCCAGGCCGCCCGCCACACGCTTGAAGGCCACGCGTTCTCGCCTGACACCGCGTGGCAACGGGAGTTCGAAGCGGCGTTCATTTATGATGAAACGCCCGACCAACTCACGGCCATCGACGAAGTGAAACGCGACATGGAGTCTCGCCGCCCGATGGACCGACTGATCTGCGGCGATGTCGGCTACGGCAAGACCGAGGTGGCGGTCCGCGCGGCATTCAAGGCGGTGATGGACGGTTTCCAGGTGGCGGTCCTCGTGCCGACCACGGTGCTGGCCGAACAGCACTTCAACACGTTCCGCGAACGCATGTCGGGCTATCCCGTCGCCATTGAAATGTTGTCGCGGTTCCGCACCCAGCGGGAGCAGACGAAAGTCGCCCAACTCCTGCGCAAAGGTGGTGTGGACATCGTCATCGGCACCCATCGGCTTCTCAGCAGTGACGTGCACTTCAAGAACCTCGGCCTGGTGGTCATCGACGAGGAGCAGCGCTTCGGCGTATTGCACAAGGAGAAATTCAAACAATTGCGCAAGCTGGTGGACGTACTGACGCTGAGCGCCACGCCGATTCCGCGCACGCTGTATCTCTCGTTGACGGGCGCGCGCGACATGAGCACCATCCAAACTCCGCCACAGGACCGGCTGCCGGTGGAAACCATCGTCGCTCCGTACGACGAGCGGCTTATCAAACAGGCCATTCAACGCGAGGTCAACCGCGGGGGCCAGGTCTATTTTCTCCATAACCGCGTGCAGAGCATCGAGGCCGTCGCCCAACGGCTGCGAAGTCTGCTGGAAGAATCGAAAATTGACATCGATGTCGGCCACGGCCAGATGGCCGAACACGAACTCGAGGAAATCATGCACCGGTTCGTCAAGGGGGAGATCGACGTGCTGGTGTGCACGACGATCATCGAAAGCGGGCTCGATATTCCCAACGCCAATACCATCATTATCGACCGCGCCGACCGGTTTGGGTTGAGCGATCTGTACCAGCTTCGCGGGCGGGTCGGTCGCTACAAACATCAGGCCTACGCCTATATTCTTTTGCCCCGCCACATGCACCTGGTCCAGAGCACGCGCAAACGCATCAGCGCCATCAAGCAGTATTCGTCGTTGGGCAGCGGGTTCAAAATCGCCATGCGCGACCTGGAAATTCGCGGGGCGGGCAACATTCTCGGCGCCGAACAGAGCGGCCATATCACGGCCATCGGATTCGATCTGTATTGCCAGTTGCTCAAGGAAAGCATTGCGCGTCTCAAGGGCGAAAAACCCAAGCGCCGTCCGTTGGTGACGTTGAAACTGGATTTTCTGGCCGACGAATCGGGCGAATCTCTGGCGCGCATCCCGGCGGCCTACATCACGGATGGCCGTCTGCGCATCCAAGCCTACCGCAAGATCGCCGAGGCGGCGGAATTGGGCGACCTCAAAGCGTTACGGCGCGAGTTCCGTGATCGCTACGGCAAACTGCCGCGCACACTGGAACTGCTGTTGCAATGCGCCGAGGTGCGCATTCGCGCCGGCGACGCGCACATCGAGACGGTCGAGACCCGCGAAGACCGGATCATGCTCTCGCAACGCGGCGTGCTGTTCCAGGTCGGCGGCAAATTCCCCCGCATGACCGGCACGACTCCCGAAGAAAAGCTGACAGAAATAAAGAAGGTGCTAGAATCCTTGACATCGGTACTGGAGGGTAAATCCCAAGTATAGGAGAACAGGCAATGGACATACAAATTCAACCCAACCCCAGCCAAAAGACCCTCGAAAAACAGCAGATAACAAGCTGGCCCATCTGGGAGAAGGAAGTGTCGGAGTTTCCGTGGCACTATGACGAGAAGGAGACGTGTTACTTGCTGGAGGGCGACGTTACAGTAACGCCGGACGGCGGGCAGCCCGTGCGGTTCGGCAAGGGCGATCTGGTCACGTTCCCGCAGGGTATGTCGTGCGTCTGGAAGGTGCACCAGCCGGTGCGGAAGCACTACAAGTTTGGGTAAGTCCACAGTCACGGTGCGCCAACCCCTTCCCAGTCACAATCTTCCCTGGGTCCACGGTAACGTTCCCGTTCTTCACGCGTGACAATCCAGTTTCCGTTCGCCATGATAGGTACCACTGACACCTATCATGATATGAGACTGGATTCGTTTGCCAAGGATTTGGTTACGGGGTCGTATGACCTGCTAATCCTGAACGCACTGGAGAGGCGGCCCGTGTACGGATATGAGGTTGTTCGTCGCGTCGCTCACCGCTCGAAGCACACCATTCTCTGGCATCGGAGTACGGTGTACCGCGTGTTGCATCATCTGGAACGACGCGGTTTGGTCACGAGCCAGTGGAAACGTGCCGGACGCCAACGGGAGCGGCGGTACTACCGGTTGACCGCGCGTGGCCGCGCGACGTGGCGTCGGCAGCGGGCCCAATGGCAAGCGTTTAGCACGTTTGTGAACGCCTTGCTTGGCTTGTCACCGGACGACGGAGACAACCGTAAAGATCGACAGTGTAAGCGGGCGACGTTTCCCGCGGGCATGTCGTGTGTCTGGAAGGTGCACAAGCCCGTGCGGAAGCGCTACAAGTTTGGTTGAAGATTTGTGTGTTCATGGGACGGATGGTAGGTTCCAAAGGGTTCAAACCAAACGACAGGAGGCAATGATGAAAGCTGGCATACTGGTGGCAACATCTATCGCGGCTCTGGCCATGCTCTCGGCCCGGGCCGACTCGGTGACCAAAGCGGTGGCAGTACTCTCGCCCACGAAGGGCAACAGCGTTTCCGGCGTGGTGACGTTCACCAAAATCGAGGGCGGCGTGAAAATCGTCGCGGACGTGACGGGGCTGACGCCCGGTCAGCACGGTTTCCACATTCACGAGTTCGGCGATTGCAGCGCGGCGGATGGAAATTCGGCCGGCGGTCACTTCAATCCGCATCACATGCAACATGGCGCACCGGATTCCGAGATGCGGCACGCGGGCGACTTCGGCAATCTCGATGCGGATGCGACGGGCAAGGCGCATTACGAGCGGGTGGACACGGTGATCTCGCTGGAGGGTGCGGATTCGATCATCGGTCACGCAGTGATCGTGCACGCCAAGGCTGACGATTTGAAGACGCAACCGACGGGCAACGCCGGCGCGCGGGTGGCTTGTGGCGTCATCGGGGTCGCCAAACCGTAGGCGAAATTCGCGGCATAGCCGGCAATCAGTGCTACTGGACTGGATCCGGTGGGGAACTCGACGGAGGGTTTGTCGAGGCAGACGTGTGGCCCAGCTCATCGATCTTTCGTTCGAGCGCGCGGCGCACGGATGCCTGGTCGTTGACGGAAAGCTTCGACATCCATTGTTTGGCTTCGTCGATGCGACCCAACCGGATGCAGACGCGGGCGAGGTGACCGCACACGAATGCCCGCTGCTGGTCGTCCAGAGGCTGGCGGAGGCAGAACTGCCACGCCTCGTAGGCGCCCGGCCAGTCCGGCTTGGGCAACTGATAGAACGTCTCCGCGTACGTGCTCGATAGATCGAAGTTTTGGGGGTCGAGGTCGCGGGCCGCGCGGAATTGCTCCATGCAGTGCTGGAAGATCTCGTCCACGCTCCATCCATACACGGCGCGCGACTCGTTGCGGAACAACTGGCACGTCGTCGCCCAATTGAAGCGGAAGATGGGTTCGGTCGGCGCCAGTTCGATGGCGGTCTGGTAATACTCGAGCGCTTTCGCGGCGCGGCCATCGTGACCGTAGACATTCGCCAGGTCGTTGTGCGCGTAGGGCTCGCGCGGATCGACCTCAATGGCCTTTTCCCACCAACGAGCGCCCTGGTCCTGGTCCTCTTCATCGTAGAGCAGACCGCCGTACGCGACCATGGCGCGCGCGTGCCGGGGATGATCGTGGAGAAAATGTCGATAATCGCGCTCGAGACGTTTCAGTTGCGCCTTCCAGCGTTGAATGACGGCGGGCGGCGAATGTGGGTCAAGCTGGTCCTGTTGCGCCCGAAGTTCGTCGCCGCGCGAAAGCAGAAAGCGGAATTGTCGTTCGGCATCGCGAGGGTCTTCCTCGCCGCGGACGGAATGGGCGAGCGCCACGGCAAACAGACCGATCAGCAGCGCGCGCCACATATTGCGTCAGCGCCCCTTCCATCCCGCCGCGGGATTTTCGGCACTGGCGCGTTTGTCGAGCGGGTCAAACTTTTCGGCGAGGCCCAGCTCAAACGGCCGGTTGTCCGGGTTCGGCGCGACCCCGCGGTATTGCGCGTAACATTGGTAGCAGATCGTCACGTCGGGCAAATACTTGTAGAGCAATGCGTCGGCCACGACGAATACCGCCCACACCAGCGTGCCCTCGACGAGCCGGTTTTTCCAGGCGCAGATCAGGAACAACACCGCGCCTGCCAGGAAAATGCTCACGCCCAACGTGCGATTGAAATCCTTTTGGACGTACACGGTAGTGCACTCGCACACGGCGCAGCGATCGACCATGTTCTGGCGCCGCATGCGCTCGGTGATGCGGAGGCGAATCGTTTTCTGGCAGAGCGGACACGGCGATTCATCCTGCGACAAATCCTCGAACTCCAGCTCGTGCTTGCAGTGCGGACACAGGAACTGAATCTTCACAGCCGCAGCCTAACACAAGCCTCCACCCGTTCAAGACTGGACAACCCCGCGGGCTTCGCGTATTCACCACGCCATGAAAGCCGTCGTCCAACGTGTTTCCCGCGCATCCGTTCGGATCGATGGCCAGACGGTTGGCGAAATCGGCCGCGGCCTGCTGGTGCTGCTCGGGATCGGCCAAGATGACGCCACGGCGGACACCGAATGGATGATCAAGAAACTGCTGGCGCTGCGGATTTTTCCCGACGACGCCAAGAACATGAACCGTTCGGTGACGGACATCAGCGGAGGGATACTGGTGGTGTCGCAGTTCACGCTGTACGGCGACGCGCGCAAAGGCACGCGTCCGAGTTTTTCCGGGGCGATGTCGCCGGGCGAGGCGGAGCGGTTCTATAATGATTTCATGGCCAAACTGCGCACTGCCACCACCCTGAAAGTCGCTGAAGGCAAATTCGCGGCGATGATGGACGTGGAGTTGGTGAACGACGGTCCGGTGACCGTGGTGTTGGAGAGTCCTGCAAAAAAAGTGGAACGGGCTTCCAGCCCGTTCAATAAACCAGTCAAAGAACATCAGGCTAACGACGGACCTATTCTGCCGTTTCACGCGCTTGACGAGTCGACGACCATTGCGATTCACCAGCGAACGCTTCCCCACTGGCAACAAGCGGGTTGCACCTACTTCGTCACGTTTCGATTAGCTGATTCGTTACCGGAGGAAAGGCTCCGACAATGGCAATCAGAGCGCGAGCTCTGGTTGCGTCAGCATCCAGCGCCGCACACAGACGATCAACAACAGGAGTTCCATGAACGATTCTCCGAACGGATGCAACAGTGGCTGGACGCGGGACACGGCGAGTGTTGGCTGCGGCGGCCCGATATATCGGCGATTGTTGAAGAGGCCTTGAAACATTTCTCCGGCGAACGATACCAGTTGAGCACGTATGTGATCATGCCCAATCACGTGCATGTTCTTTTGTCAGCCCTCGGTGACTGGCAGTTGGAACAGATCGTTCATTCCTGGAAATCCTACACGGCCAATCGAATCAACGACGCGCTGAATCGCAGCGGGGCCGTGTGGCAATCCGAATACTTCGATCACATCGTACGAAACGAGGCGAGTCTTCAGCGGTTCGAGACTTATATTGAGCAGAACCCAAGTCGCGCAAAGCTGCATGAAAGTGAATATCGATACGGCACCACAAGAAGATAGGTCGAACTTGACTTCGGCACCGGAGAACGACTGAACGGGCAGGATGCCCGTTCCACTTTCGAACCTATGAGAAAGGCGACCGAAAAGCATCCGGAGCCGGTGTTGACGTTTGGCGCGCCGCGCCATCTGGCCAATGTGACGGTGATTCTGGTCGAGCCGGCGGTGCCGGGCAACATCGGATCGGCGGCGCGGGCGATGAAGACGATGGGGTTGACCGATCTGGTGGTGCTCGGTGGTCCGAAGGATTTCGCGACGCATCAGCAGGCGATCATGCTCGGGCACGGTGCAGGCGATGTGCTGGAGAAAGCGCGCGTGGTGACGACGTGGGAGGAAGCAACGGATGGCCTGCATTGGCTGGTCGGCACGACGCATCGGAAACGTCGGGTGCAGTTCCCGCAGATCGTTGAAGCGCGACCGGCGGCGAAGAAGATCGCCGAGCTATCCCAGAAACATCGGGTGGGGATTGTATTTGGCCGCGAAGAGGCCGGGCTGTCCGACACGGAACTGCGCCGGTGCCACGATATTGTCAGCGTGCCGCAAGCGGCGGAACATCCGTCATTGAATTTGTCGCAGGCGGTGATGTTGCTCGCGTACGAAGTTTACCTCGCGAGCCTAGGTGAGATTCCGAAGCCGAATTACAATCTGGCGACCGTGCATGAAGTGGAATCAGTGCTGCAACACATGGCGACGTCGCTGGCGAAGATTGGATTTCGTCCGCACCAAGGCGACCCGGATTCATTTCTGCGGTCGCTGCGTCGCGTCATCGCCCGGGCCCCGCTGGAAAAGCGCGACTGTAATGTCTTGCACCGGATTTGCCAACAGATTGATTATTATGCACATGTTAAGGAACAGACGCCAAATGAGCGTAATCCTTAGCATTCCCCTTCCCTGATTCTCATTATTCGCGGCGATGTTGGAGGCGCGTTCGGGGGAACTGGCGGCGGCTCGCGGTTTCCTCGCCCCTGCCGATGTCATTACGTGGGTGGACCTTAGAGGGAACTGACGGCGGGAGCCCAAGTTTGAGCTACGAAGTGTTAATTATACTATTGACACTGTGGTTCAGTAGTGCCTACACTTGCATAGTGGCGGAGATACTACAATGAAAACTGTTGAAATGGCGGATGACGTTTGGCTGGAACTAGAGCAACGGGCCAAGGGGGATGTTGTCCTGCGGGGGCTGCTGCGACTCATGCGGGAGAAGCCTCAACGGGCGGCAGAGCAATCGACTCAAGCCCCTACTGGATCTAATGGGGATACTCTGTTCTCGCAGGCTCGCGGCGTGGAAGCGCGCATCAATGGAAGACAATTGGGCAAACGGGTAAGGCACGAATACGCCCGTAAGCACGGAATGATCCCTTGCGGTGGAGTCGTCTATGCGACGAACGATAAGGAGGCGATCATGCCATTTGCGACCGAGAGAAACCCAGATCACTGGTTCTTGGGCGCTCCCGTCACAGATTTCGCAGAAGGAAAAAAACAATGTCTAGTCTTGTTGTGCTGGAAGGATGATAAAGTTTTGGACTTTGTGTTCCCGCCTAAAGAGGTTCGACAAATTATCCCAAGGCTAACACATAACAGTAGCCATCAGTTCATGTTCAATGTCGCTAGGCGGAGTTCCAGTCATTACGAACTCCAAATTCCCAATTCCGCTGGAAAGGACATCACGAGGTTTCTCGGCGCAGATGCGGTGTTTAGCCAGAACGCAGAGTGATTGCTAATGTTCAAGATTTCCGAGAAGGTCGTTTGTGTAGACGGCAGAAATCCGAATCCGAATTCAAATTATCCCTGCGGCTATGTCGTAAATGGGAGTATCTATTGCGTTCGTGGAATCGGGTATGAGGGCGGTATCCAAATCGTGGGAAAACCTGTAATTGGAAAACAGACTGGGCTTGACGCTGGGTGGCGTCCTCATCGTTTCCGCAGACTCAACGATGTTGGCGGGTCATCTGAACCAGCGCTGGCGAATGAGGCGACTGTCTGACGACCAGTAATTTGGATGCGACTGCGATTTCTGGCAGCGGACGGTGTTCTTAGCCAGCGTCCGCTGTTTTCCGGCGAGCGGGGCGCTCCCAATTTTACTCGACGGCATCCAGCCGAATACCTCCCCTGATTCACCGGCTGAACGCCTGCTCAAAAGCGCAGACACTCGACTAGGCAACCAATGCCAGCGGATTGATTATTACGTGAAGGACCATCCGAAAAGGTAGAACGCGCGTCTCGCCCGTTCCACGCTATTCCACGTGTTGCCAAGCGTGGTAGGAGCTGCGGACGAGCGGGCCGGATTCGACGTGGCGGAAGCCGAGTTGGAGGGCGTCGTCCTTGAAGGTGGCGAATTCCTGCGGCGCGACGTAGCGAGTGACGACCAATTGTTCGGCAGACGGCCGCAGGTATTGTCCGAGGGTGAGGATGTCGCAGCCGTGCTGGCGCAAATCGCGAAAGACTTCGAGCAATTCCTCGCGGGTCTCCCCCAGCCCGAGCATGAGACCCGACTTCGTGAGAATGTCGGGACGAAATTCTTTTGCCATTTCCAGCACGCGCAGGGAACGTTCGTACACCGCGCCGGGCCGGACCTGTTTGTACAGGCGCGGGACGGTTTCCATGTTATGGGCGAGCACGGTGAGCGGCGTTTTCACAACACGCTCGACGCAGGCGGCCACGCCGCGGAAATCGGGGATGAGCATTTCGAGTTTGCACGACGGCAGGCGCTGATGGATGGCTTCGATGGTGCGGGCGACGTGGTCGGCGCCCTGGTCGGGCAGGTCGTCGCGGGTCACGGAGGTGAGGACGCAATAATCGAGCTGCATGGCGCTGACGACGGTGGCGACGTGCTCGGGTTCGGCGGCGTCGAGGTAGCCGGGCTTGCCCTTGGCGACCGCGCAGAAATTGCACCGGCGCGTGCAGACATCGCCCATGAGCATGAACGTGGCTGCGCCGTGTTCCCAGCATTCGCCCATGTTCGGACATTTGGCTTCTTCGCAGACGGTGTGGAGGTTGAGCTCGCGCACGACGCTTTTCAGGTAGGCGTAGCGTTCGCCGCCGGGGACGCGCTGCCGAATCCACCCGGGCAGATGCGGTCGCGGTGCGGATTCAATCGTGACCAGTGCCGTGTCCATGTTGTTTGCCAGTGGAAGAATAAATCACCAGGCGGGATTTGTCATCTATCCGAAGCGACAAGACCCGTTATGAGGAAAAATCGTTGGTTCCTATCGGAGGGTCGCGGGGCAGACGGTGTGAAACAAAGAAACAGCCCAGCGCAAAGAGCGTCGAGGTGGTCGCGATGATCATGGCCAGCGATTCGGGTTGATGAAACGCGTTCGACAACTCCAGCGTCAACAAGCCCAGTTTCCCGTCGTACATTTCGACGTCGTGAGAGGAGGCCTTTGAATCCTGGATCGAGAGCGTGTTGTCCTGCCAGTCGTCTGGCGAATTGGATGCGGCTTGACTGTTCGACTGTCCCAGCCCCCGCACCAGCACGATGCTGGCCGCAGTCAAGCCCAGCACCAGCACGATCACACCGACCGTGTTGAGCGTCGACTGTCGCCCAAAGGACGAACCGGAAATGGCCGGCCTGTTATTCACTGCTGCCTGTTCCTTTTCTCGCCGGAACCTGTGCGGTCCGGCCACACAATTTTACCCCAGGTGGCGCCGGAAAACAAATTGGCGACCCCAACGGGATTCGAACCCGTGTAACTCTAGCTGCCCAACAAATCGCTATTTCCTTAGCAAATTCAACATTCATACACATCATTGACATCACTGGACGTTAGCACTATATTTAGCAGTGAGTCACTGAGGCTAACGATATGGCATCCATCCACCGCAAAGCAAACTCTCCTTACTGGCATTGCGCCTTCTATCTGCCTGACGGACGGCGCACGCTGAGAAGCACAGGCACCACGGACAAGCGCAAGGCGCGGGGCATCTGTATCGAATGGGAACGCGCGTCACACTCAGGCAAAGAGGGCCGTTTGACTGAAGCACGGGCGCGGGACACCATTGCTTCTATTTATCAAATCGCGCACCAAGAGACGCTTTCACAGGCCACCACAAAGGACTTCATTGCCTCTTGGCTCAAGGGCAAGGGGACGACGCTGGCAGAATCCAGCCTTGCGGAATATCAGGTTGCCGTGCGTGAGCTTCTGACGCATTTGGGAGCCAAGGCCGCGAAGCACATGGACACAATCACGCTACGCGATCTAAGCAGCTTTCGAGACTCCCTTGCAGAGCGCGTGAGCGGGGCGACAGTCAACAAGATGGTGAAGATTCTGCGCGGGGCGTGGACGCGGGCCATGAAGGACGGGCTTATCCGTGACAATGTTTTTGCCCGTGTGGACTTGGTGAAAGAGGCAGGCAGTAAACGCCGCGCGTTCACGCTGGACGAATTGCAGCGCATCCTTGCGGCCTGTGATACGGAATGGCGCGGGATGGTGCTTTGTGGCGTCTACCTAGGACAACGGCTAGGCGATCTTGCGGCCCTGACATGGCGCAACGTGGATTTGGAGCAGAAGGAAGCCCGCTTTATCACGCAAAAGACGGCCCGCGAAATGAAGATTCCGCTACACCCCGTCTTGCTTGAATACTTTGAGGGCTTGCCGTCCGCTGACGATCTTGACGCCCCGATCTTTCCAAGGGCAGCAGCGACAGACCGCACAGGCACGCTATCAAATCAATTCGCGGACAT
>JBEKUF010000040.1:0-23154 GCA_049515295.1 Verrucomicrobiia bacterium | reverse complement strand
TGGGGATGGTTCTACAACAGGCGGGTCAGAGGCAGGAGGCGATCGGGCATTACGAGCAGGCGCTGCGGCTCGAGCCCGATTACGCCGAGGCGCACAACAATCTGGGGATCGCCTTGGCGCAAACGGGTAGGATCGAGGAAGCCATCGCACACTTCGAGCAGGCGCTACATCTCAAGCCCGATTACGCCGAGGCGCACAACAATCTGGGGATCGCCTTAATCCGGCTGGGCAGGGTGCAGGAGGCGATCGGGCATTGGGAGCAAGCGCTACGGCTCAAGCCGGATTACGCCGACGCGCACAACAATCTGGGGCTTGCGTTGGAGAAGCTGGGGCGCACGCAGGAGGCGATCGGGCATTACGAGCAGGCGCTGCGGCTTAAGCCCGATTATGTGCAGGCTCAAAGCAACCTGGCGCGAGCGCGGGCTGTTCAGTGAGCGGCAGGCTTGCGCAGCTTAAACCGTCAGGTTCGCAAACCGTCCAAAGCGAGGCGTCAAAATACGAACCTATTTTCCCCGTTTGCGTGTTGGTGCCGGGCTGACGGTGGATGGGGATAGACCTGCTGCTTGCCGTTGATGCGCCCGCCGTACACTGCCGGCGCGAAGCGCTCGTCACGCAAACGACCGCTGAAACTCCCACCCGATTCTCCAACCATGACAGCGCCTCAATTCATGCCAAAGAGCAGCAGCAACACACTTGTCCTGCATGACGCAGGGCCTATAATTCGTGGTTGATGACCGACACGGCTGCCGGATGGGGACTTGTCCGTTGCGCAGCAATCTGTGGATCCGTACGATGGTTGGCATGGTATTGGGCGGTTCGTTCGGCAGCGCATTTCATTGAACAACCTGAAGGAGAAAATCGCCATGAGCATGGAACGTTATATTCGCGTCATCGCCGGGTTGTTTGTGCTGATCAGTCTGGCTCTGGCCCATTGGGTCAGCCCGTACTGGCTCTGGTTCACCGCGTTTGTCGGCGCCAACCTCCTGCAATCAGGTTTCACAAAGTGGTGCCTGATGGAAGACATCCTGAAGAAAATCCGCGTCGGTGGATCATGCGGCTGCGCTGACAAGACGTCCGCAGTACCCCCGAGCGTGAAATAAAGGTTTTCCAGAAGCATTCTTTGCCGCCGCCATCGGCATTATGCATCATCGGTATCATCTGAAGTTCAGGAGAACCACCATGAACATCGCAACGAGAACCCTTGTCGTCGTGTTTGCCATCAGCGTGGTCGCGGGGTTGCGAAATGGTCTGGCTCAAACCCGATCGGCGCCACGTCCGATGTCTCTCAACGACGCCATGCGTTTGGCGTTGGACAAGAAGCCTGACCTGGCCACCGCCCGGCCGCGACTCGGACGGCTGACAGCGGCGAGATGGCGGCCGGAACATGGCAAGCTCCATGCTCCTCAGGGGGGTATGAGTCGCACCGGAACCACACAACAGGTTTGTATTCTCGCTATCGATGATGAAGAGGGATTCTTGGGTCTGCTCAAGGCGGCGTTGGAATGCCAGGGCTACAGGGTGCATACCGCCTCCGGTGCGCGTGAAGCCATCAAGGTCTATGAGGAGAGATGGCGAGATATTGGGATGGTTTTTTTGGACTACTTGCTACCCCAAATGTCGGGCGACTTGGTCTTCGACGAACTCCAGCGCCTCAATCCTGACGTGCGAGTAGTTCTATTGACGGGCTGCGAAGAGTCCGTAGCAGATCCGATGTTTGAGAAGGGGCTGCGTGGCTACCTTCAGAAACCGTTCAGCCTACCAGACCTGGCTCAGAAAGTGCGAGACGCTATCGAAGCTCCCGCACTTGACTCCTCGACATCGCCATTACCGGTATGACAAACGAGTTTCTGTTATCTTGATGAAAGAGAACCCGGCTCGACAACTTGTCTACCCGGAACCGGCCACTGCGCCAGAATGTCAGGCGTTTGGCCGCTCGTACCAAGCCAGCCCAATCGTTCATTCTATTGCTATTCAATTGGTTACACGGCTAAGGTTGCGCGTGGCACCGTCACTGCTCAGATTGGCATCGTTGTCGCTGGCGAAGGGTCACGACAAACGGAAACGGTGCATAAACTCTAATGGACATTTGGCAACAGCTTGCTGAATCGGAGGCGGTGCGTCGGCTGCAGGTCGCGTTTGGTTGCGCGACCGGATTGCCGCTGACGTTGTTGCCTGCCAGCGAAGAGGCGGGCGGGCCGATGCCGGCCGCTTTCTGCGTGGAAGGGTGCATGGGGTCGCGCAGCGGACATTTGTGCCAGGGCATGCTGTTGACCGCGGAACGCAACGCCTCTCGCGCGTGCAGCGCCATCCAGTTTTGTTGCCCAACCGGACTGACCAAGGTCCTGATGCCGGTGATGATCGATGGACAGCACGTTGGAAACCTGTTGGCCGGGCCGTTTTGCGTAGGCTCACTGAATGCGCGCCGACTGCGTCGGTTGACGAATCAGTTGAAAACGTCGGGCCTTGGATCGCGCGCGGGCGACCTGAAAACCAGTTGGAGCACCAGCGCGGTGGTCACGCCGGAGAAACTGCGGGCGGTCGAGACGCTGCTGGAGATGTTTGCGCAGTATCTGGCGGAGTGGGGACAGCGGCTGCTGTTGCAAGAAGCGGGACGGCGATCGCCGTTGCTGCAGAAGATCGAGGCGCATCTGGCCGGGCCGACCGAGCGGGCCCTGAGTGTGAGCGAACTGGCCCAGCGTCTGCACATCAGCCCGTGTTATTTCTGCAAGCTGTTCAAGAAACAGACGGGGTTGACGTTCACCACCTACCGCACGCAGGCGCGCATCGACGGGGCCAAACGGTTGTTGTTAGACCCCCGTCTGCGCATCAGCGAAGTGGCCTATGAATCCGGGTTCGAATCCATCCCCTATTTCAACCGCGCGTTCCGCCGCCATGTCGGGTGCTCGCCATCGGAATTCCGAGCGCGGCAGACGCAGTCAATCCGAGTTAAGAAATTGACAAACCGGGCGTAGCCCGGCCTCCCCCCATGTGATTAGGTTATCGGTGTTGCGAGATTAGCGACGCCGATGAAACCAAACGATATTTGCGAATTCTCCAGTGAGCGACTCGCGGTCCACGCCGTGGCGCCGCGCGTCTTCCCGTTCGGCTTTCTGGGCAGCCCTGGCGCAACCACATTTCCGGATCATCGCTGCTGTGCGGGGGGCGACGAAAGAGTTCACCCCATCCCGTCGCTCCCCCACAGTCTGTGACCTGTGGGGAGCAGATTCTGCGGCGGCACGCCAATCGATTTTGAGGAGTCGCAGTTAGTCGGCGGGCCGGCTACCGGCAGCGCATAAGGCGCGCTGCCGGTAGTCAATGAGTCTCGAATCAACACTCTGGCCAGTAGATCCGCAGTCTCTCTCCCGTTTCCTCCCCGGTCAGCGACGCTTCGCCGTTATGTCAATCGGGAGTGTCGGGGATGCACATTTGCCTTGCGCGAGGTGACTGCCGGTTTCATCATATACACGCTATGTCCTATCGAGCATGGTTCCAGTGCATCAATGAGGAGTGTCGGGCCACGTACCGGCTCAATGAGGTCATCTACCGCTGCCGCACGTGCGGGTCGTTGCTGGAAGTGGCACACGACCTTCATGCGTTGGCGCGGCGCGACGCGAAGGCGTGGATGAAGTTGTTCGAGGAGCGATACAAATCCAACACTTGGCCCTACGGCTCCGGTGTTTGGGGCAAGAAAGAATGGATCCTGCCGCAGATCGCCGACGACAACATCGTGTCGTTGTACGAGGGCGGGACGAATCTGTTCTGGGCGGAACGTTTCGGCAAGGTGATCGGCGTGGACGATCTGTGGGTGAAACTCTGCGGCAACACGCACAGCGGCTCGTTCAAGGATCTCGGCATGACGGTGTTGGTGTCGCAGGTCAAGCAAATGATCAGCGAAGGCGCGCCCATCAAGGCTGTTGCATGCGCTTCCACGGGCGATACCTCGGCCGCGCTGGCCGTATACTGTGCCGGCGCCGGCATCCCCGCGGTTGTGTTGTTGCCGAAGGGGAAGATTTCCATCGCTCAACTCGTGCAGCCGATCGCCAACGGCGCGCTGGTGCTGTCGTTGGACACCGATTTCGACGGCTGCATGAAGGTTGTGCAGGAGATCACGAAGAACGAGACGATTTATCTGGCGAACTCGATGAACTCGTTGCGCATCGAGGGACAGAAGACGGTGGGGATCGAGATCGTCCAGCAGTTCGACTGGGAGTGTCCGGACGTGATCGTCATCCCCGGTGGCAATCTCGGCAACGTGTCGGCGCTGGGCAGCGGGTTGTTGATGATGCGCGATCTCGGGTTGATCGCCACACTGCCGCGCATTGTCGTCGCCCAGGCCGAGCGGGCGAATCCTCTGTACCGGTCGTATCTGAAAGACTTCAAGAGCTTCGAGCCGATGCGGGCGCAGAAGACGTTGGCCAGCGCGATCCAGATCGGCCACCCGGTCAGCTACGAAAAAGCCGTGCGCACGCTGCGGCAGTTCAACGGCATCGTCGAGCAGGCGACCGAACAGGAACTGGCCGATGCGGCGGCGCTGGGCGACCGCACCGGCATGTTCAACTGTCCGCATACCGGTGTGGCGCTGGCCGTGTTGATCAAGTTGCTCAAGGCCGGCAAGATTGACAAATCGGAGCGGGTCATCGTGATTTCGACCGCGCACGGATTGAAGTTTGCCGATTTCAAAGTGCGCTACCACGAGGGCAAGCTGGAGTTTCCGGCGCAATACGCCAACCGCCCCATCGAACTACCGCCGCGCGTGGATGCCGTCAACGAAGCGCTCGCCCAAGCGTTGCAGAAGAGGAACCAGACCGATGCCCAAGAAATCTTCCCAGCCAAAACGATATAAGCCGGCCACGCTGGCCATCCACGGCCCCGGTCGCGAGCCGAAGGCCCACTTTTCCGTCACCACGCCGATCGTACAGACCTCGAACTACTACTTCGATTCAACCGCCGACGTGTTGGAGTTCATGAAAGCCAAGAGCGAGGGGCGGGTGCTTCGCGAGCACGAGTACGGTCGCTATGGCAACCCGACCCAACAGGAATGCGAGCGCAAACTCGCCGCCATCGAAGGCGCGGAGCGCGCGCTGCTGTTCTCGACCGGCATGAGCGCCATCGTCATGACGTTGCTGGCCTACATGCGCCATGATGTGCACATCATCTTCACCAAAGACTGCTACCGGCAAACCCGCGACTTTGCCACGAACTTCCTTACGGGGTTCGGCATGCAGGTTTCGATCGTTGACCCGACTGCCGGGGAAATCGCCAAAGCCATTCGGCCCAACACCACCATCATCTTCACGGAGTCGCCCACCAATCCGTACCTGCGGGTGCTGGACATCCCGGCGGTTGTCAAAGTCGCCCGACAACACAAGGTGAAGACCATCATCGATGCCACATTGGCCACACCCTACAACATTCAGCCGCTCGCCCTGGGCGTGGACATCGTCATCCACTCCGCCACAAAATACCTCGGCGGACACAACGATTTGCTGGCCGGCGTCGTCCTCGGCAAGAGCAAGATGCTCGACGAGTTGTACCGGATGCAACGTATGATCGGCGTGATGCCGGGACCGTTCACCTGTTTCTTGCTCGAACGCGGCCTGAAAAGCTTCGCGCTGCGGATGGAACACCACAACCGTGCCGGCCTCGCCATTGCCCGCATGCTGGAGTCGCACCCCAAAATTGAGAAGGTCTGGTATCCGGGTTTGGAATCGCATCCCGACCACAAGATCGCCAGTGAACAGATGCGCGGTTTCGGCAGCGTCATCACTTTCCTCGTCAAAGGCGGCGAAAAAGAGACGCTGAAATTCATTGATTCGCTGGAGTTGTTCCTTATCACGCCCAGTCTCGGCGGCAGCGAAAGCCTGGTCACACAAATGGCTACGATGTCGTTCTTCGACTACCCCGAAACCTACCGCCGCTCGATTGGTATGGTGGACAATCTCGTCCGCATCGCCCTTGGTCTCGAAGACACGGACGACCTCATCGCCGATCTCCGGCAGGCGCTGGAGAAGATCTGAGCGACTCGCTCGAACCCACCGGTTCAAGGGCGCGTTCGAGATTCGATCACGGCGATACGCCGATCTGGAAATTCAAAATGGCGCGCTGGATTTCGTACTCGTACTTGGCGCTGGTGTTGGCGATCTGGGCGGAGGTCTTATCGAGCTGGGATTGGCTGACCTCGACGATGGAACTGCTGCCCATCGTGTAGCGGGCCTGCGCCAAATCAAAGGCCAGACTGGCGTTCTCGAAGAGCTTCTGGGTCAGGTCGAGCTTTTCGTAGGCGTAATTGACGTTCAGGCCGGCGTCCCGGACATTTTGAATGACCGTGTTCTCGGCGTCGAGAAGTGATTCGGCGGCGGCTTGCGCGCGTAGTTCAGCTTCGGATGCCTTGGCCGCGTTGAGCCCGGCATCGAAGACCGGGAGGCTCAGGTTGACGCCGGCAGCGGCGTAGCGATCCTCAAAATGGGCGGTATCACGAATCGGGATCAGCCCCCCGGCACCAAACGCCATGATGGTCGGGTAGTTCAACGCCTTTTGGGCTCGGGCGTATTGCGAGGCGGCATCGCGATCCAGCCGCAACCGGGCCAAATCCGGGCGCTGCGACAGCGCAGTATCGACCAGCCCGGCGGGATCGACGGTCTTGGGCGCTGGCCTGGACTCTTCAATCAAGCGATAGACACGGCGGTTGCGATCTCCCAAGACCGTGGACAGAGCATTGAACGCCTGATCCAAATCGTTTTGTGCCTGGGCGACCAACAGTTGGCCCTGTTCGTAGGTTACCGCGGCAAAACGCAGATCGAGCTCCGACCGAAGTTTGTTGGTGGTCAGAGCGGTTATCTGATCCAACAACACCTTGCGCGTTTCCAGGGTTTGGCGGGCCACGTCCAACACCGATTGCGCTTTCAGCGCAGTGAAGAATGCCACGTCCACCTGCAGCACGATTTCCTCCCGTGTGGCCTCGGTATTGGCGGCCGCTGCGCGTGAGGACAGTCGCGAACTGTTCAGCAGGTGCGCGGTCCGCCCGAAATCGGTCAGCAATTGGGTCACCGTCACCCCGTCCGCCTCACGCTCGTAGATGGAGGGATTAGCCAAGCCGCCCGCGGCGCCCGCCGCGATGCGGGTGTTGCCGCTCCCGGTCCCAACGGCCGTGGCGTCAAACATCACATTCGGCAGGAGCCCGGCCCGCACCTGTGTAATCACCTGCTTCGATGCCAGCGCCTGCAAGTCGGCTTCGGAGATCTTCGGATGATTGCGCAGTGCAATGTTCCGCGCCTCGCGGAGTGTCAATGGAACCGACGGCGCTTCCTGCGCCCGCGCGGCGGCAGATCCCATCGCGAGACAGCAAACCGAGACAGCGAAGGTTCGTCTGGAAATCATGCGACTCCTTTCCTCACCGCGGCGACGCCTTCTTTCCGTCGATAGATCAGGAAATAGGCAGCGGGCACGAGAAAAATCGCTTGTACGGCAGAGACGGATAGGCCCCCAATCAAGGCGCGGGCCAAGGGGGCGTAAGCTTCGCTGCCGGTACCCATCTTCGCCGCCATCGGAATCAACCCGATGGCTGTCGCCAGGGTCGTCATCATTACCGGGCGCAATCTGACTCGTGGGCCGAGCACCACCGCCTCACGCAAGGGTCGACCCTCCTCGCGCAGCCGATTGATGAATTCGACAATGAGAATGCTGTCCGTAACCGAAATCCCGACCATCAACAGGACGCCCATCAGCGACATCACGCTGATCGGCGTGCCCGTCAGGAATAGCATCAGCAGTACGCCCGTCAGTCCTGGCGGCACCGCCAGCAGAATCAGAAACGGGTCCACGAAGGAGCGGAACTGGGCCACCAAGATCAAATAGACCAAAATGACCGACAGCGTCAGACCGATGGCGAAGCTCTGGAACGAGTCGCGCATCGCCTGCACCGAGCCGCGCACCGTGACGGTCATATTTTCCGGCAAGTGGGTTTGGCCGATGATCTTTTGCACTCCGGCGTACACTTTGCTCAGGTCCTCACCGGTCGGCGCCACATACACGTCCACCGTCCGTCGGATCTGGTAGTGATCCACCTCCGTGGGGGCCTGGATATGAGAGATGTGGACCACCGAATCCAGCCGCGTCGGCACCTTGAGGTTCGGCGCCCGCAGCGGCATCGAGCCGAAGTCGGCAAGATTTTTCACGATGTTTTCCGGGTATTGGACGGTCAAGAAGTAGTTGTTGCCGGTCTGCGGATCGATCCAATAACTCGGCGCAATCATCTGATCCGATGTCAGGGCGGTGATTACGCTGTCCACGACGTCTTTGGCGCTCAGGCCGAGTTCGCTGGCCCGCTCGCGATCGACATTCAATTTCAGAGCCGGATAGTCCACGTCCTGCGGGACGAGCACGTCGCTGACAGCGGGCAAAACGCGAACCTGTTGCGCGATCTTGTTGGCAACGTCGTGGGCGCCCTCCATGTCCATGCTGCTGACCTGAATGTCCAACGGCGCGGGCATTCCCTGATTCACAATGGCATCCACCAGGCCGCCGGTTTGGAAATAGGTGCTCACCTGCGGCAGGTCGCGCTTAAGGCGGGCGCGCATGACGTTCATGTAGGCGAAGCTGCTGAGGCGGTGACCTTCGTTCAACCCCACCTGCACGAACGCGGTGTGCGGTGCGGAATTCGGATTCAAGATGGAGTTGAAGCCGGGTGTGATGCCGATGTTGGAGACGATGATTTTGAGGTCCTGCTTCGGAACCACCTTCCGCACCATGTCCTCCACCTGACCGACCAATTTGTCCGTCAGTTCGATCCGCGTGCCGGAGGGCGCTTTCAGACTGATCACAAACTGGCCGGGATCAGTCCGCGGAAAGTAGGCCTTGCCGATCATCGGATAGAGCCCCAGGCTCAGAACGAAAATGCCGCTGATGCCGAGGACAGTTGCCAGCGGGCGCAGCAAGGCGACGCCCAAGTGTTTTTCGTAGCCGTCGAGCATCTTGGCAAAGTGTCGGTTGAACCACGAGTTAAACCTGTGACCAAAAGCCGCGAGTCCGGGATGATCGCCATCCGAATGAGGGCCCGCATCATGGAGTTGATGACCCTTGATCAACTTCGCGCAATACAACGGCACCACCGTCATCGCCACGAAATACGAGGCGAACAGCGACAACACCAACGAAAGCCCGAGCGCCCCGAACAGAAACTTACTGACGCCGTACAGCAGGGTCACGGGAAACAGCACCACCACCAACGTGAGGGTGGCCGCCAACACCGGCAGCGAGACTTCCTCCCCGCCGCGTTCGGCAGCGATCTCGGGCGGTTCCCCCATTTCGAGATGGCGGTAGATGTTCTCGAGGACAACGACCGAATTGTCAATCAGGCGGGAAAACGCCAGCGCCAGACCGCTCAAGATCATGGTGTTGATCGTGCTGCCGCCCAGCGCGAGTGCGATGAACGCAGCCAGCGCCGAGAGCGGAATGGAAAGGAACACTGCCGCGGTAGCCCGCATGCTGCCCAGGAAAATCAGGATCATCAACCCGGTCATCACCAGGCCGATAGCTCCTTCGTGAACCAGCGTCTCAATGGCCGTCTTCACGAACACCGACTGGTCGAACACCACCTGGGTGACCAGTTGCTTGGGCACATCCAGCAGTCTGGAAACAACCCGTTTGACGCCGTTGACCACCGCGATTGTGTTGGCGTTGCCTCCCAATTTCATGACCGGCAGGTACACCGAGTGCTGGCCGTTGACGCGGACGATGTTGTATTGGATTTGCGAGGCGTCTACGGCTTTGCCGACATCGGCGACCAGCACCGACGCTTCCCCGACCGTTTTCAGCGGAACCAGGTTGAGGTCCCGCATGGCGTTGATCTGGCTGTCGGCATAGACGTTGTAATCGTAGGGGCCGATCTTCACGTCGCCGGCGGGCAGGATCAGGTTGGCTTCGTTCACGTTGCGCACCACGTCCATCACGCTCAACTGATGCGCCTCCAGCTTGAGCGGGTCCACGTAGACCATGATCTGGCGGTACCGGCCGCCAAACGCCGGCGGCAGGGACGCGCCCGGCACGCC
Organism: Verrucomicrobiia bacterium; assembly: GCA_049515295.1. Classification (GTDB taxonomy): domain Bacteria; phylum Verrucomicrobiota; class Verrucomicrobiia; order Palsa-1439; family Palsa-1439; genus Palsa-1439. The sequence goes on along the minus strand of JBEKUF010000040.1, from coordinate 13,108 downwards.
CGCCATTTGGTTGCGGATCGTGAACTGGCCCAGGTCACGCAGTTGGGCCTCGGTCAGTCCCTCGCCTTTGAGCGTCACCAGGCACACCGGCAAGCTGGACGCGTCGAATGGCATCACAATCGGCGGCAGCGTGCCCGGTGGCAGATAGCGGAGGCTGGCCATCGCCAGATTGGCGATGCTGGCGGCGTCGATGTCCGGATCGGTGCCCGGCTGGAAGTAAACCTTGATGAGGCTCACGCCCGTGAGCGAGCGCGACTCCATATGGTCGAGGCCGGGCGCCAGCGTGAACATGCGTTCGAACTGGCCGGTGATGTCATTCTCGATCTGCTCGGGAGCCATCCCGGAATAGAAGGTGGCCACAACCACGACAGGAATCTTGATCGGCGGAAACAAATCCACCGGCATCCGCACCAGGCTTGTCACCCCGACCACACAGATGATCAGGCACAGCACCACAATCAGGTACGGGTATCGAAGAGCAAATCGTGACATGGCAAGAATGCGTTCTTTACGGACGACCTTTTTTGACGGCGGCCCGGAGTTTTTCGATGGAAAAGTCTGGTGACTGGCACAGTTTGATGAGCGCCTGCTCCTCGGCGACGATTTGCGCCGCCACCGGCGGAATTTGGGTGGCAATGTCCTCGGGGATGGATTGGACCCCGTGCTGGTCGCCATGCAATAAATCCTCGGACTGGATCTTCAATCCGCCGATCTCCACCGGCGTGCCGAATTCGACAATGTGAACATAAGCATGGGATACCGAAGTGCCGCCGGTGAAAAGTTGGAAGCCAAGCTCTTCGGCCGTTGGTATGCCCCGCACCGCACCGTTGGTAACCGCGCCGACGCAGCCGAGCGCGCGCAGGATGTTGATGTGTACCGCGCCGAGCAACGACCCGAGCGCGGGTTTGGTGGCGACGTCCTCCACCACCACCATCCGCGGCGTGGGCACCGAGACGACGTAGTCCCACCAGTCGGTTCGTTCCAGGTAGGCGTTACCGGCAAACGGTGGCGCCGATCCACGGATCTTCACCGTAACCGCGTAGCCGACCACGGGGAGCAGATGTGGGAACAGGCAGCGTACACTGCTGTCCACGAACCCTTCGTTGCGCAGGCGTTTTTGAAAACTCTCGATGGCGTTGGCCAACGTGCCACCGTCTAGGTGGCGCAAAGCTTCCAGTTGCTCGGTAGTCAGGGGTATTTTCATTCCACAACCTCGGGCTCAATTATTTTCGGTTCGACCTTCTGGCCCGGTCGGAGTTGGGCCGGATTGCCCAGCATCACCAGATCCCCTTCTCGCAGGCCGGAGACGACTTCGTACTTGGAGGATGTTTCGAGTCCCAGCGTCACGGGGCGTTCCTCGATTTCGTGGTTGGCGTTGACGATAAGAACCTTGGTGGTACCGCCCGAGGCCGAGGCCTGGATGGGAATCGCCAGAGATTGTGGGCGCTCTTCCGCTTTGAACACCACCGTCGCGTACATGCCCGGGTCGATTTCGAGATTCGGGTTGAGCACTTCCAGTTCGGTGATCATCGTTCGCGTGTCCTCGGCAACTTTTCTGGTGAAACGAGTAATCGTGCCTGTGAACGTCTTGGACCCAAGAGATTCCACGCGCACATCCACCTTGTCCCCCAGATGGATGTCCTTGACGTACTCCACGGACACGGGGAAATCGAGTCGCAGGTGGTAGTTGTCGGAGATCCGCAGCAGCGACTTGGCCTGGGTAGCGGACGCCGTGCCCGCTTCGATGAGCGCGCCGGGGTCTGCGTAGCGCCGCGTGATCACGCCATCGAACGGAGCCGTGATTTGTGTATAGTCCAGCAGTGCCTGATATTTCTCCACGTCCGCTTTGGCGGCATCGATGGCCGCCGCCGTCGCGTGATCCTTCGCTTCGGCGGTATCGAGGTCTTGCTGGGCGACGAGATTGGGTTGCTGCTGGTTGACTCCGACAAGGCGGGTGTAGATGAGATGCGCGTCAGCGTGATCGGCTTCGGCTTTCTTCACGGTCGCCATGGCGTTGTGGAGTTCATCCGATAGTTCCGGAACTTCGAGCGTGGCCAGGAGCTGGCCGGCTTTCACCCGGTCCCCAAAGTCCACGTTCATCTGGTCCACGTAACCCGACACCTTGGCGTGCAGCTCCACCTCCACATACGGGCGGAACTCCGCGGGGATGGTCACTTCGCGGTAGAGGTCTTCACGGTCTGCTTTGGCCACCGCGACCACGGGCAGGCTGGAGGATGCCGGTTCTCGACTCGCTTCCGCTCGTGCGCGCAGCACGTACCACAACAATCCCGCCGTGACCACCGCCGCCCCTGCGGCGAACGCCCACCGCAGCTTGGATCGCGCTGCCAACTGTCGCAAAGAATGGACAAAGCCTGATTTCATAGAGCTTTCATGAGGACTTATCGCCGTGGGCCAGGGGCAATTTCACCCGGAAACAGCTTCCGCTGCCGCCATTGCTTTCCACTTCCACCTGCGCTCCGTGCGCGGTGCAGATGGATTTGACGATGGACAGGCCCAGACCGGCACCGCCCGGATCGCGCGTGCGCGCCTTATCGACGCGAAAGAAGCGATCGAACACGTGGGGCAGGGCGTCTTGGGAAATGCCGATGCCATTATCCAACACCTCCAGCACGGCCTGACCATCCGTGGTGCCTACGCGCAGTTTGATCTCACCCTTTTCCGGTGTGTATTTGATGGCGTTGTCGAGCAGGTTCACCACCACCTGTTTGAGCCGGGCGCGGTCCCCTTCGACCATCACGCGCTGTTTCGCGTCCCTGGTGACTGTGATCCGTTTGTCTTCGGCCAGCAGGCTCATTTGCTCCGCGGTCGTCACTGCCAACTCCGCCAGATCGAACTGGACCCACTCGGCTTGAGCTTCGCCAGCGTCGAGACGCGACAGGGCGAACAATTGCTCCACGATTCTCGTCAGGCGTTCGACTTCTTCGAGCATGCTGCCCAGCGCCTCGCGCAGGTCGGGCTTGAGCCGGCCGTCCGAAGCAATACTTTCCAATTCGGTGCGCATGGCGGTCAGGGGCGTGCGCAGCTCGTGCGACGCGTCGGCGACGAAGCGTTTGGAATTTAACAGCGCGTCTTCCAATCGACCGATCATCAAGTTTAGCGATTGGGAAAGCCGTTCCAGTTCCTCGGCGGTGCGTGCCACCGGCAAGCGCTCGCTGAGATTGTGTTGGGTAATTTGCTCCGCCTTGCGGGCAATTTGATTCACGGGTGCCAGCGCGCGCCCGACCAGCAGGTATCCGACGCCGATGGCCACGAGCACGGCCACCGGCAGGCCGGTGGCCAGCAACGCCAGAAACTGGCGAAGCATCGCCTCGACCGGCGCCATCGGTGCGCCGACTTCCACGACGTAACGCACACCGTTGGCCGCCGGGAAGTTCTGTGCCGCGATCAGCAGGGCTTTATTGTCGGCGAGTTTCTGTTTCCGCAGGGAAGGGTGCGCCAGCGGAGTGGCCAGAGGCGGCAGCCCTGTCGGGTCGAAGCTCTCGTCCGTAGGAGGATTCGATGCGTAGACAACACTCCCGTCCTGGCGCGAGATACGGATGAAACGGTCGTTGATCTCCGGGGCATAGAGTGAATTGATTTCCTTGCCCACGAAAGCTTCGCCGGTTTGTTTCACGTTGGCGAGGAGGGTGTCGGCAATCTGTTGCGCGCGTCGCTCCTGCGCTTCGGCCAGGCTGGCTATGAGATAATGTTTCAGGCCCAGAAACATCAGGACCGCCAACAGAAAGAATACCGCCGTTAGCAGGCCCGCGTACCAGGCGATCAATCGAAAACGCAGGGAGCGCGTGCTCATGGCTCGTTTTCATCCGTGAGGCAGTAGCCCACGCCGCGCACGGTGCGAAGCAGCTTGAGCGGATGGGGTTCGTCGATTTTTCCCCGCAGGTGGCGCACGTACACATCCACAATATTGGTGAGTCCCTCGAAACTTTCGTCCCACACGTGCTCGATGATCATCGTGCGGGAGAGCACCCGACCGGCGTGGGAGGCGAGATACTCCAGCAGGGCGTACTCTTTCGACGTCAACTCGATGCGCTTGCCCGCCCGCTTTACCTGTTGTGTGAGCCGGTCGATTTCGAGGTCGGCGATCCGCAGCACGTGGTCGTGGCTGATCGGGGGGCGGCGCAGCAACGCCTTGACGCGCACCAGCAATTCCGCAAACGCGAACGGCTTCGTCAGGTAGTCATCCGCACCCGCCTCGAAATTCTCGACCTTGTCGTTGGTGGCATCGCGCGCGGTTAGCACCAGTACCGCGGCCTTGCTCCCCTTGCGGCGGAGCCGGCGGAGCAACTCCGTGCCGTTGAGACCCGGCAGCATCAAGTCGAGGATGATGAGGTCGTAGTCGACACTCGAAGCCATTTCCCAGCCACTGTCGCCATCGTAGGCGACATCGACGGCGTACCGCTCCGCGCGCAGGCCGCGGGCCACGACGTCGGCCACCTTCCGTTCGTCTTCTATGAGTAGCAAGCGCATCTTCGATTAGACACCGCTACACCATGACAGACTCACATTAAGACCGCCTGAATGCCAAGTTAAAATTTATTCAGAAATCCTATAGCGGAGCTAATCTGCGGCGTGGCCATAGGGGGATGAAAATCTTCCACAGGGTTATTCCTGTTACAGACGACGCGTGCTAACTTGCCCGGGGCTGCCAGCACGGCGAACACGCGGCTCTGCTTGCTTGCCGCGTAGTATCTCTTCTACGAGATGCCGAGCGCTCGCAATCCCTGGAAGACAAGCAGCGACGCCGTGTATGCGAGAATCGTCATGTAGGCGAGTTGGAAGATGGGCCATCTGAGACTGTTGGTTTCACGGCGGGTGATAGCCTGGGTCGCGAGACATTGCATCGCAAGCACGTAAAAGACCAACAGGCTGACACAGGTCGCGGCGGTGAAGACCCTGGAGCCGTCGGACCGTTGGGCGCGGCGCAATGAATCGTAGAGCGACTCGGGGTCTTTCTCGGCGGCGTCCTCACCCACTCCATAGACGACGGCCAGCGTCGAAACAATCGCTTCGCGCGCGGCGAACGAACTGACGATGCCGATGCCGATCTGCCAGTCGAAACCGAGCGGACGAATGGCGGGTTCGATCCAGTGGCCGAGACGGCCTGCGGCTGAATTCGCCAGCGCGGAATGGCGGATCAGGCGCTCGGCCTGATTTTGCAAATCTTGGGCCGCATCGCCGGTCAGTTTGGCGGCGCGCTCCTGCAACGCGATGGCCTCAGCGGGCGGTGCGCTCTTGGGATAGGTCGCAAGGGCCCACAACGCAATCGAGATCAACAAAATCACCGTCCCGGCTTTGCGGATGAACACCCAGGCGCGATCCAACATCGTGAGGAACGCGGTCCGCAGGCTTGGCAGCTTGTAACTGGGCAGTTCCAGCACCAAAGGATGCGTCTCGCCTTTGAAGATCGTATGTTTCAGCGCGAACGCCGCCGCAATCGCGGCGACCAAACCCAAGGTGTATGCGCCTGTAAACACGAGTGCCGCTCTCCCGGCATCGTGGGCGAACAACAGGGCCGCGAGCATGCTGTAGACAGGGATTCGCGCCGAGCAGGACACGAGCGGCAGGACGAGAATGGTCACCAGTCGGTCCCGCTTGTCCTCAATCACACGTGTGGCCATAATGGCGGGGATGGCGCAGGCGTGGGCGGAGAGCAGCGGCACGAACGCCTTGCCCGGGAGGCCGACGCGGCGCATCAAGCGATCCATCACGAAGGCCGCACGTGCGAGATAGCCGGTATCCTCCAGCAACGAGAGGCAAAAGAACATAATGCAAATCTGCGGGAGGAACACCAGCATTCCACCCATGCCGCCGATCACACCTTTCACGAGCAGACTACGCAGATCACTGACGGGCATTCGTTGCTCGATCCGCGCGCCGAGCCTGCTGAACAAAGTGTCGATCAAGTCCATCGGGATGTGCGCGATGTGGAAGATCAAGAAGAACACGCCGAGCATCACACCGAAAAACGCAATGACGCCGATGACCGGATGCGTCAGAACCTGGTCAAGCCTCTCGGTCCACGGATTTGTTGCCACGACTCCCTGTTCGAGGCAGCATCCGGCGATTGAATCCGTCCAGGCATAGCGGGCCTTGAACGGACAATCGCCGCAGGCGCTACACGTTGTCGCTGGCACGGCGGGCACCGGCGACGCTTTCAGGCGCTGCAACGCCGCCCGCAGTTCCTGCACGCCACGGCCGGTTCGCGCGACGAGCGGGATGACCGGACAACCGAGTTCGCGCGCCAGCCTACCAGTATCGACACGCGCACCGGCGGCGTTGGCAAGGTCCATCATGTTGAGCGCCACCACCACCGGCAGCTTCATCTCAATGACCTGGCTGACGAGGAACAGGCTGCGGCTCAGATTCGTCACATCGGCCACGACAATGGCTGCATCGGGCTTGCCCATATAGGGGCAGCGCCCGGTGATCACATCCGCGGCGACGCGTTCTTCCTCCGACATCTCCTTGAGATCATAGCAGCCGGGCAAGTCGACGATCTCGATTTCGACATCCGCGACTCTGAACCGGCCGATCCGTTGTTCGACGGTCGTCCCGGGGTAATTCGCCGTTTGCGCGCGCAGGCCGGTCAATGCGTTGAAGAGCGTGGTCTTTCCGCTATTGGGATTGCCGGCCAAGACGAGCCGGAACACGCTACGCGCCGCCGTTTTCGCCGGCGGACAGCAGGTGGCTTGAAGACTCATGGGGCACGCTCGACAATCACACGGCGTGCGAGCCGGCCGGAAACACCGATTCGCGCGCCGAGCACACGAACGATCAACGGATTGCCCTGACGAACCACGTCGATTTCGCGACCGACGCACAACCCCATTGCCATGAGCCGCCGAAGGGCCTGGTTCGTCCCGTCGATGTGCTGAACAATGGCCCGGGAACCGGACGGAAGCTCATGCAAGTACTGCCGGACTCTGACTGACTCGGTCGCCGGTTCGATTTGTGTCGCTGGTTTCGTCATGGTTGCTGTAGTCGTGGCTGATTTCCTGATCGTTTATTGTCCCTGGTGAGGCCCGCGGAACACAAGAGAGAACGTCGTGACGATCGGCAATACGAAGGCCAGCGAGCAGCTGAGGGCCATGGTGATGACTCCGTATTGGCCGACGAGGAAATCGTGCGCCAACCGCCTCACTCGGATCCACCTCCCAAGCGTTGCACTCGGGGCGAGCAAGTAGGTTGGCGCCGTAACGGTCTGGGTGTTATCCCAGACAGAAATCCCGTGTGTAGGTGAGAGCGGGATTTCCAGGCTGTAACGAGATTGTTGCGTGTCCTGCGTGTGCGCGATCTCTGTGGTCGTGCCCGGACAGTTGGAAACGACAAGAGAGTTGGCCGTGAGCTTGGTGAACAAGACGCTCTTGCCGACATTCGGGTTCCCAATGAGCACGATCATCGGCGGCCTCGTGGCGGTCGCGCGGTCTTCGGTGGTGACGATGTTATCCTCGTGGCAGTTCATGGGCGTCCGTGTCAGTACACGAAGGATTCCAGTTCATAACGGCCAAGATGCGGTCGACCGCGCTGTTCATCGAATCGGAGGGCCTCGCGAATGGCCTGTTCCTGTGCTCGCATCTGCACGGTGGTCAGCGGTTCGATCCGTAGCGCGCCGGTCTGTTCGGTGTACCGGCTGTTTGGGTAGATCACCAGGGGCGAAAAGTAGATGAAGTCGTCGCGGCCCAGCGGTAGCTGATTGATCAGGCGGGCCGTTTCCCGCGTATGCGCTTCGGCAAACTCGTGACCGCCCGCGCCCAGCAGCGCGATCACGCCCACGATCAGCCCGGCTTCTTTTAGGTTCGTGACACAATGCGCGATGCCCGCGCTCGTGGCCGGCTTGCACAACCACTTTAACAGGTCGTCGTCGCCGGTTTCCAGACCGATGTAGACCCGGCGCAAACCCAGTTCGCGCAATTCCTCAAATTCGGCGGTGGTGTGTCGCGGTCCCGTGAAGGCATCGAGGAACGTGCTCACGCCGTCGAAACGCGTTGTGTGGCCGAGCCACCAACTTGCTGGAACGTGCTCTTGCGTGTGCGGTGGAAGCTCGAAATTCTCTCGCAGCACTCGAAACATTCCCACCAGGTCTTCGTGTGACAATGTGAGCGCATTGGCTTCGCCAAGAAAAATGGAACGCCGTGCCCGCAGAGTTTTTCCGTGGTACGCGATTGCGTCGTTGACGTGTTCGGCAAACTGGGCGGGAGTTCTCCGTCCATAGGACACACCGTGATACAACTCGCAAAACAGGCAGCACGAATACGCGCAACCTTCGGTCGCCTGGAGCACCAGCGCGTTGTATTGATCAGGCGGAAGCACCGCGACGCGACCGTACATCGAGTGAAATCGCTCCGCGTCGCGCCGGGCGGCCCGCAGGTCGAATTTTACGGCAAGATCCAACGATGGCAGAATCTCCGCGAGCGCCTGCCCAGGACCCGGTTTCGCGTATTCCAACCCGATCGAATCCTTTTGCAATTCGTCGATCACCCGGACGACCTTCTCGTGGGCTCCATTCACCAATGCATCAGCGTCCTCCGCCGGGAGAACGCAGCGCTCGATGCCGCCCCCCTGCTCGATCGTGCGCCGGCGCGTCGCCACCACATGATGCGAGAAGCTACGACGACGATAATAATCGGGTTTGGCGACCTTCGTCAGCCGGCCCTCAAGGTCGTAATGCAGTGCCAGGTCATTCTCGAAATAGAGCGCAAGTTCGAATGACGAGAGGGCAACGTATACGCGCTCTCCTCCCGTCAACCGCACCTGCAGACCGGCCGTGTAGCGTGGCACTTCCCCGAGTGCCAACGCCCGCTGGTACTGCAACACGGTCGTTTCTGTTTCGTCTCTGACTTCCATGAGTTGCCTGATGACTCCGTCAGGCGGTCAACGCCGTCGCCTCCGCGAATCCAATCTCCGTATTCGTCAAATAGCACGCCGGGTCGGACGCCCAAGGGTCACCGTAAACTTGTGCCGCGCGTACGCGGAAACTCCCGCCGCAAATCTCCAGGAACCGACATTGCCCACACCGGCCCTTGAGCAGCGGCAAACGGTTCCGCAATTTCGCGAGCAGCGGAATGGAGTTGTCGGACCAAATCTGGCTGAAAGGCCGCTGCTTTACATTCCCGAGCGTCGCGGATTGCCAGAACTGGTCGGGATGCACCTGGCCCTGGGTATCGATATTCGCGATCCCGATGCCCGAGGAATTGGCGCCGCCGCCGTTCCATTTCATCCACTGGTACACCTGGGCGGCGCGTTCCGGGTCGCGTTCGCCCAGCTTGAGATACACGTAGGCGTTGTCCGCGTGGTTGTCGACCGTCAGGATCTCCTTTTTCAACCCGCGCTGGTGAAATGACAGGGTCCGTTCGAGGATGATGTCCATCGCGCGCCGAATTTCGGCCGGCGTCAACTCGTCGGCGGCATTGCCGCGGCCCGAGTACACCAGATGATAAAAGCACGCGCGCTGGATGCCCTCGGCCTCGATGAAGTTGAAGATATCGTGAAGGTCCATGCAATTGCGGCGCGTGAGAGTCAGGCGCAGGCCGACCTTCTGGCCGACCGCGCGGCAGTTGCGCATCCCGCGCACCGCCGCCTCAAACGCGCCCTTTCTCCCGCGGAACAGGTCATTGGTTTCCCCGATGCCGTCCAGCGAGATCCCGACGTACGTGGTGCCCAGTTCCCTGAGTTTTTTCGCGGCGACTTCGTCCAGGAGCGTGCCATTCGTCGACAGGGTGAGTCGCAGTCCTTTGCTCACGGCATAGCCCATCAGTTCGAATAAATCGGGTCGCGTGAGCGGTTCGCCGCCGGAAAACAGGACAGCCGGCACTTGAAATTCAGCCAGATCGTCGATTGCCCGCACCGCTTCGTCGTGGGTCAGTTCACCGGGATACTTCTGCGCGTAGCTGTCCGAGTAACAATGCACGCATCGCAGGTTGCAGGTGCGCGTGACGTTCCAGACGACGATCGGACGGCGCGCGGCGGCTGATTTTGGCGCTCCCTGGCCGTGACCGTATCGCAGTCCATCGGCCGGCTGCTCTTCGCCACAGTAGAGTTTGGTGATGTTGACCATGGTGTGCAACCTCCGGATGCCGTTGGCTAAAGCGCGTCCTCCAAAATCTCCTGCTGCCTGCGCAAGCGACGCGGCTCGTAAATGCAGTATGGCTCCTCCGCCATGTAATTGCCGTGTGTGGCATAAAACGCCCGGGCGCGACAGCCGAGGCACACCTTCTTGAATTCACACAGCCCGCACTTGCCTTCCAGTTGCTCGACGTCGCGCAGCCGACCGAACACTTCCGAGTGCTCCCAGATGTCCCGCATGGATTGGCGTTTGACGTTGCCAGCGCTGACGGGCAGATAGCCGCAGGGGAACACCTCCCCGGTATGCGACACGAAACAGATCGAACTGCCGGCCAGGCAGCCCTTCGTCATCGCCGCCATGTTCGAACCGCCGGGATGGCTGCCCGGATGACCGTGGCTGTTTCCGTGAGCCCGGACGCGTTCGGGTTTGCCATGGCTATGGGTGGCTTCGACGCGGACGTGCTCCGCGGCAGCGCGCTGGCGCATGATGCGGAAATAATGGGGGGCGCAGGTGGCCTTGAGATGCAGGGCGCGTTCCTTGGTCTTGTCGTACATCCAGTTGAGCACCCGCTCGTATTCTTCAGCGGCGAGCATGTTCTTCTCGGCGATCTGCACCCCGCAACCGACGGGAACGAGCATGAACAAATGGAGCGCATCGGCGCCGAGTTCCACGGCCTTGGCATAAAGCGTCTCGATCTGGTGGACGTTGTGACGGGTAACGGTGCAGTTGATTTGCATGCTCATGCCCAGACGCCTCAGGTTCTGGAACCCCTGCAGAGCGGCGGCGAGCGAGCCGCGTTGGCGGCGGAAACTGTCATGGGTCGTTTCGTCCGCCCCGTCGATGCTGATCGCAACGCGTCTGATGCGGCTATCGACAATGGCGTGGGCAACACGCTCATCGATCAGCGTGCCATTGGTCGCCAGTGCGACGGGAAGACCATGCTCGGACGCGTGCATCGCGATTTGGAAGATGTCAGGGCGGAAAAGTGGTTCGCCGCCGGAAAGCACCAGGATCGGCTTGGTGAACCCGGCGAGGTTGCGGACGAACACCAGCGCTTCCTCGGTGGAAAGATCACTTTTCATGAGCTGGCGGCTTACGTCGAGGCGTCGACAATGCACGCACTCCAGGTTGCAGCCCGCCGTGGTCTCCCAAAACAGGAGCCTGAGTTCGTTGACGCTTTTGGTTTCTGCGACCATAGCCGACAAATGGTTTAGCACTGGCGGTGCCAGCAAGGTAAAGCCACACTGCAACCCGCTACGCTGCAATAGAATAGGAAATAACAATCAGCAGGCGAAACATAGCCGGAACCTGACATTTTGGCGTAACATATCGGGCGAGGTCGACAAGTTGTCGGCCCAGTCTGATTGTTTCAAGCACCCGCTGTCTCGCCGTGTCCGATGCTAGAAGCGGACGCTGCAACTGGCGCTGGCGAGGTGAGCGACGTAGTTGTTGAAGCCACCGGTGCTGGACTCGTCATAGGAGTAGAACCCGTAGCGAAGGCGGGCAACCACATTCTTGCTGATCTTGCGACTGACACCCGCCTGGACCTCGTGGCGTTGGAAATTCAATCCCAACGGCAGGCCAGCGGCGGAATTGTTGTTGAAATTGTCTGAGCACGAGTAGCTGTACGAGAGGGTGAGATCGGTCTTGTTATCGAGCGCGTAGCCGGTGGTGGTCATGACGGTGTACACGTTGCCGCGGTACGTCTGGACGGCGGGGTTTTGATTGGCGGGCGTACTAGTCCGCGTGTCCTGCAACGACAAGTAGCCCGTCAGATACCATCGGGACAACGGCGTGACTGTGGCGCTCACGCTGTAGATATTCAAATCGTAATCGCCCGACTGGAGCGTGCCGCCGGGCGTGATCACCGGAATAGCTTCCGTGCTGGTGCGGATGTCGGTGGAGACGAGTTGGTAGGTGAACGCGACGTTGAAGCGCGAACACGGGCGCAAGGTCAGTTTGGCCATGACCTCGTCGGTGGTGAAATCCTGCGCGGTGATGAATCCGGGATAGCCCACAACCGTGTCGATGGGATAGTCGTAGTCATCATGATCGATGTAGTGCCGGTACCGGGCAGCCAGCGTCATGCGGGAGAAGGGCGCGGTGTTGAAGCCCACACGGTAGTCCTGCCGCAAGGTCGTCTCGTCCGAGTTGAGGGCGAGGCTGGAAGCGCCGTCCTGCGTCTCCGTCTGGTCCAAATCGACTTGCTCCTCGTTCCATTGGCCCTCGGCGTAGAGCGTGGTATACGGAATCTTCGTATAACGCATGCCGAGAGTCTCCGAGAGGCTCTCGGTGTCCTCGAACGAACGAATCACGTTGGTCGTCGCCGTCGAGGTGCCCTGCGTGAGCAGCGCGTCGGAGAAGCCGTGCGTGTCCGTTTTTTCCGCCTGCAATCCGCCGTAGAGAACGAGGCCCTTGAACGGCCCCAACATGCCATTCAGGTTGACCACGTCCGAATCCAAATTGTTCGCGATCCCGTTGGCCGTCCCGCTGATGTCGAACGGCCCGAGCGCCGCCGGTGAGACCACCTGCATGTCGCCGTGACCGCAAAGCGAGCTGTGGAGATAGCCGAGCGACCAATACACCTTGTCATTTACATGGCAGTCCATGTGGAACGTGTTGTAGAACGCATCCTGATGGTAATCCTCGTGGGCCGTCCCCGTTTGGCTGGAACTGGTGTTCAGGTTTAGCGACGTGTCATTCACTGTGTCATCGCTGCTGAAGTGCTCATAGCGGAAGTCGTCCAGCAGGTGAACCTTGCCAAGGTCATACTCCGCGTTCAATTTGACGATATCGGTGTGTTCTTTGATGCCGTTATACGAGGGATAAATGTTGCGCGTGTTCGCTCCCTGGGTGACGCCCCCCCACTCGACCAATGATTCGTCGCCGTCGCGTGCTTGCCGTTCATAGCCGACAGTCACCTTGGGCAGATTGGGTAATGTCAGTCCGGCCTCGAAGAAAACGTCACTGTTATCAACCCGCAGATCGCGGTTCAGACGGAACGATGATGGCGTAAACGGGCCG
>JBEKUF010000039.1:0-23555 GCA_049515295.1 Verrucomicrobiia bacterium | reverse complement strand
CGTTCCCGTGGATGGCGTGGTGCAAAGCGGGATGGCGTCGGTGAACCAGGCGCCGGTGACGGGCGAGAGCATGCCGGTGGACAAGAGCGAGGGGGATGAAGTGTTTGTGGGGGCACTGGCGGAGACGGGGGCGTTGATTATTGAAGCGCGGCGCGTCGGCGAGGACACGACGCTGGCGCGCATTGCGCAGTTGGTCGAGCGCGCCCAGCAACACGAAGCCCCCATCCAACGGGCGCTCGACCGTCTGGCGGGCTGGCTTGTTCCCGTGATGCTCATATTGTCCGTCCTCGTGTTTGCGTTCACCCATGACGCCGCGCGGGCGATCACGGTGCTGATCGTGGCCTGCCCGTGCGCGCTGATCCTGGCTACGCCAACCGCGATGATGGCCGCAATCGCCCGCGCCGCGCGCGCCGGCGTCCTCATCAAAGGCGGCCAGTACCTTGAGGCCACGGCGCGCCTGCATACGATCGTGTTCGACAAGACCGGTACGCTGACCCATGGCGAACCCGAGGTTGCGCATGTCAGCCGCTTTGACGAGCATACCGAAGCCGAAATTGTCGGGATGGCCGCGGTGGCCGAGAAACTGAGCGTTCACCCGGTGGCCCGCGCCATCCTGCGGAAAGCGGCGGCGCTGGGCCTGTCGACAGCCGACCCATCCCAATTTCAAGCACACCATGGCCGCGGCGTGGTCGCCGAGCGTAACGGCCAGAAGCTCGTCGTCGGCCAGCGCGGTTTGATGAATGATCAATCCATCGTCCTGAGCGAAGCCTTGCAGGCGCATATGGACGAACATCATGGCGAAGGCCACACGACGATTGTCGTGGCTCACGACGGCGAGGTGTGCGGAACGATTTGCGTGTCCGACACCGTCCGCGCCAAAGCCGACGAGGCGATTCGGGATCTGCGTCAGCTTGGCGTCGAAAAGGTGGTCATGTTGACGGGCGATAATAAGCGCGTCGCCATGCAGATTGCCGGCAAACTCGGTCTGGATGACGTGAAGGCCGATGTTTTGCCGGAACAGAAGGCCGAGCACATCCAATCATTGAAGCAACCGGGACGGCAGGGCGTCGCCATGGTCGGTGATGGCGTGAATGACGCGCCGGCGCTGGCTGTGGCTGATGTCGGCATCGCCATGGGCGTCAGCGGGACCGACGTGGCGCACGAAGCGGCGGATATTGCGTTGATGGCCGATGATCTTTCGAAGATCGCGTTTGCGGTCGGCTTGAGCCGGGAGACACTGTGGATCATCAAGCAGGGGTTGCTATTCGCGCTGGTGTACAACGTCACGATGGTCACGCTGGCGTCCAGCGGCCACCTCCACATGATCGGCGGCGCCATCGCCCATCAATTCAGCAGCGTGCTCGTGATTCTGAATGCGATGCGGTTGCTGAGGTATAAATGAGGAGGAGAAACTACAGGTGACAACAACAACCCGTGCGGTGTCGATCCCGATTGTGATTCTATGCGGCACAGCGCTCGGGATGGCCGCCTCTCTATCGCCTCACGATTACGCCGATCCGTATATGCGCGAGGGCGTTGCACTTTACGAGAGGGGCGACATAAAAGGAGGGATCGCCAAGCTTACTAAAGCTATCGAACTCGACCCGAAATGTGCTGAGGCTTATAGTCTAAGAAGCATCGGTTACCTCAAGAATTTCAACTACGACGCAGCCATCGACGACTGCACCAAGTCCATTGAATTGAATCCCAATGCTGCAGTCGTATTTTGCCGCCGCGGGATGGCGCGGGGGCAGAAAATGGATCTGGACGGTGCACTCGCAGACTCCACAAGAGCTATCGAGTTGGATCCGAAATTTATGGAGGCCTACTGCGATCGGGGTCTTGTTCGTCTTATGAAACGAGACTTTGGCGGAGCCATGGCGGATTGCAGCAAAGCCATTGAATTAAACCCGAAGTTTGCTGAGGCTTACGTCAACCGAGGAACAATCCGCATCCAGACCGCTGACTGGGATGGAGTCATGACAGACTGCACCAAGGCGATCGAACTAGACCCGAAGTTCTACAAAGCCTACTGTTATCGAGGTGCCGCACGCAGCGAGAAGGGGGACCTGGACGGCAGCATTGCGGATTGTACGAAGGCTATCGATTTGGAGCCCCGGTTTGCGGAGTCCTACTTCTATCGATCCATGGCGCGCAGACAGAAAAGTGATTATGACGGGGCAATCGCGGATGCCACAAAGGCCGTTAGTATTTGGCCGAAATATGCCGGAGCCTACTTCGCGCGGGGGATGGCCCACGACGGAAAGGGTGATTGGCAAGCGGCACTAGAGGACTTGTCGAAATCGATTACCCTTGATCCTCCACTTCAATCAAAGGCTCAACCATGGATTGACTTGGCGCAAAAGTCGCTGACAAGGTGATGTCGATCAGTACCGTCCTGTTTATCGCGCTGGTCACGCCGCTGGTTTTTCGCGGACGCGGATGATCATTTTCTTCATGCCGGCTTCGTCGCCTTCGCCTTCGCTGACGGCTTCGAGTTCGCGGTCTTTCTCCATGTGCAGGTGAATGACGCGGCGGTCGAAGGCGTTGAACGGCCCGATCTTCACGGCTTCGCCCCAGCGCCGAACTTTGTCGGCAGCTTCGAGAACCTTCTTCAAGATGTCGTCGCGCTGACGTTCGCGATAGCGCTCGCAATCAACGGTCACGCGCGGGACTTCGGGATTGGCGCGCTGCAGGATCCGATTCAACAAAAACTGCAGCTGGCTCAGGGTTTGCCCGTGTTTGCCGATGAGGCGGCCGGGTTCGGCCGTGGCGATGTGCAACAGGGTCGAGCCATCCATCGTGAAGACTTCGACCTTGGTCTGGAGGCCAAGGCCATCCAGCATCTTCTGCAACGTGTCACGGGGATCCAGCGGCGGACCGGCCGGAATAGACGGCGACGGTGGGGGCGAGGATGTCGATGCAGCAGGTGTTTCTGTTTCCATAAGCATGCTCCTGTGTTTGTGGCGTTCGGCCTTGCCTCACGTGGGGCAAAGCTACGACGCCTCTGGATGCCAAGTTGTGCGTCACTATACCGAAAGTCATTTCCCTTTTCCAGCCGGGAATGCGGGGGCGGGAGCGACGCCGGCGTTCGTCCGTCGCATGCTCCGCCACTGCTGCAGGACCGAGAGCAACTGTTGCAACGTGTAATACAGCGTCAATCCCGCCGCCAGTTTGTAAAAGAAGAACAGCATCATCACCGGCATGAACATCATCATCTTCTGCTGCTGCGGATCGCCACCCGTCGGCGTCATTTTCTGCTGGAAAAACGTCCCGGCCGTCATCGCCAGCGGCAACGGATTGATCGGCAGGCCCGCGACCGTAAAAATCGTATCGGCCTGCGACAGGTCTTTGATCCACAGAAATGACGCGCCGCGCAGCGCGATGGCGTTGAGCAGCACGCGGTAAAACGCGATCAGTACCGGCAGTTGGACCAACACCGGTAGACAGCCGGAAAACGGGTTGATCTTGTGCTCCTTGTACAGCTTCATCATCTCCGCATTCAGCTTTTGCGGGTCGTCCTTGTATTTCTCCCGCAGCTTGTTCATCAGCGGCTGAAACTTCTGCATCGCCTTCATCGACTGGATGCTCTTGGCCTGGATGGGCCAGAAAACAATCTTCAGGGCGATGGTCACGAGAATGATGGCCACGCCGTAGTTCGGGATCAACCCGTGAAAGAAATTCAAGCTGTGCCAGAGAACCACACCGAAGAGCCCGGAGTAGAAATCCAGCGGTGTTCCGAAATCCATCAGCTCTTCCTGGTGTTTGCCCAGCGCGGCCAGCCGTCCGTAATCCTTCGGTCCGGCGTACCACGTGAACGCGCAGGAGGCATGGCCATCCGCCCCCCGCGTCACGGGCACATCCACCGCCGCCGTCAACCCGCGAACGACCGGCGGATGATCTGCGGGCGACAGGTCCACAGTTCCGTACGTTACTCCGGTCACATTGGACGTTGGCGACAACACCATCGTGAAATACTGGCTCTTGACCGCGACCCATCCCACCGAGATGTCTTCGTGTGGTTTGCCGGCTTTCACCCGATCCGCGACGCGCGGCAGCGTGCGATTGCGAAACTTCGATTCGCCCTCCCAATCCACCACCAGATAGCTGGGAATTTCTCGAGGTTGCGTCGGCGTTGCCGTGCCGATCACCACACCGATGGCGCCGGACGGCGCGAGCGCCGCGGGCATCTGAATGTTGGCGGCAATCAGGTAGTCGTTGCTAAGGGTAAAAGTCTTGACGACGCCGGCGCCGCTGCGAAACTGGACTGTGCTCGCGTCCACAGCCCGCACCGCATAGACATCGTTGCTGCCCGCGCCCGGCGCGCCGACCAACGACAGGGCCGGCACCAAGCCCGCGCCGTTCAGGGTCGCCACCTCGTTGCTGTTGCCTTTATGTTGAAGGAGTTCGACCGAGCGGATGCCTCCGCCCCAACTGGTGAAATCCACCCGGATGAAGTCATTGCTCAGCGAAACTGTCTGCTCGGCGGGACGCGGCTCGGCGGGTTCGGGCTTGTTCTCCTTCGCGGGTACGACGGGTTGCTCGGTTGGCGTTTGGACCGTTGCCGGCTGCGGAACGGCGTTCGAGCCGGCCGCCGGGAGTGATCGCAACGCCTTCGGTCTCGGTGGATACAGTTTGTTGATCACCGCCTGCGACGCCATCAGGGCGATGATGCAAACGAGCACAGCCAGAATTGTCTTTCTGTCCATCATCGGTCGGGCACCGGATCGAATCCGCCTTCATGGAATGGATGGCACCGGGCCAGCCGTCTCGTGGCCAACCACAGTCCGCGCAGGGAACCGTGTTTTTCGACGGCCTCGCAGGCGTAGCACGAACAGGTGGGATAGAACCGGCAACAGCCGCCCGTCAACGGCGGGGCCGGTAATAGCATTTTGAGCGGCGACAGCCAGCGATACAGTCGCAGCAGGAATAGAAGTAAGCGTTTGATCACGTCTCGTTGAGGATGCCCGCCGCCCGGGACAATCGCAGCAATTCCGCCTCCACGTCCTGCCTCTTCTTGCCGTTAATGGCGGTGCGGGCAACCATCACAATCTGTAAATTGTTGTTGAGCTTCTGTTTGTTCAGCCGATACGCCTCGCGCAACAGCCGCCGGGCGCGATTCCGTGTCACCGCGTCGCCGATCTTGCGGCTCGTTACCATGCCCACGGCGCGTGTCGCGCGTGCCGTTGCCGTTCGCAAGTCGGGCGGATGATCGACCACGTAGAGCACAAACAATTTGCCGACGATTTTGTGCCCGTGTTCATACGCGTGCCGAAACTGCGAACCACGCTGGAGTCGCTCGGTCTTCGGCAATGTGCTGCTGCCACGCAAAATGGCCTCCGCCCCGCCGCCACGGCGACTGTCCCCCTACACAGAAAGACGCTTGCGTCCCTTGCGCCGACGCCGACTCAAAGTCGCGCGACCGCTCTTCGTCCGCGTCCGTTTCAAAAATCCGAATCTTCTTTGCCGCCGAATCTTGGACGGCTGGTATGTCCGTTTCATGTGTCTACCCCAAATTAGGGAACGCGCATCATAGCAGGCACCCCCCGATTGTCAACCATCGTGGAAAGCCGCTGGATGCGAACGACTTCAGGGTTGCCCGGAAACGGATTAAACGTGCTTCACATCACCCGACGCAGTGGACCCCTGCTTTGGGCGCAAACGAACACGGCGCCTGTCGATGGCTCGTGAATAGCCGTTCGCTGTAGCGCATACCGGTCTGGCACACATTGCGCTAGTTAGCCCGACGACTATGAAAAACAAGGGCTTGGCGCTAGGGCTAACGCTATCCATGCTGGTTTGCACGTCGTCTTTCTCGGTAGAATCCAAGGACGAAGCGGCCCCTCAACCGGTGGCCCGGACCAAACCTGCCGATCCAATCTCAGAACTGCGAAACCAGGACTCGGCTTTTTCTCTTGTGATTGAGGCGTTTCGCCAGATCCAGGGCCGAATCATCCAAAACGACTATGAGGCCCGCATCAAAGCCGCCAACGCACTGGACGACCTCAAGACGCGCCGTCGCGTCATCGTGTTGGCGGGCCAAGAGCGCGAACTGCGCGCGCAAAAACTCTATCACCAGATCGGCAATTTGAATCTGACATACGATCACACACGCGCCGATGACCTGCGCGTTGCCAATATCAATGTCGATGTCCCCGTGCACGTCGACACCGGCCGCGCAGCCAGGACCTTGATGGATTTCGTGTTCGTCGCGCCCGCCGCTCCCGACAACAACGGCGAGATCAAGGCCACGACGGTTCCGGCGAAGAACCACCTGCTCGACAAGATGCCGGATCCGGTCGAGTAATCATCACTTGCGGATAAACATTCGCGCGAATTGCTCGAACACCCGCCTCGATACCGGCCCCGGCTTGCCGCCCCCGATCTGCTTTCCGTCCACGGTCGCGACCGGCGTCACTTCCGCGGTTGTACTGCTCAAAAACACTTCCTGCGCGGACAGAAGTTCAGACTTTGTAATGCGCTCTTCCGCGGTTCCAATCCCTGCTGCTCGCGCCGCCACCAGAAGCTTGTCGCGCGTGACGCCGGGCAAAATGCGCGTGCTCTTGAGCGGTGTGCGGAGTCTTCCGTCGGTCACGACAAACACATTTCCCGCCGTCGCTTCGTTCACGGTGTCCACTTCGTCCACGAAGATCGCGTCGTTCGCGCCCGCCTTCTTCGCCGCTTGATACGCCAGCACGCTCGGCAACAGGGCGATGCTCTTGATATCGCACCGCGCCCAGCGAAACTCCGGCATGGTAATGACTGCAATCCCGTTCTCGCGCAGCTTCGCCGCGGGCGCTGCGAGTTCGCGCACGGTCATGACGATCGTTGGTTCCGCGCCTTTCGGCATCCCGCGATGACGCGGGGCGCAGCCGCGGGTGACTTGGAGATAGACGATCGCCTCGGCAAAACCGGAGCGCTGGATGCCTTCGTTGATGATCGACTTCCATTGCTCGACACTCAGCGGATTTTTCAACTCGATCGCGTCGAGACTGCGGGAAAGTCGTGCCAGATGTTCATCCGTCGCAAACGGTTCGCCGCCGTACGTGCGCACGACCTCGTACACGCCATCCGCGAACTGAAATCCGCGGTCCTCCACGCGAACGGTGGCGCGTTCGAGAGGCAAAAATTCTCCGTTGACGTATGCAATCTCAGACACAGCCGGTCATCCTCCTTAGTCGGGGAAAAACAACGGGCCGACTATAGGATTGCGGCCGCCGCGTGTCAACGGCTGCAGTCCGAATGGCGAGCCGCTGTTGCGCTCCGGACCGAAAGCAGGTGGCCCTCACTTCTTCCGCTCGGCACATACTGCAAAGCCTCACTGGGCTGGCGGGTTGGTGGGGGCTCTGCCTGTGATGTGCTCAATGGCTTTGGATGCTTGAATGCGGACCTGCCAGACAGGATCGGAAAGCAACCCAGTCAACAGCGGCACTTCGTTGGTCGCTTGTGCGCCAAACGTGCCGAGAGCAATCACGGCCGAAATAGAAATACCGGCGTCATCGCGTTGAATCGCGCTCGCCAGCGCCGGAATAACCAAGTTTGGCTCCAGTCCAATTTTCCCGAGGGTTTTCGCCGCCTCGCTCGCAACTTCCGAGTTGCCATAGTGAAGGCAATGGATAAGGGCAGGAACAGCGGCAAGCGAGTTGGTGCCGAAATTGCCAAGGGCTTCAACGGAGGCCCAACGAAGTTCTTGATTGGGGCTTTGGAGGCAGGCCATCAGGGCAGGGACGGCGCGGTCCGGTGCTGCTCCAAGCGAGCCAAGTGTATCGGCAGCCATGTGCGGGAGGTTTGACTCGCTGAGGCAGTGGATAAGCACCGGAACGGCTGCGGCTGCGGCAGCCGGAGGTGGGTGTATATCACGAATAGCCATGAGCACGTACCCTCGGTTGGCACTGAATGCGGGGTCCTCTATAGCAGAGATGAGAGCCGGCAAAGCGTTCGTCCCGATAGCTGGCAGGACCGAGCTGATTCTGAGGGCGGTACTGGACATGGTTGGGCTGTTGGCTAGTAGTCGAAGCAATTCGGGCAGGATGGGAGTTGCCTGCTCCCCGAGAGCCGACAAGGCGCCCGAGGAATTGTTCGCGAAGGTCTCTGACTGGTTACGCTCCATCCAGTTTGCCAGTGTCCAGGTTGGGAGTCTGCGAGCAAAGTCGATGGCCTCGGAACGCCAAGCGGGTCGTTCGTTCTGAACCCACTTCAGCAAAAATGGCAACGCGTTGGTGCCGATGTGGCGTATGGCCTGTTCGGCTTGGCGCCTTTCGCCACTTCTCTCATGGTATGCGTCATCGCGGAGGACCCAGTAGCTAAGGGAGTGGCCCTCGTATGTAGGCTCGGGCTTGCGAGATGTAATCCATAGCAGGCCGACCGCCAGCAAACCGAGAACAATCAGAAGAAGTGTCCCCTTGCGCTTCCACATGCGGGGAGTGTGGCACAACGAACGTGCCAACGGAATCAGAAAACACCGGGGAACGCCGACACCATCACCCGCGGCGACTGTCGGCATGCGGGCCTCAACGGCCCACGCTCTCGGCCTGAGTCCCGAGTATTTCGCACGGCAGCGACGGGACCCGCTGGGCGAGAATCTCAGAGTACGACACACCCGATTTTTGCATTGAATTCCCCGCCCGGTTCTTCTACGGTGCCCCTCGGGGAACCTGAATTATGGGAGGAAATCGTAGAAGTCCGAGGTCGGTCCCGGCGACCGCCGCTTTTTTCGTGGTGCTGTGTCTCTGCGCCACTGTCCCGACTGCGTTCGCGGCCACGGACACAAATTCCACGCCCGTTGCCAAAGGCCAGGCCACCGACAACGACGCTGCCTGGGCGCAGCACGTCGTCCAGTCGTACCAGCAGCTTCAAGAACAACAGCAATCGATGATGCGGGAGATCGAGCGGCAGCGCCAGGACGCCGCGACCAACGCCCGCGCGGTTGAAGAAGCCCGGGAAGATGCCGAGGCGGCCGCGAAACGCAACACCGAAGAACTCGAAGCGCGCCTCAACCGCATCGAACAATCCGTCACGGCCGAGCGGGAACGCGAAATCGAAGCGATGCAAAGTTCACACCGGTTCACGCTCATCATGGTAAGCGTGTTCGCGGGCGCCGGGTTTTTTGGGATGTTGTTTTTCGCCGTGTTCCTGTTGCGCAGCATGAACCGCCGCACCGAAACCATGATCGCGCAGTTCACCGGTCACGCGCTTGGTCCCGGATTCGCCCCCGTCGCGCTCGGCCCGGGCGACACACACCTCGTCCCCCTCAATCGGGTCGAACAATCCACGGCGCGTTTTCTCAACACCATCGAGCGGCTGGAGCAGCGCATTAGCGGACTCGAAGGCGCTTCGGAACCAACCCACGGCATCGAGGAAACCGCGGCGAAGAAACCGGTCGAGCTGCCATCGGACATCGCCGAAGCCCGGGCCGAACCACCAGAGCCGAAAGCCGCGACCGAGACGGATTCGGCCATGACGCACGCCAAGACCGAGAAAGCAGAGCGCGACGCCCGTATCGCCTTGCTGCTCGGCAAAGGCCAGGCGCATCTCAACCTGCAACAGGCTGATACCGCGCTCACCTGCTTCGATGAAGTCATCGGGCTGGACCCGACGAATGCCGAGGCATTCGTCAAGAAGGGAATGGCGCTGGAACGCCTGGGGGCATTGGACGAAGCCATTGATTGCTACGACCGCGCCATCGCGCTGGATAACTCGATGACCATGGCCTACCTGAGCAAGGGCGGGGTTTTCAATCGGCTCGAGCGGTACGGCGAAGCGTTACAGTGTTACGAGCAGGCGTTACGCGCGCAGCAAAAACCCGGCATCGCGTAGGTTCACGCGGCTGGGTTGCGCGCCGCCGTTCTCGGCTTCGAGCGCTTTCCGGGCCAGTTGAAAATTCTGCCGCATCAGTTCGCGTTTCTCTTCGTCGGCGGCCGCCAACTGTTTCTCCAACTCGGCGATGCGGTTCTCGTACGCGGCGAACCGCTCCTGAACGCTCACCTGCGCCCTAGCGATCCGTTCTTCGAGGTCGACCATGCGTTTGGTGGCTTCGGCCTGTGTGTCGATCAGGCTCGCGCGCTGCGCGAACAGCGCCTGCACGAGACGGTTCATCATCAGCCGCGCCAGATGCGGAATCAACCCCGACATAATTGTCGGGGTCAACGCCATCCGCGAGGCCACGGGCCTGCCGTCGACGCGTTCCGTGGTGGGACGAATCAACTGCAAGCCGCCGGTGACCGGCACGCCGGCGCGACGGGTCGGTTCCGCCGAGAAGAATTCCGTGATGGAATAGGGGGGCACAACGATCCGTTCCGCGCAATTCGTGCAGGAGACAACGGCGCCAACGCCATCTTCCACGACGGCAAGCTTCTGGCCACAATTCAGGCAACGAAACTTGATCACGACTCGGTCACGGTCCCTCCTTGGTGAAACCGTGCGGCTACAATGCCGTGGCCCATCACGCGAGTCAATCCAAATCCCCCGTTCCGACCGGAAAAATATCTGCCCAACGTCCCGCCATGATGATCGCGCCCGCTCTTGCAGTGGCGCGGAGATGTGATAATAATTGGGCCGCCATGGGACTGGGCGTCGAAGATTTTCAACATGAGATTGCGGCGGCGGTGAAGAGCTACGACAAGTTTGTCGTGTGTGTCGAGAAGACGCCGGACGAATTTCTCAAGAGCCTGCAATCGTTGATGGCCAAGGCGATCAACGCGTTCGAAAACCGCGCGTCGGGCCTGCGTCATGGCATCGCGCTGGATCGCCACGTGACCATTATGCTCAGCGAAAACGACGATGCGCGCCCGCTGTGCGGGATTTATTTCAACCTGCATTCGCCGTTCCGCAAGAAGGCGGTTTCCGACGTGCCCGACCGTAGAACCTGAGTGCATCCGAGCCGGTGTCTGACTACAGTGCGCGGCGAAGCGATGGCGATCGGACGCACCTTCAAGGAAGCGATCCAAAAGGCGCTGCGCTCCCTCGAAATCGGCGCGCATGGCCTGAGCGGCGGACGACGGGGCGGCCGCGAAGTCCCTCCGCGCGAGGAAATCGAAGGTAAACTCATCACCCCGTGCGCTGAATGCATCTTCTGCATCCGCCACGCCTTCCGCGACGGCTTCGATCTGGACGCCGTCCACCAGCTCACCAGGATCGACCGCTGGTTCCTCCAAAACATCAAGGAAATCGTGGACTATGGAGGAACAACTCGCCGCGGTGGGAAGCCTGACCGCAGTGGTCTGACCTGTGGGCGGCACTCTTTACAGACGCGGCTTCTCACGGCTGCGAAAGTTCCCGGCGGTAACCACCACTCCGGAAAAATCTTCAGAAAAATCGCCGGGGTGCATTGACCCGGCACGATTTTCGCATAGGTTTAAGTAGCATGGCGGGGCGAAGCGCAGTTCGGCCCGCGACTGCGAGACTCATGGCGGTCAGCGGGGTGTGGTTGCTGGCGGGGTTGGCCAGCAACGGACGAGCTAATGCCCAATCCGTCCTGTTCGCTTTTGCCCGCGGGAAACCAGACGACGCCGTCGAATTGCGGGCGGTTGACATTTCACCTGCCCCGAGTGATTCGGGCATGGCTTTGCGCGTGGATGGCGAAGACGACCCGGCGTGGGCGGGCATCGTACTGAAGGCGCCGCATGGACGCTGGAACCTTTCCGAGCACGACGGGTTGTTGCTCGATGTCCGCAACGTGGGCGACGCCGACCTCACCCTCGAATGCCGCGTTGAAAACGCCGATGCCGATCCCCCGTTGCACTGCAACCAGGGCCGGGTGATGCTGGCGCCGGGCGGGCGCGGCACATTGCAGGTGTGGTTCAAGCGGTCGGCGTTCAGTCTGGCGGCGCTTCCCATGTTCGGTATGCGGGCGTTTCCGCCACCGGACGACGGCGAGAACACCATTGACCCGGGCGCCATCGCGCGAGTGGCCATTCTTGTGCCCAAACCGAAGGGCAAATTCAGTTTTGAGATTGGCGACGTGCAGTTGAGCGCGTTGAGCGCCAGCGCCACGCGCCCGAACGAGGATTTACGCTCGCTGTTTCCGTTCATCGATACGTTTGGCCAGTACATCCACGCGGATTGGCCGAACAAGATCCATTCGACCAAGGATTTGACCGCAAAACGTTTCGCCGAGACAACCGACCTGGAGTCCAGGCGCGGGACGCGGTCGTGGGACAAATTCGGCGGCTGGAAACGAGGGCCGCTCCTGCTGGGAACGGGCTACTTCCGTACCGCCAAGTACGATGGGAAATGGTGGCTGGTCGATCCGGACGGACGGTTGTTCTTCTCGAACGGAATCGACTGCATCTGGCCCGGCGAATCAACGCCCGTCGACGGGCGCACAGCCTGGTTCCAGGATTTCCCGGGAAATCAGGAGGATTTTCGGCAGTTCCTGTCGCCGGGAGGCCAGCCGCAATGGAGTCATTACCTCGACGCGACGCCAGCCACGTTCGATTTCGCCGGCGTCAACCTGAAACGCAAATACGGCGCCGATTGGCGCGACAATTTTTACGAAACCACACTACTTCGTCTGCGGAGCTGGGGCCTCAATACCATCGGCAACTGGTCCGACCCGAAGTTGTGCGCCGAGCATCGGACGCCGTACGTGGCCGCCGTCCATTTTGCCAGCAAACCGCTCGAAGGAACCAAGGGGTACTGGGGACACTTCCGCGACGTGTTCGACCCGAATTTCGGCACGCAACTGCGCGCCAGTATGGCCGACCAGGCCGCCGCGAGCGCCAACGACCCGTGGTGCATCGGCTATTTCATCGACAACGAACTCATCTGGGGCACGGAACTCTCCCTCGCGCTGGCCACGCTCGATTCGCCCGCGTACCAGGCGGCCAAGCAGGTGTTCGTGTCGGATTTGATGGCGAAGTACGGCAAAATCGACAACCTCAACACCGTCTGGGGCATGCACTACAAATCGTGGGGCGACCTGATCGAAAGCCGCGACACGCCCGACAAGACCCGCGCCCACGATGACCTTCTGGCGTTCTACCAGCATACGGTTCGCGAATACTTCAAGCTGTGCCGCCAGGCCGTGCGCGAAACGGCTCCCAACCATCTCTATCTCGGGTGCCGGTTTGCAGGCGTGAACCCCGAGGTCGTCAAAATCGCCGCGCACTACTGCGACGTCCTCAGCTACAACATCTATCGTCGTTCCGTGGACGATTTCGCTTTGCCGGCCCGTGTCGACGCGCCCGTGATCATCGGCGAATTTCACTTTGGCGCGACCGATCGCGGCCAATTTAGCCCGGGGCTGGTGAGGGTTAAGGATCAAGCGGAGCGCGCCGCCGCCTACGAAAGTTTCGTGAGCGACGCGCTCCGCCATCCCAACCTCGTCGGCTGCCACTGGTTCTCCTACCGCGACGAACCGACCACCGGCCGCGCGCTCGACGGCGAGAATTACCAGAATGGTTTTGTCGATGTCGCCGACACGCCGTACACGGAGACCGTCAACGCCGCCCGCGACATCGGCTATCGCCTCTACGAAATCCGCTCCGGCGCCGATCAGCCCTACGCCACCCAGCTCGCCTCGCGGCGCTGAGGTGGCTAGACGAATCCAACCACGGCATGCGGAATGTAAGGCTGTTCCAGCATCGCGATTTCTTCGGGTACAAGTTTGAGCGACAACGCCGCCACGGCGTCCTCCAGATGCTGCGGTTTCGTGGCGCCGACAATGGGCGACGTAACAAACGGCTTGCTCAACATCCACGCCAGCGCGATCTGTGCCTGCGACACGCCGCGTTTCTTCGCCACTTCGCCCACGCGCTCGACGATCACCCGGTCAGCTTCCTCCGCGTTCCCATACAACTTCTTGCCAAACTCATCCGATTTGCCTCTTTCGGTACTCTCCTTCTGCTCCCACGGACGGGTCAATCGTCCCCGCGCCAGCGGACTCCACGGAATCACTCCAATCCCTTCCGCCTGGCACAACCCCATCATCTCCCGCTCCTCCTCGCGATACAACAGGTTGTAATGGTTCTGCATCGAGACGAACCGCGTCCACCCGCGCCGTTCGGCCACGTACAGCGCCTTGCAGAACTGCCACGCATACATCGACGACGCCCCGATGTACCGCGCCTTCCCCGCCTTCACCACATCATGCAACGCCTCCAGCGTCTCCTCGACCGGGGTGTCATGGTCCAACCGATGAATCTGGTACAGATCCACGTAGTCCATGCCCAGCCGCTGCAGGCTCGCGTCGATTTCCGTCATGATCGCCTTGCGCGACAACCCCTTCCCATTCGAGTCCGCCCGCATCTGCCCGAAGACCTTCGTCGCCAGCACCACCTCGTCCCGCTTCGCGAAATCCCGCAGTGCCCGACCCACAATCTCCTCGCTGGTGCCGTCCGAGTACACATTCGCCGTGTCGAAAAAGTTGATGCCCACTTCCAACGCCCGCTTGATGAATGGCCGGCTCTGCTTCTCGTTGAGCGTCCAGACATGATTCCCCCGCTCCGGCACGCCGTAGCTCATGCACCCCAAACACAACCGCGATACCTTCACCCCGCTCTTTCCCAAATTCACGTAGTCCATAAACCCATCCATCCTCCAGTTTGGTGAAACTACCCGCCCATCGTAATGCAACCCGCGCGCCTTGCAAAGCCCCAGCCGTCCGCGTTCCCTCGTCCCCAATCCTCAGTTCACAGACTTCTGAACAGGCTCGCGGGCGGTCCGAATCCTAGTCGGGGAGTCAGCTTTGTGCTTTCCTCGCGGTTCCGTCAGCGGCTTCGTGGGGGGCCGCACAATCGACCGGTGAAGAGAATAGCGTTTCCAGCAAGCGCATCCGGCTGGGGGGGCACGATGTACCCACCGGTTCCCAACCGCGAGATCCAATCTGCTGGACGACGAGGGTGAATCTGTGATAGTTACCCGGCAAGTCAAAGGCTACAAAGTGACCTCTGAGTTTGCTTCAGGCCGTACCGGCCCGCTGGCAGGAGTGCAGTCATGCAAAGATTGATTCTCTGGATCGAGAGCCGATCCAGGCTGTGTGTGGTTGGCGCGGGTCTGGTCGGTACCGCGATTGTGGGTCTGGTTGACTACCTGCTGGGGCCTGGGGCTCAAGTTCCCATCCTCTACGTGCTCGTGGTTGTTTTCGTCGCCTGGTTTGCGGATACACCACGTGGGCTTCTCGTCGCTGCCGCCGCTGGAGTCGTCTCCTTCGTGGCCAACCTGTACTCCCCCATTACTACTTTCGAGATTTTGGTTGCCAGTTGGAACTCGGTAATGGACTTTGCAGTGCTTGTGGCAGTCTGTTTCTTGGTGGCGGCCGTGAAGAAGGCGAGCGCGGAACGCCGACAACTGGAGAAGCAAGTGCTCGAAATGTCCGATCAGGAGCGACGGCGGATCGCGCAGGACCTGCATGACGGGCTGTGCCAGCACCTGGCCGCCACGGAGTTCGCGACCCAGCTATTGACGGATAAACTGGCGCAAGAATCGTTGCCGCAAGCAACCGATGCCAGGCAGATCGTGGGATTCATCCAGCGCGCCATGACTCAGGCACGTGAGATCGCCCACGGCCTTCACCCGGTCGAAATCGGGCACGGCGGTCTGATGGCCGCGTTCGATGAGCTGTCGGCCTCGGTGCAAGACGTGTATCGCATCGCCTGCGACGTACAGGCGAACGGGGTGGCCGACTTCTTTGATGACAAGGAAGCGACCCACATCTACCGGATCGTCCAAGAAGCGGTCGCCAACGCGATCAAACACGGCAAGCCCTCACAAATCCTGATAGAACTCAGCGCTCAGGATGAGCGAATCACCCTGACGGTGAACGATAACGGCCTTGGGCTTCCTGAACAACCCAAACAGAACAAGGGCATGGGGATCAGCACAATGAACTACCGTGCGTCCATAATTGGGGCGACTCTCACCGTGCGCCGCGCCCCCAACGGCGGCACCGCCGTCGTCCTGACCTTGCCCAAGCGCTTTTATATGCGGGTAAGGAACGACTCATGAATAGTCAGGCGACCAAGACACGGATTCTCATTGCAGACGATCACCCGATGGTGCGCGAGTGGCTGGCGCAATTGATCAACCGAGAGCCGAATCTCGTCGTCTGCGGGGAAGCAGCCGACGCGCGTCAGACCCTGCAGGCCATCGAGACCTTGCGCCCCGACATGGCCGTTGTTGATCTCACGATGGAAGGCAGTCACGGGACTGACCTGATCAAGGATATCTCGACCCGTTACGAAGGCTTACTGGTGCTGGTTCTGTCCATGCATGATGAACCCCTCTACGCCGAACGTGCCATCCGCGCTGGCGCGCGCGGCTACGTCACCAAACGGGAAGGGGCGGAGAAGATCCGGCAGGCCATCCTCCGCGTGCTGGACGGTGAGATCCATGTGAGTAAGACGGTTGGGGCGCGGATCCTAAAGGAGGCCAGTGGCGGCCGTTCCACCACGACGGGGTTGCCAGTGGACAGCCTGAGCGACCGCGAACTGGTGGTCTTCCAACTTCTTGGAAGCGGTTTCGGCCCCAGCCAGATCGCGAACGAGTTGCACCTGAGCGTGAAAACAGTGGAAGGTTATACGGCGCGCATCAAGGAGAAGCTGCTCCTGAAAGACGCCCGGCAACTGGTTCAGCAAGCCATTCAGTGGAACAGGCTCGGCGGGATCGGTGGGTCCGCGGAATCTTCGCCACGACCGCCATCGAGCCCTCGCAAACCAAAATAGCCGCCAGGCACTCGTTGATTTCGGCCGTCTCCGGGTTATTCCCATCAACCGCCGTGTAGGGGTTTTCCCCCTCAGAAGAAACAGGGCTTCCCCTCACAGACATAACTCCTCCTTTGAGCTAGAAGTAGACGCATGCAGAAGGCCGCCAAGAGCAGGAGTCTCGGGGCAACGATGGCTCGCGCCAGCCTCAGCACGCGCGAAGGGGAAGTTTTCCAGCTTCTCGGCTGCGGCTATGGCCCAAGCCAAACCGCCGAGGAACTACAGGTCAGCGTCAAGACGGTGGAAGGCTACTTGGCCCGCATCAAGAAGAAACTGAGCATCGGTGACGCAAGGACGCTCCGGCGGTACGCTATCCAGCAAGGCCGATCCGCAAGAAAGCCCAGGCCAATCAACGTGTGCCTCTGAAGTGCGCCCTCGTTCCACTCATCGTCTGATTCGGCATCGGAGGCGGCTCTTCCCCGGTCCCACCGGTGGGCGTCCCGCTGCGTGTGGGGGGTTTCCCCGTCAGAAAAAACAGGGTTTCCCCCCACAGACGGCCCGTGTCGCCTGCGCTACTAATATGGTGAGGCATTTGTTCGGAATTTCGCCTTGAAGAGGGTGGTTGGAAGTATGAACACGACAATTCAGAAACTTTACAGAGCACTCCGATCGCGAAAGGGCCAAAGTCTGGTCGAATACTCGCTGATTCTGGCTCTTATTGCCATCGTGGCGATCACGGTGTTAAGGGGCCTCGGCAGGCACATAAACAACACGTTGTCATCGGTCAACGCGAACCTGCCGTGAAGTGGAGAAAGGGCATACTTGCGCCCCGCCTGAGTCGCCATACTCTCAAACGGGATTGCCGGGGCTTTACCTTGGTTGAAATAATGATCGTGGTCGCCATCATCGGGTTGCTGACGGTGTTGGCACTGCCCTCATTCACGAAGTCCCGCAAACAGTCCCAGGGGCGTCGCATCATGAATGACGCCCGGCAGATGGATGCAGCGGTTGACCAGTGGGCGATGGAGTTCTGCAAGAAGGATGGTGACACCATCGACACAGTGGGTGCTGCAACCTACTTGAAAACGGCATGGAAGTCGAACGACCTGCTTGGCCACGCCTACGTGCTCAACACCGTTGGAACGGGCCAGATCTTGATAGCAACGAGCACCAAGTCCGCGTTGGCGGGCGTGGGGATTGATTGGGGCGTTTACTAATCCTGTTCAACAATTGCTGTATTCGGCGATTGCGACCCCGCAAATCACCGGACGAGCTCTTCGATGGTCACGTGGCTTGCCGCGCCATCCCGTTTATGCTGACAAAATGAACAAGTACTCCCGACTCACGCCAAAGCCGAAAACCGCATGAGAACCATGATTCAGCTACTGTTGGCGCTACTGGCCACCGGCGTCTTCGCCCAAAACCCGCCGCCTCGGTTGATCGTCCGCGTGGACGACATGGGCTGTTCCCACGCAGTCAATGAGGCGATCCTCAAATGCTATACAGAAGGCATCGCGACCTCCGTAGAAGTCCTTGTGCCGTCGCCGTGGTTTCCGGAAGCGGTGAAAATCGTGACGGAACATCCCGAGGTGGACGTCGGCGTTCACCTCGCCCTGAGCAGCGAATGGGACAACATCAAGTGGCGGCCAGTTTCGGACTGCCCCAGCTTGCGGGATGCTGACGGGTATTTCTTCCCCAGAATTTTCCGCCACAACAGCTATGCCGGACGCTCACTCGTGGAAAACCACGGGAACCCCGAAGACGTCGAGAAAGAGTTCCGTGCCCAGATCGAATTGGCCCGAAAGAAAATCCCGCAGATCAGCCATCTTTCGGGCCACATGAATTGTTGCAGGATGAACAATGACGTGAAGGCCCTCGTCGAAAGGCTCGGGAAAGAATACGGCCTCTACGTCGAGACCGATGCCCGGAAAATAAGGAGAGCGAGCTGCGTCGGACCTCAAAAAACTTCGGACGAAAGGATTGAGAGCTTCATCAACATGCTCGAAGATCTGGAAGCGGGGCAAACCTACCTCTTTGTCGATCATCCCGGCCTCGATACGTCCGAAATGCGCGCCATCTACCACACCGGCTATGAAGACGTCGCCACCAGCCGCCAAACTGTCACCGATACCCTTACCAGCGCGCGTGTTTGCGAAGCGATCAAGACAAAACGCATCCAGTTGATTGGCTACCGCGATTTGAAAAAGTAGGGAACCGTGACCGCCCTGCGAAGCGTGGGATTCCCTGTTCATAAACCAGCCAATGATGTCTTGAATCACGGGCAAACTCGGAAGTTCAAACCGTAAGGTCCGCCAATCGCCCAAAGCGGGAAGAGATTGCCCAAGCAACACCCGAAGGCTATTATCCGCACCCGTCCAAATCACCGGAAGGCGGAATCGACTCGCATCCGAAGTATGAAGTGCCGCTTGGGCTGCCGTGTCGGCGCGCTTATCTTCCGCAGGAGGGTGGGCTCATTCCAAAGATAATCAACAGCACGTCAGATGGCCGCCAGGCGGAGGCACACGGAGGAAAGCCCCGATGGATGCAGCGCGGAATCCTGGGCGGCGTGTGCCTGCTGGTCGTTGCGGTGTACGCGTATACGGCCCACTCGGGCCATTGTTTGCCGTCGACTCTGAATCCGACTGACGATTACTACAACTTACTCGTCCAGGGCTTTCGCGCCGGCCAGCTCAATCTGAAAACCGACGTGCCGCACGGCCTCACGCAGCTCGCCGACCCCTACGATCCGGCGGCCCACGCTCCCTATCCGGTGCTCGACATGAGCTATTACAGGGGGAAGTTATACCTCTACTTCGGTGTCACGCCCGCCGTGGTGCTTTTCTGGCCGTATGTGGCATTGACCGGCCACTATCTGCTTCAAAAAGATGCCGCAGTGATTTTTTGTTTTGTAGGTTTCCTCGCCAGCACCGGTCTGTTGTGCGCGCTCTGGCGGCGCTACTTCGCCGAAGTCAGTGTCGCGGTGGTTGCCGCAGGCACACTCGCGCTCGGCCTGACAACTCTCGTGCCGGTGATGATGTTGTCGGCCTGTGATGTCTGGGAGGTGTCGATCAGTTGTGGCTATGCGCTGACGATGCTGGCCCTGGCGGCAATTTGGAAGGCGTTGCACCATTCGTCCCGGCGCGGACGATGGTTGGCGGCGGCCAGTCTGGCTTGCGGCTTGGCGGTCGGGGCTAGGCCCTCCCTCCTGTTCAGCGCGGCAATCCTGCTGGTGCCGGTGGCCCGGGCGTGGCGAGAGCGCCAGAAAGTCTGGACTCTCTTGCTGGCCGCGACCGGCCCGATGATGCTCGTCGGGCTCGGCCTGATGCTATACAATTTCTTGCGATTCGATAGCCCCTTCGAGTTTGGCATTCGCTACCAATTGACCGTGGACCGGCAGGTTACGCGCCAATTCTTCAGTCTGCGGTACTTGTGGTTCAACTTCCGGGTCTGTTTTCTGGAGCCGGCCCGCTGGACCGTTCGGTTTCCATTCGTGCATGACATCACCGTGCCGGCCCTGCCTGCGGGGCATGGCGGAGTTGAGCAAACCTTTGGAATTTTGACCAACGTCCCGCTCGTGTGGCTGGCTCTGGCCGCACCGCTGGCATGGCGCAGCCGGTCCGTCGAGGCGCGTTCTATCCTGCGCGGATTTTTGGCGGCAGTAGTCATGCTCGGCGGGATTGGCGCACTGACGCTCGGCCTCTATTACTTCACCGCCGGTCGATATGAGGTTGACTTCCTGCCTGCATTCG
Organism: Verrucomicrobiia bacterium; assembly: GCA_049515295.1. Classification (GTDB taxonomy): domain Bacteria; phylum Verrucomicrobiota; class Verrucomicrobiia; order Palsa-1439; family Palsa-1439; genus Palsa-1439. The sequence continues at coordinate 3,166 of JBEKUF010000039.1, read as the reverse complement.
TACTGCTGGCCGTAACCGGCGTCTTCAGTCTGGAGTCGGCACTGGCCCCGACCTCGGGGTCGGGGCGGGCTGACCGGCCGGTCTGGCGGCGCGCGGCCCGCTGGGGCTGGAGCCTCCTACTGGGGTTCTCGGTGGCGTTTAACCTGTTCGCCAGCGTCGGGCGATGTGCCGTGGCGCACAACAACCTCGGAGCCGTCTTGATGGGGCGGGGCAAGGCGCAGGCGGCAATTGCCCAGTACGAGCGGGCGCTGCATCTCAGACCTGACTATGCCGAGGCGCATTACAACCTGGGGAATGCTTTGCTCCCGACAGGCAAAGTGCCGGAGGCGATCGGGCACTACCAGCAGGCGCTGCGCATCAAGCCCGACTATGCCGAGGCGCACAACAACCTCGGGAATGCCCTGCTCCAGGCAGGCAAGCCGCAGGACGCAACCGCCCAGTACGAGCAGGCGCTGCGTCTCAAGCCCGATTATGTCGAGGCGCATTACAATCTGGGGACCGTGTTCTTACAAGCCGGCAGGATCCAGGAAGCAATCGGCCAATACGAGCACGCGCTGCGCATCAGGCCCGATTACGCCGACGCCCACAGCAACCTGGGAATCGCCCTGGCCCGGCTCGGCAGGGCGCAAGAGGCGATGGAACATTGGGAACAAGCCCTACGAATCAATCCCGATCTTGCCGACGCACACTGCAATCTGGGCTTCGCGTTGGAGAGGTTGGGGCGCACGCAGGAGGCCATCCAGCATTACGAACAGGCCTTGCGCATCCAGCCCGATTTTTCCCAGGCTCAAATCAACCTCGCGCGAGCGCGGGCTGTTCAGTGACCAGCAGACCCGGGCGGTTCCAACCCGCGACGTTCGCCAATCGTCCAGGGCGGGGAGCCAATTCGTTTTCGGTGCCCCGCCGCCGCCTACAAAATTCCGATTATGACGACGCTGGCCGGCGCGAATGCGGCGTTGCTCGGCATCCAAGCGATGCGCGAAAAAGGGCTGAGTGTCCGCACCCAGCTGGAATACCACGCCGCGCTGGCCCGGGATCAGGCCGCTTCTTCGCCTTCCGTAGCCACTGGCGCCTTCGGGCCGATGTGCAATTGCGCCCTCAGACCGCCGCCGTCTTCCACCACGAGGTGTTCGGTCTGGACCTCCCCTTCGAGCAAGCCGCCCGGTCTTACGGTAATCATCCCCGTGGCCTCGAGTCGGGCGCGGAACGTTCCCATGACTTCGACGTTGCGGTACTTCGCGTCCTGCTTGAACTTGAATTCCGCCCCCGGTCCGATGCGGAGGTCGGGTCCCGACACGGCCTTTTCCGAAAAGATCGCGCCCGCACCCAGCTCCAGCGTACGCGACGCGCGCGCCCGTCCGCCCTCAATAATCCCTTCCAGGATCACGTCTGCGCCGATGAGATCACCATTTTTCAGGACGCCGGTCGAAGTGAGACGGATCGTTCCCGCGGTCTTGATCGTGTCAACCCACTCCGTGTCGATGGTGTGATCGGTGAGGTCGAGCAACGCGCGGCACTTCGGGCAATGCGTGGTCGTCGCCCGACCGTGCACCTGGAACTTATACCCGCATTCATAGCAGTCGATCGGGTGTTTGACGGGAACGGTGGTGCGCGCCACCCGCGCCCCCGACTTTGCGACGTCGTGCGTCGGTTCCTCGGACGCAGCCGGCTCAGCCGGTGCGGACGCCGGCGGGGCGGAACCCGGCTTGGTGCGCGCGACGGCGCGAATGGTCGCGTAACTATCGAGTGTGTTGACCTTGCGGTTCTTGGTCACCGCTCGCTCCCGTCCTGGTGCGCGCCGTCAACGGCACGCCGCCTGTTAGCGCCGCGCAAACGAACGGACCGCCGCGGCTTCCGCGTGATCGTCTTCGATTGCCTCAGCCGCCGCGCTCTCCACCGGCGCCACGCCGCTGATGGGCGAACCGGACGGATTCACCTCGGATCGGCCGACAAACGTCACCCCATCCTCGACGCTCAGCCGCTTCGCGCGGATGTCGCCCGTGACGCGCGCCGTCGATTTCATCTCGATGCGGTCCTTGGCGGTGATATTGCCCTGGATCGTGCCCTCGATGCACGCCGAACTGACCACAATGTTGCCCTTGATCTGCGCGGTCTTGCCGATGACGGCATCACCCGTGCAATGCAACTCGCCTTCCAGCTTGCCATCGATGCGAAGCGAGCCGGAACCCTTTATCGTGCCTGTGATTTCGACTTCGCTGGAAATGACTGACTGCGGATCTGCGTTGTTGTCCATATGCTTATCCTCCAAGTTTCCTCCATGGGGCGAGACGCCATGCCCGCCGCTCAAACTCGCAGGATCAGAATCGCAAAAATCGGCAGGGCTGACAAGGCGAAATACCGCGCCGCGCAAAAAAAGATGCCCGGGCGCAGCGCCGACGATCAACGCCCTTTCAGCAATTGCTGAAACGCCGGCGACAGACGCAATTCGCAGAAATCCGGCTCGGCCTTCGCGAGCACCTTCAATTCCGGATCCAGACACAGGGCGTTGCGGAGCATCTCAATGGCTTCCCCCTCCCGGTGCTGCATGGCGCGATAACAGGCCATGTTGTAATGCGCCAGCGGATCCCGCGGATTGGCTTCGAACGCCCGTTGCAGCGTGTCAACCGCCGCGTCCAGCGATTGCGTCCGCCGGCGAATGTACGCGAGGTTGATCCAGACGCCGGAGTCGCTTGGATTCAACTCGGCGAGCTTCGCCACAACCGGTTCGGCTTCGCTCAGTCGGTTGGCCTGCCACAGCGCGGCGGACTTGATGGCAATCGCCTGGGGAAGATTGGGGGACATAGCCAGCGCGAGGTCGGCTTCCTTCACCGCGTCGTCATACATCCGCAAATCCAGGTAGCCGCACGCATACTCGACGTGCTTCTGAACTTCGGGCTTCATGGCTCGAATTCCTGCCTCAGTATCGCATCGCTACAAAAATATAGCAAGCCCCGCGACATTTTGCGATGGTAGCCGCATGTTCGACAAGGCGTAGGAACGGAATGAACGAATCGCCCAAACTTTGGCCGCCGGCGTGGTCGCTGATGCGCGGCCAGCAGCCCGCCGCCATCGCGGGGCTGGCGCTGACGTTTCTCAGTATCGCCGCCAGCCTGTTGCAGCCATGGCCGCTCAAGGTCATTGTCGACAGCGTTCTCGGCTCGGTGCC
>JBEKUF010000038.1:0-23562 GCA_049515295.1 Verrucomicrobiia bacterium | reverse complement strand
CGCGTGCCGTCCGTGCTGCCGTCATCCACAATGACCAATTCCCATTCCACCGGCGTGTCATTGATGATCTGGGCGATGTGGTCGAAAAGCGGGCGCAGCCCGTCCCGCTCGTTGAGCATGGGAATGACAATCGAAACCAGCGGGCGTTTCTGGGTGGTCGGTTTAATCGCCTCCAAATTCATGTGACCGTGGGTGCTTGTCCGAAGTGTACGAAGGCTATCAAACAGAATGGTCGATGTCGAGGACGAAACAAATCACGGTTTCGGCTCATAAAGAAGATAGGTGTCGGCCAGTTCCAGCCGGTCTCCGGGACGACGACGCGCAATGGAATGATTGAACCAATCCGCGGTTTTTCGGAGCCACGACTGTGAGCTTGTTCCACCGCCGGAGGTTTGTGCCCGCAGCCGAATGATTTGGGAGACTGTGTTTTGAGCCGGTCGTCGATCTGCAAAGCGGCTTGGGTAACCCGGCGGAATCGCTCGACCGCACTCCCCTGGCTGTGGGGGCGTAGCGGTTAGGAGGATGTCCCCGACCTGCCGCCGAGCCGGGGCAGGCGATTGGAGCCGATAATGTAGGTGTAAACACCGACGATGGCGAAGCTGGCAAAAATCAGCAGCTCGGGAATGATCATGAGGGTATAGCGCGGCGAGCCCCAAAACAGCAAGACCGTCGGCAAGTAGCTGAGCACGACGACGTACAGCACGGAGCAGGCACGCCACCGGCGAAGGGAAACGATCATGCCACCCAGGGCGAACAGTGCGACGGGTCCGTACGTGAGCAAATGGACAATTCGCCGTGCCAGCGAATCCTCTACGAATACCTGGGCACGGGGAAACGGGCCGAAGGCGTTGTTAAGTTTCTTGGGCATCAGAGCCAGAAACCGCCCGGGGTTCTCGCGAATCCAGGACAAGGCCAAGGAGCGGTAGATTTGATCCTTCTCAAAGGGTCTCGCCGTTTTCAATCGCTCGCCGAATCCATGACTTTCGATGAAGGCTTTGACGGTGGGCGCGTCGTCGTCGCAATCACAAAACCCAACGGACAGGGGGTTGTTGCTCACCCACAAGGCAGCGCCCGCGTCGCCTGGCAATACTGGTGCCTGGTGGCCTGCGGACAGGAAGTTGACACTTGGCTGGATGAGCATCGTAGTGGCCAAACCGGCGATCAGTAGCGTAAGACACAACCCGCGCCTCTTTCCGCTGGCGCGGGTGGAGAACGCGAACCAAACCAGCAGCATCGCCGGGAACAGGAACAGATTCACCTTCACCAACTGGACCACACCAACGAGTGCACCCAAAGCGTATGCTCGAAGGGGGTGCGGGTTCGCGGCAACAGAGAGCGCTACCAGCAGGCTCCAGGTCAGCAGCAGCAGGTACAGGGGTTCGGCCATCAACCGCCAACTGAAGAACACGTGCCCCGGATAAATGGCCAGCAGGAATCCGGCGACCAGCCCAACTCGTTCCGAGAACACTTTGGTGCCGAGCCGGTAGATGAGCAGGCACGTGGCCGCGCTGAGGCCGGCCTGGATAAGTCGGGTGATGAACCACGACCTGCCGAACAGCGCGTAGTTCAGTGCCAGGAACAGGGGGTATCCATGGGGGTACCACGTGTTGACGTACTCGTGCTGGGTCACCAGCCGATCGGCGATCCTGTCGTAAGCCTGATCGTCACCCCGGTCCCAAGGCGGTGCGGTTGGCCCGAAAGCCAGTATGAAGGCGACGCGGACGGCAAAGGCAACAAGGAACAGAACCAGGAGCTGGTGAGCGCGGCAAAAGGCAACGGCACGCCCGGCGAATGAGGTCTCCCCAAGCTGCGGCGGCGCGCCGCCTTCCGCACCCAACTGGTCACCTTGCGGACTGTTCACGAGGACACCCGGCAGTCTGGATGGCCCTGGTGATCGTCCGCGAGGTTAATCCTCGGACGAAGACGACCGTTGACACCTCCAAAAGTCACCGTTGGCAGTGAGAATACGACACTCCCCGATGTCTGGACCGCGCTCCGCATCAACCTCATTCAGCTCTCCTCAGCTTTTGGGCGAAAGTATATTGGCCCAAAGCGAGGGCGGCAAGTGGAATAAGCCCATCGCCGGCTCCGTCGATTAGGTTAACCGTTATTCGATCGGGCGGATGCTTTCTCCCGTCAGCAGGGATCTCCAGATGGCGCGTCCCGTCGGTGGGGCCGGCGGTGGTCGCTGTGGTTTGCAATCTTCCGCACGGATGAGGTAAACCCTGCGCGGTTGTTGTTCGTAAGACCAGCGCCGCAAGCCCAGCGGCACCCATTTGGGAGTAGGCAGGTCCAGACACCCTTCGCGCGTCAGAACGTACACCGAATACCAGCCAAGCAGATAAATATCGCCCGGACGGATGACGATGACGCCCTCCATTGAGCTCGGGAACGGCGCGGAGAAGGTCCACTCGATGCAGCCCGGGGGAAGCCGGTAGTCGAAGACATAGCGCGCGACCCAGGCGTCGATCAACAGGGGATGTTCCCGAGTAGGGCGCAGGGCCACGACTTCGCCGCGGTTGCTCGCGTCCGATTGAATCCCGCCGCTTATGATGCCGACGATACTTACCAGGTCCTTGCCATTGCCCACCACGAGGACCGCGCAGACCAACGACAACAAAACGATCCTGGCGGAACGTGCAGCCGTGTGCCGGACCACGGATACAGTCAGCAGCAGCACGCCCAGCACGGCGAACCAGATCGTCCCACATCCCAAGGCCCCCATGAGCGCGACGCAGGGCAAGGCGCAAGTGAGGCACAGACCGATGCGGGCGAGGTCGTCCACCGAATGCCGCAAGGACCAAAGAGCGAGTACCAACAGCACCACCAGGATCGGCCTTTGTGTAACGCCCAGTGTAAGAAGAAACCGCACCAACCACATCAGCTTGTCACCCGCGACCGCGTGGTGAGCGTGGAAACGGAAGACGGCAATGAACTCTCCGAGTTGGAAATCGATGAGCCACAGAAAAATCAAGGCAGCCGTCAGCAGTCCGCCCAGGGCGAAGGCCCAGAGCGTCCAGCGTTGGACGCCGGTCGCGTCGGAATCGCGCCAAAGCCCATAAATGGCAAGCGCGAGCAACACGACGCCAAAGGGAGCCGTGCGCGGCGCGGTGGCGATTCCGAGACCCAGCAAAAGAAAACCGATCAAGCAGGCAATCTTCCGTTTGCTGTAGCCGTCCACTAGCGCGAATCCCGCCATGATAAGCGCGACTGCCAATGGTTCTGGCCGCAGGCCGATAGGCAAAAATGCAAAGCTCACGCCCAGCGGGGTGACCCATTCGAGCCAGGTCGGTGCTTGATGCCGGCGCAGCAACATGACGGTTGCTATCGCCGTGGCCAAATAGGTCATGAGCTGGAAGGCCGTCAACGAGGCGGTGCTGATGCCAAACACCTTCACCCAGCCGGCGACGGTGTGCGGATGCACCGGCGGATAAACAAAGAAGAAATGCCCGGGCATTTGTTGCCGTACAATCAAGGGATTGGAGAAATCGCCGCCGCCGGCCAGGTTCAAGCCCGCGCCGCACATCATGAGGTCATCGACCATCGGCTTGGGGAAATCCAACATCCACAAAAGGCCAAAGAAGCCTACGGCCCAGACGAATGGGCCGAGATTGCGACACCGACGCGCAAACGATTTTTCCATCAGAACAGTCCGTGTGAGTGGCGCGGCTGCATGCCCGGTTGTCCCGCAGTATCCGTGCCCGGATTATCCCCGCAACCGCATTCTCAGGGAACCGGTGGACCGCCATTTCCATGTGACCTATCTCGCGAGTAACGCGGGGGAAACTTCACTGGCCGGCATCCTATCATCTTTGACAGTGTCCACAAGCTCATTACTTCCCTGTCAAGACGCGGCGGGGATCGAGTCAGCCTTCGGGAGTTACTTCGTGCACTGCATGATCAGGTGCGTATATGGAATACGCAATAAGTCATGCCTCACCACGGGCGCCACCGTCGGAAATCGCCGCTGAGCCAGTGCGACATAGTCTTCGAGAGACCGCACAAAACGACCACGGTCCCGGCTGACAATCGCACGCGCCAGCCGCGATTGCTGTGGCACATAGCAACCATCGTACGTTACGAATCGTCCGCCCTCACGGAGAGCCTTGTATGCCAGATCAACCAACTGCCCCGCTCGGTCATCATCGAGATGGTGCAAGACCCCAGTGGCGAGAACCAGATCAAACGTGCCCTTCTCCGCCTCAATAGTAGCCTGGCCGACATCGCTGCAATAGAATCTGCCGCGGTTCCCAAACCGCTCCTGGGCGGCTTTGATGTATTTTGGATTGATGTCAAACCCGACATACTTGACGTCCGGCAGAACGGTTAGGATGTCCCCGGGGCCGCAACCGATATCCAAAACCTTTTCGCCGGGCTTCGGTTTCACATAGGTATCGAGGTAGGTGTTGGCCCGCCCGCGGCGCGATACCAGACAAGTAAACGCACGATAGATCAGCGGCAAACCCAGCAATTTGTAAACCCATTTCATGGTGTGAACCCGAGAATCGCTTCCACGACGCGCTCCTGTGTCGCCTGATCAAGGGAATTGTAGAACGGCAACCGTACCAGACGGTCACTGACGTCTTCGGTCACGGGGCAGTCGCCCTCTTTCCCACCGTAACGCCGTCCCATATCCGACAAGTGCAACGGCAAATAATGGAAGACGCTTAGAATCCCGCGCGTCCTGAGGAACGCGATCAAGTCCTGCCGTTGTTGGAGCGACGGCAATAGCAGGTAATACATGTGATAGGGTTGGTCGCAATCGGCGGGGATGACGGGCCGGCGAACTCCGTGACGGTCTGCCCATTCGCGCAGCTGACGGTCATAGCACTCCCAGATCTGCCGGCGGCGGGTCTGAATGTCCTGCCAAGCCTCCAATTGACCATAGAGAAACGCGGCCAGCAAGTCGCTCATTAGATAACTGGACCCGAGGTCCACCCACGAATACTTGTCCACCTGCCCGCGAAAGAACCGGCTGCGGTTTGTGCCTTTTTCCCGGATGATCTCCGCGCGTTCGATGTAGCGCGGATCGTTGACGAGCAACGCTCCGCCTTCGCCGCAGGTGATGTTTTTCGTCTCGTGAAAACTTTGCGTAGCCAGGCACCCGAATGTTCCCAGCCAGCGCCCGCGGTACTTCCCGAACAGCCCGTGGGCGTTGTCTTCCACGACCGCCACACCATGTCGCCTGGCAATGTCGAGAATGGCATCCATCGCGCAACCCACCCCGGCGTAGTGAACGGCGACGACGGCTTTGGTGCGAGGTGTGATCAACGACTCCAGCCGGGTTTCGTCCAGATTCAACGTATCGGGTCGGATGTCGCAGAAGACCGGCTTCGTCCCGCGCAGGACAAAGGCGTTGATCGTGGAGACAAATGTAAACGAAGGCACAATGACCTCATCACCAGTCTGAACTTCCAGCAGCAACGCGCACATCTCCAGCGCGTGCGTGCAGGAAGTTGTCAGCAGCGCTTGGGGAACTCCGAGGGTTTGCTCCAGCAGCGCTTTGCACTGCCTGGTGAAAGTCTGGTCGCCGGCGATCTGCCCGATGTGCATCGCCTGGGAGACATACTCCAGCTCCCGACCTGCAAGGGAGGAGCGATTAAAGGGAATATTCATTTGCGGACTCGCATCGGCTGAATGCATTACCATGGTTGGCGATGAGCGGCCATAACGGAAATGGTTTCAGGTATCGAACCAGCGGTGAAACGTCAGGAGGCTCTCTTGCGGCTCAAACCCGACACGGATCCAAACCTTTTGCGGTGCGATGTTGGTGACCTGGGTGGAGATAATTGCCCGATGGCAATTCCGAACCAGACTCCAATTCAACGCGTGGAGCATCAGTGTGTGGTAAATGCCGCGGCCTTGGGCGGATGGAGCGGTGGCGTTTAGACAAATTTCGACTTCGTGCGGGTTGTTGAGTCGCACGGTAAGAAATCCCAACAATTCGGTTCCCTGCCCGGCCACAAACACCGCATGAGCCGCCTCGGGCGACAAGCACGAGCGCCGTGCCCACGAGGCGTACACCTCATCACACGCCGCGCGATCCAGCCGCGGATCCGCATGATAGTGTCCCTGATAGTTGTGGAACGCTTGTCGGGCAATTGCCTCGATCTTGTCGGCATCGGCCGGCCCGGCTTCCCTAACAGGCATCACACCGGCATCTCTGGGGATCGGCGTCGTTTTCAAGTCGCGCGCGAAGTAAACGAGCACGTCCATCAGATGTGCGCCGGCGGCCTCGAGCGCCTGAGCGACGTTCAGGCAGTTGGCCGGGCAGCGCGCAATCAGCAGTCGAACCGACTGCCGCCGGCAAGACTCCAGCACATCGGGAACCTGACTGACCGTGGCGATCCGTGCCTTGGCCGTCCGCACCCCAAACCGCTCCTCATCGAGCCTCGAAATTTGGACAAGCGGTTCAGACATTACGGGCGTCCTGCGCATTGTTCCTCGCGCACCGTGTACGTCGGGCGATCCATCATCCGAAAGTGTATCCGCGCCAGGTATTCGCCGATGATCCCGATGGCGAACAACTGGGCGCCGGAAAAGATGGCGATCACCGACGCGAGGAACGGAAACCCGGCAACCGCGCTGCCATGCTGGATAAGATAGCGGCCCAACACGTACGCCAGCACGCCCATGCCCAGCAGGGTAAATGTGAACCCGATAATGCTGGCCACTTGAAGAGGCAGAATGGAGAAACCGGTCATCATATTGAGCGCATGCCGGATGAGTTTGCGAACGGTGTAATTCGACTGGCCGATTCGTCGGGGTTCGTATTTGACCTTGACGGCCGTGAAGCGGGTTGTGCCCCAGGTCAACAGGACATCGAGGGACACGAACGAGCTCTGATAATTGGCAAACGCCTCGCGCAGCGGCGTGCGGAACACCCGAAACGCGGACACATGCCGTGCCACCTCCGCGCCCATCACGCTCTGCAGCACGAGCTTGGTGATGATCGAAGCCAGGTCGCGCATCACCCCGTGGGTCTCGTGCTCCGGCACGCCGTAAACAACATCCAGATCTTCGCTGAGTTTGTTCAGCAGTTGCGGAAGTTCTTCCGGTGGATGCTGCAAGTCGTCGTCCATGGTGATGATGGTGTCATAGCGGGCGGCACGGATTCCGCAGAGCAGGGCGTTGTGCTGTCCGTAATTGCGCATCAGACAAATGCCGTGAATCCAGGAATGCTCACGGGCGAGTTGACTTACGACCTTCCAGCTTGTGTCGCGGCTGCCGTCATTGACCAGAATAGCTTCGTAGGGAAGTCCGCGATTCTTGAGGACCGGAGCCAATCGCTCGACGAGTTGCGGCACGATTCCGGCGCTGTTGTAAACAGGGATTACGACCGATAGACCACTTTCGGTGATTGCATCTTTGTCTGACCGAACCATTGTTTTCGAGCCGGGGTTTGTGTTGGCCTGAGGTTGCTGTTGATGTTGCATCAGGGTCTTCAGCCGATATTTCCCATATGACTTACCGCCGCGAGCATCGCGGGGGTGAATTTCACTAGCGGGCATCCTATCATCTTTGAGAGCGTCGACAAGCTCGTTTTCCTTTCCGAAAGCCGGAATGTTGACTTGGGAATCCGGGGGTGAAAGCAGTTGATACAAATGAGCCGAGGCGATGATGGGCGCCATGGACACCGTTTGAGCTGACTGGGCTTCCGGGAGGTCTCGAGAATTCTCACGTGTCAAACGACCGAGAGATCGAAGTGTCAGTGGTGAATGGGCAACCGCTTCAAAGGCGAACTCAACCCCGGCGGCACCAACAGTACTCAGCCGAGTGATATCGGCGGCGCCAATAGCAGTTGGCGAATCAGGATGACGTATTGGCCGTGGCCTGAGCCGCAGCCTTCTTCACGTCGTCCGGCCGACGATGCTGCCAATAAAACGTTGGGCGGGTGACCTCAAACGAGGCCCGACGCTCGGCGTGCGCTTGGGTATAGATGCTGTACGTGAACGGCTTCTGGAAGTAGAGACCCTGCACGAGGCTCCGCAGATGGTGGTGCACCACGACGGCAGGCCCGAATTTGCGGATCCAGGAGGGCGTCATATCCCGTTTCATCCGGTCTTCGCGCTCCGCATTCGGTTTCAGGTTCATGTTGTCGCCGGTCACGGTAAACGCGGAGGTGAATCGGCGCATCACCGACATGGTAATGCCCTGCTCCACGAGTTTCATCACCCAAAACAAGTCGGCGATGTCGCGCCACCGAGAGTCGAAATACAGCTCGTGTTGGTCCAAAACCCGGCGGCGAAAGAACATCGAGCACGTATACGCCGGGAACCGCAGCCAGAGGTGGGACGCAAGCGGGATCATGGCTTTGCGGTGGCAGATGTAGTTTCCAGTCGGGTTGATCACGACCATGTCGGCGAACACCACGTCGATACGGGGGTGTTGGGCGAAGAAATCGTACACGGCCCGCAGCGCTCCCGGAAGATACTGTTCATCGCAATTGATGTAGGCCAGGATCTCGCCGCGGGCACGACGCAGGCCGCGGTTGACCGCGTCGTACATGCCGCCGTCCTTCTCCACATACGCCGCCACTCTCGAATCGTGGGGCAGCCAATCCAACGTGCCGTCATCCGAGCAGGCATCTTGCACGATGTGCTCGTGCTGCACGCCTTCCTGGTCGGCCACGGACGCGATGCATAATTTCAGCCACTGGCTGCCTCGGAAACTCGGGGTGATGATGGAGAATTCCATAAATCGCTATTCAACGGCGCGGATGCCATGGTTACGCGGGACCGCTTTACCCTCTCAAGGTATAAAAGGCAATCATCCGATCATAAGGCGGTGTTTTGCATGTCACTCATGTCCCACGACCATCGTGGGCTCCTACCGTCTCAACCGATCAGTACTGTACCACGCTCGATTTTTATGTCGAGCCGTCTCTCCCTCGAAGCAGAAAGTTGTGCTTGCACAGCAAGCCAAATCTGTGGTGAAGTTGTTGTCGGTATCGAACGCATATGACCACTCAAGGGCCAAACGAAAAGCTGGGGATTGCCGTCATCGGGTGTGGCCATTGGGGGCCGAATCACATCCGCAATTTCGCCGCCCACAAGCAGGCGCAAGTGCTGTACTGCGTGGATTTGGATCCGAAGCGGCTGGAATTGGCGCGCGAGCTATTCCCCTCGGTGGAGGCGACCAGTGACCTGCAGCGTGTTCTCAACGACGAACGCGTGAAGGCCGTGGTCATCGCCACGCCGACGGCCACCCATTTCGATCTGACGAAGAAGGCATTGTTGGCGGGCAAGCATGTGCTTTGCGAGAAGCCACTGGCGGCCAGCGCCGCCGAAGCGGAAGAACTTGTCGCGATGGCAAAGCAAGCCAGCCCGGTCTTGATGGTTGGCCACGTGTTCTTGTTCAATGCGGGCGTCGTCAAATTGCGGGATCTGATCGTCTCCGGCGAATTGGGGCGGGTGTATTATTTGCACGCCACGCGCACGAACTTGGGACCGATCCGTCAGGATGTGGATTGCGTGTGGGACCTGGCCACCCATGATATCTCGATTTTCAACTACTTGCAGTGGCGACTGCCGCTGGAAGTCAGCGCCCACGGCACGGATTATTTGCAGGATGGCAAGGCAGACGTGGCATTTATCACGTTGACCTATCCCGACCAGGTGCTGGCCAACATCCACGTAAGCTGGCTGGATCCCAAGAAGGTACGGCAGGTCACAGTTGTTGGCGAACGGAAGATGGTGACTTGGGATGACATGATACCCACCGGTCCGATCACGATTTACGACAAGGGAGTCGTGCGCGAGCCGTTCTACAAGGATTTTGGTGAGTTTCATCTGGTGACCAAGGAAGGCGACGTGGTCATCCCCAAAGTACGCGCCAGCGAGCCGTTGCGCGTACAGACGGATTACTTCATTTCCTGTGTCCGTGCGGGCCGAATCGACTCGTGCGGACCGTCGGATGGCTTGGGAGTAGTGCGTGTATTGGAAGCCATCGGGAAATCGATGGCCGCCAACGGCGCGCCGGTGCGTTTGCTCCCATGAGCGAGTCCAACGTCTTCATTCATCCGCAGGCCATCGTCGACTCTGCCGCTATCGGTACCGGCACCCGCATCTGGGCGTTTGCGCACGTGTGCAAAGGGGCAACGCTTGGCGCCAACTGCAACGTCGGCGAGGGTTGCTTTATCGAAGGGGGCAGTCGTATCGGCGACCGGGTCACCGTCAAGAACGGCACAATGATTTGGGAAGGCGTCACCATTGCCGACGATGTATTTGTGGGTCCCGGGGTCGTGTTCACCAATGACCTGCGGCCTCGTTCTCCCCGGTTTGGTCCCGTGGCCGAGAGATATGCTTCCAAGCGATGGCTGAGCCATACGACGGTCGGGCGAGGAGTTTCCTTCGGTGCAAACGCTACGGTTCGCTCCGGAATCTCGATTGGCGATTTTGCCATGATTGGCGCGGGGGCGATGGTCACAACCGACGTTCCGGCTTACGCGTTGGTGTTTGGCAACCCCGCGCGCGTGCGGGGCTACGTTTGCATGTGTGGGGCAAAGCTTCCATCCTTTCGCAAGGGATCAGCCCGGTGCGGAGCCTGCGGCCTCCGCTATCGAAAAACCGGGAAAGGAGTTCTGGTGGTTGAGTAGTCAGGCTTTGCCGCAGAACCTCCGCGTGTTGGCGGTGCCGATTGCCTTCAACGAAGAACAGAAGATTGGCTCCGTCCTGTCGCGTTTCAATCGCGGTGATGTGACAGAAATCATGGTGGTCGACGATGGTTCGACCGACCGCACGCCAGAGGTCGCCCGCAGCCACGGAGCGACGGTGGTCAGTCGTGACCGTCGGGGTGGTGCGGGCGCGGCCATTCGGACAGCTATCGAGTACGCGCAGAAACACAGGTTTGATGTGTTGATCATTCTCGCCGGCAACGACAAGGACCGGCCCGATGAGATTCCGAGATTGCTCCAGGCGATCCGGGACGAGGGTTGCGATTTCGTACAGGGGTCGCGCTACCTGCCCGGGGGCGACTACGGCAACATGCCGCTCTATCGGAGGCTGGCCACACAGTTCGTCCATCCATGGTCGTTTTCGGTGTTGACGAGACGACGGATTACCGATAGCACGAACGGGTTTCGTGCGTTTCGCCTGTCGATGCTGGATGACCCGCGGATCGACCTGAATCAGGACTGGCTGAATCAGTACGAGTTGGAACCGTATTTGTTTTTCAAGGCGATCGAATTGGGATATAAAGTGAAAGAAGTGCCCGTCACAAAGATCTATCCCGCAAAGGAACTCGGATACACAAAGATGAAACCGATTACGGGCTGGTGGAGCATCTTGCGGCCAATCTTGTTGCTGGGACTGAGGATAAAAAAATGACAACCATACCGTTCGTTGATCTCCAAGCGCAACACCGGGCGTTGCAGGCAGAATTAAACGCAGCCATTGCGGAAGTCTTGCAAAACTGCGACTTCATCCTTGGCCGTGCGGTTGAGGGATTCGAAAAGGAGTTCGCCCAGTTTGTCGGCTCCCAGCATGCCATTGGCGTCGGCTCCGGTTTGGATGCGCTGCGTCTGTGTCTGCAAGCAGCAGGTGTCGGCCCCGGCGACGAAGTCATCGTGCCGGCCAACACGTTTATTGCCACAGCGCTGGCCGTGTCGGCCGTCGGCGCACGACCTGTTCTTGTGGACGCCGAAGAGGCGACGTTTAACATCGACCCCGCCCGCATCGAATCGGTTATCAGCCCGCAGACCAAGGCGATCATTCCCGTCCACTTGTACGGGCAACCGGCCGAGATGGATCCGATCATGGCCATTGCCCAACGACACAAACTGGCGGTCATCGAAGACGCCTGCCAGTCACACGGCGCCCAATACAGGGGCCGTGCCGCGGGCACGTTTGGGTTGGCCGGTTGTTTTAGCTTCTACCCCGCCAAGAACCTCGGCGCGTGCGGCGATGGAGGGATGATCGTCACGAACGACGAGGCGTTCGCCGCCCGCCTGCGCCTGTTACGCAATTACGGACAGAAACAGAAGTACGTTCATGTGGAAAAGGGCGGGAACACGCGATTGGATACCGTGCAGGCGGCGATCCTGCGCGTGAAATTGAAACGCCTGGCCGGCTGGAACGAGTTGCGCGCCCGGCACGCGCAACGGTACACAGAGGGCCTGGCAGGGCTGGCTGCCGTCAAGACCCCCCGCGTGGCGCCGCATCGTACGCACGTGTTTCACCTCTATGTCGTGCGCGTGTCCAAGCGCGCTAAACTGCAGGAATTCCTCGCGCAGCGCGGTATCCAAACTGTGATTCATTATCCCGTGCCGATTCATCGTCACGCCGCCTATGCCGATCTCGGTTATCCGCTGGGCAGTTTCCCTGTGGCGGAGCGACTGAGCGAAGAGATCCTGTCGCTGCCGATGTTTGCGGAGTTGACGGACACACAGATCAACACGGTGTGTGAAGGTATTCGCGCATTCTTGCGGGCATGACAATGACCAGAGTGCCGTAGCTGTCCCGCATCCCGAACGCGCCTGTGACCGGGCGCTCCGCCTCCCGTTGTTCCGGCAAACGAGTGGCGAGCATACCGAGTATGCCCCCAACACCTTGACGGATATTGTGGGCGCCCAGTAGAATCCCGGCGTGAAAGACCGGCAAAAAGACGCGATTTGTTTACTGGCGATTGTGTTGATCATCGTGGCGGTATTTTGGCCGGTGGTGTGTGGGCGGGCGACGCTGGTGCCCACGGACATTTTGCACCAGATGAAGCTCCCCTTCGGAGCCGAGGTCACACACCTCCAGTTGAAGAACCATTTCCAAGTGGACGCGGTTGTGGACGGGTGCAACGAGGCGCTCTACTTCCAGCGCTGTGTGCGGGCCGGGCAATGCCCGATTTGGACTCCGGTGGTCTGGTGCGGCATGCCATATTATGCGGTGAGCACGCTTTCGTTTGCGTGCCCGTTCCAGATGGTGTGTTGGTCACTCCTGCCAATGCCGGCTGGGTACGATTGGAGTGTGATGCTCCAGTTCATGGCTGCGGGTGTGTTCATGTATTTGCTATTGCGGTTCTGGCGACTGGCGTTTCTGGCGTGTCTGCTGGGATCTCTGGCGTACTGCCTCAACACGGTGTTCATCTTTCGGTACTGGCACGCCACCTTTCGGGCGTTCGTCTGGATGCCGGTAGTGATTCTGTTCTTCGACAGGGCCATGCGCACAAATGGCTGGCGCTACGGCGTCATCTCCGGCTTCTTCGCGGCTCTGGCTCTCATCTCCGGCAGTATCCAAACCGCCATCTATGTGCTGTTGTTGCTTGGAATCTATGCGGGGGCTACGGCGCTCGTCAGGCGCAAGGAACTGAAGGTAAAGCGGGTTGTTTCCGTGGCGGCGCTGGCTGGAATGGTTGCGGTGCTTTTGGCCGCGTTCCAAGTGTTGCCGACATTGGAGCTGATGAGCTTGGATGCCTCTGGGCGCACGGCAGGTGAGTCCACAACTTTTCTCAACCGGTTGGGAGCGGTTCCGTTCTTGAGCACTTTTGTGGTGCCGAGTTTGTGGGGTAGCACGGAGTCGTTCGACCTGTTCAAGGCGATTCAGACCGACGCCGGCGAGTTTCAAGGGTACATCGGTATTGCTTCCTTCGCTCTGCTGCTGCTGGCCGTTGCCGCGTGGCGCGAGCCGCAGGTCAAGGTACTGACTCTGTGTGCGGTCTGTGTGGTGGCCTTACTCATATTCGTGCCATTTATCCGGGCCCGCCTCTACTATCGTTTCTTCGTGGCGTATGTTTTTGCGGCGGCTGGGTTGGCGGCATGGGGATTGGACCATTTGCTGCAACATATCCCTGCCGATCATATGGTCCCCTCGGAGCGTCGTTTGCGAAAAACGCTCTGGATGCTGGCAATACTCCTGGGTGTTGTAACGGTTGGCATTCTGGCCATTCAGACGGTTTACGCAGTTTGGTCCGAGCCACTCACCCGTTTCTCTAATCGGATCGTCGCCCAGCGGGCTGTGGGAACTCTTACCGGCTTTACTGCCAGGGGGACGGACTGGCTGAAGACACGGGTAGACGACTTCTGGAAGCATTATCGGTTGACGAATCCATCGTTTTGGGTTCCCTTGGCGATTGGCGGTGCTGCGATTGCAGTGGCGCTGGCGCGATTGCGGGGTCGCCTGCAAAGATCTTGCGGGTTCATTTTTGTCGGGTTGGTAATCATCGACCTTGCAACCACCACTTGGCGCTTGATGCCGATGATCGACCTGAAAACCTACCCACTGTATCCGCACACTGCGCAGACAGAGTACCTCCAGCAATCAGCGGCGCGGGTGTATCACTGGCCTACTTCGGGGCGAGGGATTCTGGATGTGGATATCCTGATGGCGTATGGTGTCCAATCGTTCGATGCGGACGGGTCGATGTGGCCCCTGACAATGTGCAAGTTACTCAAAGATGCGGGGCGTGTCACCAATGCCGCCGCGCTCGGGATGTGTGCGGTCACGCATGTACTCAGCAATACCAACGAAGTCCCAACTGATCCAGCCTTTGAGTTGGTGAGCGATCAAGACGGGGTCCGAATCTACCGGAACACGATGGCACTGCCGCGCGCCCGGTTTGTAGCTCGCTACCTTCGTGCGGCCAATTTGCAGGAGTGCAGACGAATCATGGCCCGGCCAGATTGGGAGCCGCAGTCGATGCCGATCATTGAGACCGACCGCCAGCCGGCAACCGAGTCTCGCACCCCGGTAGAACCTGCTCGAGTTCGTATTGTCACAGAACAAACCACTGAAGTGGAGATCGCTGTTCAAACCGAGAAGGCCGGATATGTACTGCTCGCCGACACGTTCTATCCCGGCTGGCAAGCGTCTGTCGACGACCATCCAGCGACGATCTGCCGCGCCAACGGCGCCCAGCGCGCGGTGTTTGTGGAACCGGGTGAGCACCGCGTGCGGTTTCGCTATGCGCCAGCCAGCATTCGCCTCGGCGTGGCGATCAGTATTTCCACATTGATTGTTGTTGTCGCTCTGGGTTTGTGGCATCTGGGTAGATGCGGAAAGAGGTCCGCAAGCATTTAGCCGTTACGTTGATCCGATAGTGTGACCAACAATCGGCTTGGTGCCTAACAAAGCCCGGTCCCGTGGCGATTCTGAGGCCGTGGGAGCGGTTTGTACACCGGAACCCGTCGCGCTTGGAAAGCTCCCCACAACAGCCCGGTGTCACAACCCGACGATTTTGTTAGGCGCTCTGATTCTGGCGCCATTTATTACTGCATGATGCGAACATCATGATAGCGTTGACAAACCCCAATGATAGCGTTGACAAACCCCAACGCGGAGATCGATGTAGCATTCAACCCCGGTTGGCACATCATCCAGCGAGTTTGACAGCAAGTTCTCGAGTATCGGAGCGACGATGGGTTGCGGTTTCCGGAATGACTGATTCCACATTTTGCTTGCCGCCGACAGGTCTGAAATGACAGGTTTTACAAAAGGGCGAGGGACGACCACGAGAGACAAACATATGTCAGGTGGAAGCGCAAGAAGCACACGCGGGCATGGACTATTGGAGCCGTTGGTGGCGAAACTGCGAGCGCGCCAGGCGAATCGGTTGATCCCAGCTCATTTGCGGTCGGGACGAATTCTGGACATCGGTTGCGGCTCCCAGCCATATTTTCTTTCGCACACATCGTTTCAAGAAAAATACGCCATCGATCAGCTTACGCCGGCGGGGGGGGGCGAGAAGATCTCCTTCCACGCGCTGGACTTGAATACCGACCCAAAGCTGCCGTATGAAGACCGCTTTTTTCATGTTGTAACGATGTTGGCCGTGGTCGAGCACTTGAATCCAAATAGTTTGGTGCAATTGTTTCGCGAGATTCACCGGGTGCTGGCTCCGATGGGATTGCTGGTGGCCACGACACCGGCGTCATGGTCCGACGGGCTGTTGCGCGGGATGGCGCGGAGCGGGCTCCTGAGCGCGGAAGAGATTTTCGAGCACAAATACGCCTACACGTTACCCTTGTTGGGCTGGTACGTTGGGGTTGCGAACTTTCAAATGGACAAAGTTCGATTTGGCTATTTTGAGTGCGGGCTCAATATGTGGACCACAGCGGAACGCGAAGCTGGCGATGGGAATTGAGCATGCTCCACCTTTGGCGTGTCTGGTTGGTGGCAACCGCGGAGGAAAGCGATGAAGCGAACGTCGTTCCTTGAGTTTCTCCCTGGCAGTTTGCTCCTGTGCTCGTTTGATCCACAAGCGACAGGTGTGCTGGCCAACTGGCACATCATCGATCAGGTCGGGTGCGATTTGCAGTTGCGACGGACGATCTACGAATCGTATCATCTGGAACCGGAGACACGTGACCGTGGCTGAGCCGCTCGTGTCGATCGTGACGCCGTCGTTCAACCAGGCGCGGTTTCTGCCCCAAACGCTGGCAAGCATTCGCGCCCAGGATTACCCCAGCATCGAAAATATCGTGGTGGATGGCGGTTCCACGGACGGGTCGGTGGACATTCTCCGTGCCGCGGCGCGTATTCGCTGGATCTCGGAACGCGACCACGGTCAGGTGGACGCGCTTAACAAAGGGTTTGCCATGGCCACCGGCGAAATTCTGGCCTGGGTAAACTCCGACGATACGATAAGTCCTCAGACCGTCCGCATCGCCGTCGAGGCGCTGCAACGCACCGGCGCGGATCTGGTCTACGGCGATGTACGGATCATCGCTCCGGATGGCACACACGTGCGGATGTTCTACGGGATTCCGTTTGATTATCGTGTGCTGCTGTACGGCATCGATTACATCGGCCAACAATCCGTGTTCTTTCACCGCACGCTTCTCGAAAAAGCGGGTCCGCTACGTCCCGAATATGATAATGGATTTGACTACGAACTCTGGCTGCGGATGGCTCTGCATGGACGGCTGGCGTACGTGCCGGAGTTGCGCGGCCAGATTCGCGTGCATCCCGACGCCAAGTCGATCGCGGCGGCCCAACGCACGTGGGCGGACACCGACCGCATTCGCTCCGAATACTGGAGGCAGGGGGGATTGCCGAGGTTCCTCTCCTGGCGACCAATTGCCAGGGTAGTGAATTGGTATTATCGACTGAAACGGCTGTGCCGGATTCGGAAAGATTCCCAGGCAGGCCGCACGCCGCGGCTATTGATTTTTGGCTATCTGCCGCCGCCGATCTACGGTCCGGCCATCACCTATCAAGCTCTGTTGCGCTCCTCGTTTCCCGAACGATTCGACGTGAGCTTCATCAGCCTGAACGTCGTGCGCGACTATCGCGAGTTGGAAGTTTTCCGCTGGCGGAAGCTTGCTCTGCTGGTGCACCAGATCACCGCGGAGTTCTACCACCTCACCAGTCAGCGGTTTGATTTTGTCTTCTACCCGGTCTCGCTGAACCGTAACGCCTTTCTCAAGGACACCCTGTTCCTGGCGATTGCCCGCGCGTTTGGCGTGCCGACCGTGTTATATGGACACGGCAACGGCCTGCCGGAGTTTCGCGAGAAATCACCCCGTTGGCTCCAACGTTTGATTGATTGGGCCCTGCGCGGCGCGGCGGCGGCGACGGTGCCGGGCAAATGTCTGCGGGTTAATTTTCTCGGTCATCTGCGTGAAGACCAGGTATTCGCCGTCCCCAACGGAATCGAAGTGCCCAACCCGTTGCCGATGGTGACGAAACCACCGGGCCGATTCACCGTGCTTTATCTCGGCAATCTGGTGCGGGAGAAAGGTGTGTTCGTCATCCTCGACGCGGTTTCGTTGGTGCGGGAGCGTTGTCCCGAAGCCCACTTCGTGTTTGCGGGCGCGTGGTGGTCCGAAAAAGACGGCGTGGAAGCCGACCGCCTCGTCCGAGAGCGCGGTCTCTCGTCCTGCGTGGAATTCACGGGGACGGTGACGGGCGGTCGCAAGTGGGAGATCGTCGCGCAGGGCGACGTTCTCGTGTTCCCGACGTACTTCCGTTACGAAACGCTCGGCCAGGTGTTGCTCGAAGCGATGGGGGCGGGCTTGCCGGTCATCACCACGCGGCGGGCGGCGATTCCCGAAATTGTGGAGGAGGGAATCAACGGCCTGTTTGTTGCCGAACAGGATGCCCGCGATCTCGCCGAAAAGATCGTCACGCTGGCCAAAGACCCCGGCCTTCGCGCGCGCATGGGCGAAGCCAATCGCCAGAAGTACGCCAACTTCTACACGGTCGAGCACTACGGTCAGCGCGTGGCTGCCGTGTTTGATGAACTGCTCTCACGGCGGAAGCGGGGCGGCGTCTAACCGTGCGTGTCGCGGTTGCCTGACCCAAG
The DNA here is from genome assembly GCA_049515295.1 of Verrucomicrobiia bacterium. Classification (GTDB taxonomy): domain Bacteria; phylum Verrucomicrobiota; class Verrucomicrobiia; order Palsa-1439; family Palsa-1439; genus Palsa-1439. Next base: position 5,331 of record JBEKUF010000038.1, on the reverse strand, counting down.
TGCGGACACGTTCGCGGGGGTGGAGGTCGCGGGGCCAAGGCGCATTGTTGCGCCGCAGGCCACTACTGCGTCAATCGTCTGAACAAATCCATGGCCTCTCGAATCGCGACATGCTGGTCAATGTACTTGTAGAGGCCCAGCCGCCCCGCAAAGACAATGTTCCGTTCCTTTGCCGCCAGATCACGATAGGCCTGCGCTCGCGACCGGAGTTCTGACGTTGGAACCGGATAAAAGGGTTCGTCAGATCCATCCACCGCGTAATTGTAGCCCAGGGTTGTCACGTCAGCCGTCTGACGCGAGTATTGCTTGTGCTCTTCAATTCGCAGAATCTCCGGATCATCGGGAGTATTCATGGTTCCGAATCCGGCGAACTCTGTTCCCGGTTTGGTCTGGAACTCGAAACGTATCCCCCGATACTCGAGCTTGCCATAACAATGGTTGTAAAAGGTGTCGATCGGCGCCGTACAAATCAGCAACTGATACGGGGGAAGCCCATTGCGGTAGTCCGTGTTCAACACCACCCGGATGTTTCGGTGATCCAGCAATCGCCGGATCAACTCCGTATAGCCGCAATGGGGAACTCCCTGGTACGTGTCCTTGAACAACCGTTTGTCGTTATCGAATCGCACCGGCACCCGAAAGGCCAACTCCGAGGACAGTGATGACGCCGGACACTGCCACATTTTCTCCGTGTAGTTCTTGATGAACATCTCGTACAGCCTTCTGCCAACCTGACGGATTATTGTTCTCTCGAAGCAATCATCCTCGGGCTTTTCAACGCGCCCCTCCAGTCCATCAGCCTTCAGCAGTTCCTGGGCTTGTGTGGGGCTGAGGTCGCGCTCATATACCCTTTGGATGGTGTCGAGGGTAATGGGCCAGTCATAGAGTTCCCCGCGAAATCGGGTCTTCACATAATGGACGTACCCGTTGAAATCCGAGAACCGGTTTACGAAGGACCACACTTCCTCGTCACTGGTATGGAAAAGATGGGCTCCGAATTTCTGCACGCGAATCCCGTGCTCATTGACAAAATCATGGGCATGCCCGCCGAGGAAAGGATGAAGCTCCAAGACCAAAACCTTCCTCTTCCACACGGTGGCGCACAAGTGGGCCAGCACGGCCCCTGTCCAGCCGGCTCCGATTACGATCACGTCTTCGCTCATATGCGGAGCTTCTTTCTGAAGTCCCAAAGCTGGCGAAAGGCCAGGGCACATGTTTTCACGAGCTTCCATCGGCGTATCGACACAACTCCCGTGGCGCGGATGCGATGGGGGACCGGCTGTTGTTCGATGGACGGCCATCGCCGCGCCATGTACACCGCCAGGAACAGCGAGGGCGTGATTGTGCCCTCTGGTATGAGGCCACGCGCTTCGGTCCAGATGGATCTGCGAAAGATCTTGAACGGACAATTGGCATCGCGGAGACGCACGCGGAAAAGTAGAAAAAGCAGCAACCGCACTACTCTCGTCAGCAGCAAGCGAAAGAGCGGATCGCGGCGCGGCCAGCGAACCCCCAAGGCGCCTTCATGCCCGTGAGCGGCTTGCCAAAGCCCCGGAAACGCTTCCAAGGGCACCTGCCGGTCACTGTCCAATAAGAACACATATTCCCCGCGGGCGAGTTCCAGTCCCGTGCGGACCGCCGCGCCGTGACCCGCATTCTTTTGATTTACGACCCGCAAGCGCGGTTCGCCGGATGCCAGCCCTTCCAGTATTTTTCCCGTGTCATCCTGACTGCCGTCATTCACGACGATTAGCTCGGCGGCGGGAAGCGGGGCGAGCACCCAGTGCTGCACCTCACTCACCGCGTCAGCGATGGCGGCCGATTCGTTATAGGCGGGCATGATAACGCTCAACGTGATTTGGTTGGAATTCGTCATGGTTCCAGCGTTGAAAAGGGGGTCATGACCATTGAGTAGAAGAGTGGCGTTGAGTTAAGGAGCGAGTTGAATTGAGGCTCGGATGCCATCCATCAGTTGGATCGCCGTTGATACAACCTCCAAAAAGTTGACTCGGCCCCAAGCGTATAATGCGCGTCAATGAAACCGGCATAGACATCCATGGGTTGGTGCTCCGGTCTGGACTCAATCGGTTTCTTGGGAACCATCACGATGGACGCCTGGTCGAAGACCCGTTTGGGATCGAGGTGGACATTTCTCGAAAAGGTTTGTTGGTTCCAATAGATCGCGTCCCCCGTTGGCGGTACGCGCTGCAACGCGAAAGAAAACGGATTGCAGAGGTCCATGGTGACAATTCGGTCCGAGGGTCGGGAATGTGCCTGCAACAACTGGCAGCCATCATTGACGATCCGCACATAATCCGGATCTCGGGGCGCCAGCATGTCGGCCATGGGCAGTGAACTGAAGTTTTCAGTTACCGTCACCCCCCGCGCTCCCACGGCGCGTATAAAGGCAGAGTAGGGAAGGCTTTCCATATCCGGCACCAGGATTGATGCAACAAAGTACAGCGCGAGCAGCAGTGTGGCCAGCCAGCCCGGGGAGCCGCGCATTAGAGTTTCCGGGTCAGCAACTTGCCGTTGCGAGACGGCCCGTCGTGCCGCCTCGAGAATGAGCAACGACGCCACCGGGAAAAGAGTGGGGAGGGGCGGTTGGGTGTTTGTCAACGAGAGCAGTGCCTGAGCGAGAACCAGGAACAGGACGAGCAGTCCCTGCCCCCATCTGGGCGACATCCACGATCGGTAGTAGCCATCGGGTACGGGAGCAATGCACCACAGAGTCGCCATCAAGAACACCGAGCTAAATACCGCCGGATCGGTTAGCATACCGAACGCATTTCGGAGGAAGCCAACGCCCCGTAACCGGCCGGCCATGCTCATATTATGGTAGAAGGCGGCGACGTCGAATCGCAGGTAAGCCAGCATCATCAGCGAGACCGCCAAGGCCCCAGCGCACAACCCAATCCATCGGTGTCGGCTTTGAGGTGCCAGGATCGCTCCCGCCATGATCCCCAAGAAGGCGACGCCGAAGAAATTGAGTTTCAAGAAAAACGTGATTGCCAGCGCAAGCCCCGTGGACACTCCCTGAATTACGTACGACCAAGGACGAAACTGATGCCGCGGGCATCCCAAGGCCTCAAGGAACACCAGCGCGGTCAGGGCCACGCCATATCGGTTATACATGGCACTGTACCCAAGTCCCTTGAAACTGTGACCGTAGACGGAACTCGCCGCGACCATAAACCCGACATACAGGGAAAACAGAAAGCTCAGAGCCGCCGTCACCCTCGTGCGGGCAACGGCCCAAGCCCACAGGGAAAATACGACCAGGAACACTGCGTTTGCGTACGCGATACTGCTCACGCATGCCCCTCCCAACCTCATGCCAAAGGCAACGATCAAGAATGTCACCGGCCCCATGGGGGTGAAGAAGTCCACGTGTGGGATTTGTCCATTCATGATTCGCCAACCACCGTCGAGCATGGCGGGGACATCCGCAGGATAAAGCAGCGTCACTGTGGCTCCCATGGCCACCATCAAGCCCGCAGCCAACAGTACGAAAACGAGCAGCACCGTAAGGCAGATCCGCGAAGTTTTCGGTGACTCGCTGTTGATGAGGTTCGTCGCAGTTGCCGTGAGATTGCGCAAGGTTCTCGATCCGATCTTGCCGTGGAACCCACGGCATTGCTTCCATCATATTTTGTCGCGCCATGGGTTGTCAGTACAAAAAAGCCTTGCCGCAGGCACCTGCGAGACTCTCGCAAAATACCAGACCCACCTCGGGTCGGAAAGGCGTGTTCGTTGCGACCGATGCCACCAACACTCCCCCCACGGCAAAGAGAACCGAGTCGGGGGCTGGAGCGAGCTTGCAAAACTGTGAAGGGAAGAGATAATGAAAGAATAGAGACCCACGTTGGCAGCGGGCAACAAGTTATATGCGACGATCTCGGTGAAACTCTGGCGATTCTATAAGGCGTGCCCCTGGCTGGAGTATCGGCACCGGCTCATCTCCCAATTGCCCCCGAACAGCTCGCTGTTGGAAATCGGGTGCTCCTATTGTGACCGGGCCCGGTTGTTCAAGACTCTGCGGCCTGACGTGAACGTACACGCCACGGACATCCAGGACTTCTCGCGACAGGCCGGCCCCGAAATATCGTTTTTCGTCGCCGACGTGACGCAGGGATTGCCCGCCCACTTGGAAGGCAAGTTTGACTGCGTCACGACGATGCATTTGTTCGAGCATCTTCCTCCGGGTTCCTATGACCGGGCCGTTGGCGAAATCAGCCGTGTCTTGAAGCCCGGCGGCTCGTGGTACATCGAGACACCCGGCACGCGATCGATTCTGTTTCCATCATTCTCCCTGGGGCGCAGGAGATACAATTGCCCGATCAACTTCTACGATGACCCGTCGCACATAAAGCCGTTCTCGAAGGGCGGCCTGTATTACCTGCTGCACGACCGCGGGTTTTACGTGAAACGTGTCGGTTTCGCCCGGAATGTTTTGTTCACCATCCTGTCGCCGATTTTGATCCTGGGAGGTCTCGTTCTGAGACAACGACAATGGTTCCTCGTTGGCCTTGGCAATCTCTTCGGATGGGCGGTGTTTGCTCACGGGGTGAAACCGGAAGGGCCTGTCCGCTCAGGCCAAAACCAGACCTGATGGCTCACGCAGGGTGGAACCTCCGCACAGGTTCCGTCAGATTCCTGTCGCGCCGTTGGTCGTCAGTACAACGCAGGGGTCCCATACAAAAGCCGCTAGCCGCCCGCCGCCTTCGACGGATTGGCACGTCGCAAGCAGTTCAGCCATTCGCAGTAGGCCCCGCCTGCGAACGCCGTTAACAGGTGATCGACGGGCATACGATAGCGGAGGTCGGGGGCTTCGGTCACGAACGTGGCGAAGGTGAACATGGCGGTGATCATCCAGAGCACAAACTCGGCGCTGTCGGCGCGTCGCGCCCGCCAGAGCGCATAAAACCCCGACGGAAAAATCAGCAGCCAGACAACGGTCGAGACGAGGCGGTTGCGCGGCGACATTTCGCCCGTGTATGGACTGAATTCCGTCCGCAGCCGCGCGAGACACACCTGCGTGTAATGGCCGGGGTTCTCGCGAATCCAGAGCAACGCGGCCCGCAGTTCGTTCTGCCCGCTGCGGGCAAGGTAGCTCGCGTAACGGTCGCGTTCCTCGTCCGACATCTTCCACGTCGACCACGGGTTCGCGCCGCGCCATTCCCACAGACTCCACGGGCGCATCCGGTCGTAGTACGGGTCGTTGGACAGCCAGAAGATGCCACCCCGGTCTGCCGCGCGGTTGGGTTCGGCGACGCGACCGGCGACGTTGGACCAGGTGATGACGAATTTTAGCGCGACAAACAACACTAT
>JBEKUF010000037.1:0-23585 GCA_049515295.1 Verrucomicrobiia bacterium | reverse complement strand
CCACTTCAATGCCGGTTTCTGCCTCGGCAAACTGATCGGCGCGGACAACAGAATCTCGCTGCAAATCGGCGTGGCCGCGTCGGGCTACTACGTGCGCACGGCCAAGAGCCCCAACGCCATGGAACTGGCAGACTTCCTGCAGTCTTTGTAGCGTATGCTCAAGTTGATAGCTGATAACCGGGAACTCCTGGCACTGGTCGTCTTGCTCGGCGTGTCGTTGGTCGCCGGCGTCTTGATGCACTGGATCGTTATCTGCCCAACTCTGTACCGTCGCGGCGCGCGCTTTCCAACGGGCCTGTTGTTTTGGCGCGTGTTCGGCGAATTGCGCCGGTACAAGGAAATCAAGACGGCCGTCGCCAGGCCGCTGACCGCGTATTATCTCAGCTTCATCCTCGCGTGGTTCAACCTGTTGCTCGCCTTGGGGACCGCCCTGCGGTTGCTGTGGGCGCAGTCGCATCCGCCGTATTAGCGGTCCAAGCATCCACACCCCGTCACCGGTTCTTCAACCGGCCACCACGGTACCGCGCTCTCCTGACGGTAAAAATCCGATTGGGTCTTGCGACTTACGAGCGACGTCTGCTATTTTTCGCAGACACCATGAGCGTTCGTGTCAGATTCGCGCCCAGCCCCACCGGCTTTTTGCACATTGGGAGTGTGCGGACCGCCCTGTTCAACTGGCTGTACGCCCGGCACGCCGGCGGCGTCTTCGTCCTCCGCATTGAGGATACCGATACGGCACGCAATACCGAACAATCCTTGCGCACCATCCTTGACGGGTTGCGGTGGCTCGGGTTGGACTGGGACGAGGGTCCGGAAATCGGCGGGCCGTTCGGTCCGTACTTTCAATCGCAGCGCGCCGACATTTACAAGCGCCGCATCCAGGAGTTGAAGGACAAAAATCTGGCGTACGAACGCGAGGGCGCGATTCGCTTCAAAATGACGCGCCAGCCGATCGAAGTGCCGGACCTCATCGCGGGCGGCGTGGTGCGTCCGCTGAACGAAACCGAAATGCTCGACCCCGATTTTGTAATTGTCCGCAGCGACGGCAATCCGGTGTTTCATCTGGTCAATGTGGTGGACGACATCGAGATGAAGATCACGCATGTCATCCGCGGCGAAGATCATCTCTCGAACACGCCCAAGCACATCGCGTTGTTTCGCGCGTTCGGCGTCGAGCCGCCGAAATACGCCCACATCCCGATGATTCTCAATCCCGACGGCACGAAGATGAGCAAGAGCGACCCGGAGCCCGCCAAGGCCCGGCTCGCGTCTCTTCAGACGTACATCGAAGACGGGTACGCGCCGGAAGCCGTGCGCAATTACCTCTGTCTCCTCGGTTGGTCGCCAAAGGACAACCGCGAGATCCTGCCGATCAATGATGTGGTCAAACTGTTCGATCTCCCGCAAATCCTGCGCAACAACGCCCGGTTCGATTCCTCCAAATTGATCTGGATGAACGGCGAATACCTGCGCGCGATGCCGCTCGAGCGATTCATCGAGTTGGCGCGGCCGTTCACCGGCGGCCACGATGATCCCCGGGTGCTCGGCCTCGTAAAGGAAAAGGTCAAACTCCTCAAAGAGTTGCCTTCTTGGACGATTTATTTTTTCAGTGATGATTACCCGTTCGATCCCGAGGCGGTGAAAAAGTCATGTAGCGCGCCGCAGACGAGCGAACGGCTGATCAAGCTCGCCGACAAGTTCGCCGCAACCAGTTCGTGGGACGCGGCCAGCCTGGAAACGGTTTTGAAAGCGCTCGCGGCGGAGATTGGCGTGAAGACCGGCGAACTCATTCATCCGTGCCGCGTCGCCGTCAGCGGTAAATCCGCCGGCCCGTCGCTGTATCACATGCTGGAAGTGCTCGGTCGCGACCGCGTGCTGGCGCGGCTGCAGCGGGCCGCCAAGAAGTTTCGCTCATGACGCTACCGAATAAAATCACGATTGCGCGCATCCTGTTGATTCCGGTGTTTGTGTGGCTGACACTGGATTACATCCGCGATTACCAGAAGGACCAGGAGCTGGAGTGGGAGCGAGTCCTGGCCTGCGCGGTGTTCGCCATCGCCGCCATCTCCGATGCCGTGGATGGTTACATCGCGCGCCGGTACCACCAAAAGAGCGAATTGGGCACCTACCTCGATCCCCTGGCAGACAAGGCCCTGCTCGTCTCCGCGCTGATCCTCCTGAGCATCCGGTTCAAGGACGGCACGCCGTTCGAACTGCTACCGCTGTGGTTCCCGGTGCTGGTGGTTAGCCGCGACCTGATCGTGTTGGGCGGGTGCGTGCTGATTCATATGCTGGCGGGCCGCGTGATCGCGCGACCACGCGTCGTTGGCAAGTGCGCGACGTTTTTCCAGATGATCGCCCTCGGTTGGGTGCTGCTGAAAATCGAACGCCCGTCATACCAATGGACGCTCTACGCCGCCGGCTTTTTCACCCTCGTGTCCGGCATCTGGTACATGTTCGACGGCGTCAAACAACTCAGCGTCCACGAGCAGAAGAAGTGACGGGAACGGACCGGGCCGCGCGATCATTGGCCGCAACCGTGAGGGCGGACGGTAAGTTTCGGGCAGAAAACCTGCTCTCATCACCCGTTGTGAAGAGAATATTGCTTGCCGGCTTGTGTTTCGCGGCTGCTGTCGGCGCCCGCGCGGATGTGGTCGAATTCCAAAACGGCACGAAGACCCAGTGTCATGTTCTGAGTCTGTTTAACCAGAGATTGGAGATTGCGGACAGGGACGGCAGCGTCAACCACGTGGATTTCCAGCAGGTCAGGCGCATCAATTTTGTTTCCAAAACGGCCATGGTCACCACCCGTGATCACATTACTTTCAATGGACAGTTGCTGGCGCTGGAAGATGGTCTGTTCACGTTGGCGGCCCCGAATGGCGTGAAACAACTTATTGCCGCGGCCGAGGTCACCGATATCACGGTTAGCGACGAGAAAACCGAAGCGCCCACAAGACCGCCGCCTCGGCCCAAACCCGCGACTCTGCCCGCATCGGCCTCCCGTGCCCCCGCGAGTGGGTCCATCCAGCCGGAGCGCGGCAAGATAACGATCGTCGATTTCTACGCCGATTGGTGCGGCCCGTGCCGAAAGATCGGCCCGGTCCTGGAGAAGATTGCGGAAGGCAATTCCGACATCGTCCTGCAAAAGATAAACGTCGATAAACATCGCAACCTCATGCAGGAATACAACGTCACCGGCATTCCGCACATCATCATCTACGACAAGAGTGCCGACGTAGTCGACACCATCATCGGCTGCAATGAACCCCGCATTCGCAAAGCCATCGCCGCCGCCGGCGGCAGCAGCTAGTAGCGATTATCCCGCGCGGCGCCAACAGGCAACTGTGGCCTCCTGATCTGTCGAACGTCTGCGACGCAAAAATGCACCGCCGCCGGGTGCCTCTGGCACGCCAACCCTGACAAATTGCATCGGGCGGTGTGGCGTGCGAAGCCGAGTCCGACGGAGCCGAGTCTTCGAGACGCGACCATGTCGCGCCCAGGTCGCAAGCCGAACCGAAGGCGAGACGCGCCCATGTCGTCTTGGGCGCAACTGACACGCGCCGAATGTTTGCCGACGGCGCAATCCTCAGCGCATCCGAGCGGGCACTCACAGAGTTTCGGCTGGGGGCAGCCGACGCCACAATGGCGGCAGTATCAAGACGCACCCACCGCCGCCCACGGAGCCACTGCGCTCTTAATCAGAAACCATCCTATAAACATGCCAGCTTGGCCTTTGTGGCGCTCTGCGTAATGAAAATCGCACGGTTTTGGGCAAAAGCACAATACGGAGCGGAGAAATACTGCCACAATTCCGTTCCCGAGATGGCTTCTAGAACCTGTTGTTTCGTAATGATACATTGCAGTACAATGTATCACCTGTGAAGCGGGACGAGTATGCGAGAAACCTGGCGACGGGCACGTATGATTTGATTGTGCTCGACGTGTTGCGGACCGGGCCGAGCTACGGTTACGGAATTCGCAAGCGGATCTTCGAACAATCGAAGGGTACGTTGAACTGGCAGGATGGCACGATTTATCCGGTCCTTCGTCACTTGGAGACACAGGGCTTGGTGACAAGTCATTGGAAGGGACCAAAGGACGGCCGCCAGCGCTGCTATTATCGCCTCACCCCGCGTGGCCAACGCGCCTGCCAACACCAGCGCCGTCAGTGGACCACCTTCACCCGCGCCGTCAACTCCTTGCTCACCCCGTAACGCGCAACCGTGGCTCGGTTACGCGGTCAATGCGCCGCACAGTCCAACACCTGGCAACCGCCGATGGGAAAGAACTCCGCCACAGATCGTGCGTGCTGTGTGGAACTCGCTCGCGTAAATATATGTTTGCCTGACTCCCCACGGCTTGCTGGAGCGATAATACATTGTAGTACCATGCATCAGACACCCACCGACAGGTGCCAGGTGCAAGCAATCCGAAGACAAGTCGTGGTTCGCAAGCGAAGATACATTGTACTACCATGTATCAGGCAAACGCGGACACCAGGTCACACTAGGACGCTCATCGGGAAACATCTGGGTAGCGGTTCTTGCAATTGTCACCCTCCGTCCGCCCGAGAGCTTGCGGGGCCGGTCGAGGTTCACCACGTTCCACGTGGCCGCTATTGCCGGCTCACGACGCGCGGTCAACGGTTTTGGCAACAGCAGCGCCGCCAGTGGACCGCCTTCACCCGGACAGTCAACGTCCTACTGAATCCCCCGTCCCGACACTCGCAGAACCGGTGATCGGCGATACATGGTAGTGCCATGTATCATGGCCTGTGGCTGTGTGCGAGGTAGCCACTCGAGGCAAAGAAACTGCTTAGGTATCAAGGTGTTTTGAAGCTGCGCAGGCTGGCCGCTGCGAGTGGCTAGGGAACATCGAAGATGATGCGCCAATCATCATCCGGGTCAAAGACACCGTCTTCTTCTTCCTTGGCGCACCAAGACCCGAAGAAATCCTCCACGTGGCCCTCGGACATCATGTGAAGGAGATCGGTGGGAAAGGGGTGTTTCCTGCGAATGTAATCCAACCGGTATGCATCCTCACGGTCGTCAAACGAGTAGCCCTCGATTTCTCGGCTACAAACGAAGCGTATGTAATCAGGCTTCAGACTGAAGCCTGTCTTTGCGTGTTTCCCAACCGAACGCTCAAACACCTCGGACTGAAGTTGGGCGACCTCAGCGAGCAATCGGCATAGCTCCATCACCGTCAAGGGCAGCTTGAGTCGTGGAAAGGCATCTCCGCTTGAAGGTGCGTTGTAAGAAATCAGTTCACGGTAGGCCTTTAGGTACTCAACTTGTTCCTTGATCGTCTTGGACAATTGTCGATCGAGCTTCGCTATGATTGCGGCTGAGTTGTTAATCGTAGCCCGGTGATTCTGGTAGACCACGTCCCCAGAATTCCAATGTGTATTGGGATCTGTGAAAACGACCGCCCTTAGCAAGCTCAACACCGAATAGTATTCGAGGTAGGAGATAACAAACCGAAGGTTCTTCTCTTCAGCGTATTCGAGGCTTTCGAGCATCACGGAGGAGGACAGGATCATCTTGACAGCGAGGTAGTCGCGGCAAACCCACTGAGAGTTGAGATCGTGGTTCCACACTTTCGTCTGTTTGGAACACTGCGAAGCGAGGCGTTCGATAAATCGCTTCAGGGCCGTCTCGCCGAAATGGTGAGACATCGCTTTGAAATCGTACCCCCAGGAGTACCCGGCGAGCGGATACCTGCCACCTATCATCTTTCTTGTGAGCGCCTGACTCAAATCTTACTTCCGCGCTTCAATCTTCGCCCAAGTATCTTTCAAAGTAATCGTCCGATTAAACACCGGTTTGTGGTCGCTGGGACGGGGCGAATCCATTTTGGAATCGGGATCGAGGGTGAAATAGCCGAGGCGTTCGAATTGGTAGCGGAGTTCGGGCTGGGCGTAGGCGAGGCTCGGCTCGCACAGGGCGGTAACGACCTCCAAACTGTGCGGGTTGAGGTGGGCCTTGAAATCGCCGCCAGCGTCCGGCTCGGGGACGGTGAACAGCCGGTCGTAGAGGCGGACTTCGGCGTCGATGGCGTGGGCGGCCGAGACCCAGTGGATCGTGCCCTTGACCTTCCGCGAAGACGTCGGTCCGCCGGTCTTGCTGCCGAGGTCGGCAGTGCAGCGGAGTTCGACGACGTGGCCGCTGGCGTCCTTGATGACCTCGTCGCACTTGATGATGTAGGCGTATTTCAACCGCACTTCGCCACCGGGTTTCAATCGGAAGAATTTCGGCGGCGGATTCTCCATGAAATCGTCCTGCTCGATGTACAGCTTGTTGCCGAACGGGATTCTGCGGGTGCCCGCGGAGGGGTCTTCGGGATTATTGACCGCGTCGAGTTCCTCGGAATGATGCGGGTCAATGTTGGTGATGACCACCTTGAGCGGGCGCAACACGACGAGCCGGCGCAGGGCGCGTTTGTTGAGGTTCTCGCGGATGGCGTGGTCGAACACGGCCATGTCGGTCACGCTGTTGAATTTGGTGACGCCGACACCAATCGCGAACGCGCGCACCGCTTCGGCGGGCACGCCGCGCCGGCGAATGCCGCTGATCGTCGGCATGCGCGGGTCGTCCCAGCCCGACACCACCTTGTCGTTCACGAGCTGGATCAGTTTGCGCTTGGAAACGATGGTGTACGTGGGAATCAGCTTGGCAAACTCGTACTGGTGCGGCAACGGCCGCGGCAGGTCGAGGTTCTCGAGGATCCAGTCGTACAGCGGACGGTGCACCTCGAACTCGAGCGTGCAGATGCTGTGTGTGACGCCCTCGATGTAATCGCTCAGGCAATGGGCGAAATCGTACATGGCGTAGATGCACCATTTGTCGCCCGTATGATGGTGCGACGTATGGCGGATGCGGTACAGCACGGGGTCGCGCATCCAGATGTTCGGCGAGGCCATGTCGATCTTCGCGCGGAGGGTGCGTTTGCCGTCGGGAAATTCGCCCTTCTTCATTCGCACGAACAAATCGAGGTTCTCCTCGACGGAACGATTCCGAAACGGGCTGTCCGTGCCCGGCTTGTCGGGCGAGCCCCGATAACGGTCGGTGTCCTCCGGCGACAGATCGCACACGTACGCCTTGCCCTTCCGAATCAGCTCGACTGCCCACACATAAATCTGGTCGTAATAATCCGACGCATAGAATGGCTCCAGTTTCTCGCCTTTCGGGGCCGACTTCGGGTTTACCGGGCCAAGATAGAAATCCGGTTTGCCGTCAATTGCCTGCGGCTCGGGCGTCTTGCCCGCAGGCTTAAACCCGAGCTTGTCATCCGCCCAGCCGTCGATCAACCACTCGACGTCCTGGATAATGGAATCGACGTACTCGACGTCTTCCTTGGTCGGGTTGGTGTCGTCCATGCGCAGGTTGCATTGGCCGCTGAACTCGCGGGCGATGCCGAAATTGAGGCAGATCGATTTCGCGTGGCCAATGTGCAGGTAGCCATTCGGCTCCGGCGGGAACCGCGTGACGATCTTCTGGTACTTCCCGGCGGCGACATGTTCGCGGACGATGTCGCGGATAAAATCGGAGGGCGGCGTTGTTGGTTCGTTTGCCATGGAAAAATGCAGAAGCAGCCCGCTGTGGCTGCCCCGTGCCATGGAATCACCGGCAGGCACGAAGCCTGCCCCGTGAATCAGGCGGCGGTCAAATCCTTGACGGCCTTGTCGCGAACGGGTTGATCGGCACAGCGGTTCGGGTCAGCCAACCCGGAATCAAGTCGCGATTTGCGCGTGGCGTAGTCCCCGCGTTCGTCCTTCAAGACAACCCACGGATCGGCGGCATCCTGCCTGGCCGCGATGATTTTGCCGGTCAGTTCTTCATTGGCCATGCTGGTGTGCGAGCCGAAATCGCTCGGATAAACGACCTTCTGCTCTTTCTTGCCGCCCGCCTTGTCGTCCTTCGCCTTCGGGCGCGCGTGCGTGACGCCTACTTTGGGTGCTGCTACTGTTGCCATACAATGTGTCTCCTGAATCGTCTTCGGTGTAAGGGAGGTGTATTTAACCGCCTGCGCGCGCCGCCGTCAAGCCTCGCGACGGAAACCAAAAGCCCCGAGGTTGCCCTCGGGGCTTCCTGTGTGTGTAGGGGCTCCGTGGATTCAGGAGCATCCCATGGAGTTGCCGCAGTTAAGGCACTTGTAGCAGGCGCCGTTGCGCACGGTAATCGCGCCGCAAGTGTCACACGCGGGCGCGTCCTGCATGAAGTGCTCGATGGTCCGGCTGAGACGTTGCACGGCGGTCATCCCGCCCTGGTGACCCGTCGGCCGGGCCGGTGCTTCCTCGGTCTGTTCAAGTTCATTGACCGGTTTGTTGACAATTTTCTTCTCCTGTTCCGCGACTTCCTTGAGTGGTAGCTCCGATTGCGCCGCTTTCGGCGAACTCGCTTCGCGAAAACCGGGAATAAATTGGCATCCCAACCAGCGGAACAGGTAATCGCTGATCGACTTCGCAATCGGGATGTCGGGATTTTTCGTGAATCCGCTGGGCTCGAACCTCTGGTGGGCGAATTTATTGACGAGCGTCTCCAATGGGACGCCGTACTGCAGCGCCAGACTGACGAGCGTGCCGATGGTGTCCATCAACCCGCCGATTGTCGAGCCTTCCTTGGCCATGATGATGAACAACTCGCCAGGCGTCCCGTCTTCGAACAAGCCGACAGTGATATAGCCTTCGTGGCCGGCGATGTCGAACTTGTGCGTGATGGCCCGGCGCGTGTCGGGCAGACGATGCCGCGCCGGCGTGCCGAGCTGGGCGCGTAACTGCCCGACTTCTTTTTCCAGTTCCAAGATGCGCGATTTGAAGGAATCGACCTGTTTCGCCATGGCTTCGGCGGACGCAGAACCGTTGTTCCTCGAGGTGTTGAGCGGCTGCGAGCGCTTGGAGCCATCGCGATAAATCGCCACCGCCTTCAAGCCGAGTCTCCAGCCCTCGACGTAACTCTGCATGATGTCCTCGACGGTGGACTCCTGCGGCATGTTCACCGTCTTGGAAATCGCGCCGCTGAGGAACGGCTGCGCCGCCGCCATCATTTTGAGGTGCGCCATGTGCGGGATGCTGCGCCGGCCTTTGGCTGGCTTGAACGCGCAGTCGAACACCGCGACGTGTTTCTGCTGCAGATGCGGCGCGCCTTCAATCATGTCGTGTTCGTCGATGTACTTCACGATATCGGTGATTTGCGGCTCGGTGTAGCCCAGTTTGCGCAACGCCATGGGCACGGTGCGGTTGACGATCTTCAACATGCCGCCGCCGGCAAGCAGTTTGTATTTCACCAGCGCGATATCGGGTTCGACGCCTGTCGTGTCGCAATCCATCATGAACGCGATGGTGCCGGTCGGCGCCAGCACGGTGACCTGCGAATTGCGATAGCCGAAACGCCGGCCAAGCTCGACGGCTTCGTCGCCACAACGTTGCGCGGCGCTACGGAGAACCTCCGGGCAACTGGGATGAATCCGTTTCACCACGTCACGGTGCATTTCCACAACCTGCAGCATTGGCTGGCGGTTCTTCGCGTAACCTTCGAATGGGCCGATTCTTTCGGCAAGGCGCGCCGACTGGGTATAGGCGTGGAGGTGCATGATCGCGGTGATTGCGCCGGCCAGTCCACGGGCCTCGTCGCTGTCGTACGGCAGGCCGATGGCCATGAGGAGCGAGCCGAGGTTGGCGTAGCCCAGGCCGAGCGGACGGAATAGATGGCTGTTCAACGCGATGGTCTCGGTCGGATAACTCGCGTTGTCGACGATGATTTCCTGCGCGGTAATGAAAATCTCCACCGCCGATTCGAACCGCTCCACGTTGAACGAGCCGTCGGCGCGGAGGAATTTCATCAGGTTCAGCGAGGCGAGGTTGCAGGCGCTGTTGTCGAGAAACATGTACTCGCTGCACGGGTTGCTGGAATTGATCGGTCCGGTCGCTTGGCACGTGTGCCAGCGTTGGATCGTGTCCTCATATTGGACCCCCGGATCGCCGCAGGTCCAGGCCCCCTCGGCAATCCCGCGCATCAACTCGCGGGCTTTGTAGGTCGGGCCGGGCTTGCTCGGATTCGTCACCCAGTGCGTCGTCCAATCCCTGTCCTCCAGCACGGCGCGCATGAAATCATCCGTCACGCGCACGCTGAGGTTCTCGTTCTGGAATGAAACGGAGCCATACGCGTCCCCATTGAAGTCCCCCGCGTAGCCGTGTTCGATGAGCGCCCAGGCTTTGCGCTCTTCCCTTTGTTTGGCGTCAATGAAGTCTTTGATGTCGGGATGCCACACTTTCAGCGTGTTCATCTTCGCCGCGCGGCGCGTTTTGCCGCCGGATTTGACCACGCCGGCGATGGCGTCGTAAACCTTGAGGAATGACAGCGGGCCGCTGGGACGTCCGCCACCGGAAAGTCCCTCTTGGGCGCTACGCAGCGAAGACAGGTCCGTACCGGTGCCGCTGCCGTATTTGAACAGCATGGCTTCGCTACGGGCCAGCTCCATGATCTGTTCCATCGTGTCGCCGACGGACTGGATGAAGCAGGCCGAGCATTGCGGATATTCGTACTGCGACGGGGCGCGGTTGACGCTCCGGGCGGTGGTATCGAAATAGTAGCTGCCCGCGCCGCTCCGCTTGCCCACCCCGTACTGGCTGTGCAGGCCGCAATTGAACCAGACGGGCGAATTGAAGGAACCGTATTGATTGAGGCACAGCCACGTCAACTCGTCGTAAAAGGTCTCGGCGTCCTTGTCGGAAGCAAAATAGCCGTCGCGGTTGCCGCAATCGGCTATCGTGCGGGTGACACGGTGAATAAGCTGGCGAACGCTCCGCTCGCGCTCGACGGTTCCAATCTCGCCGTAGAAATACCTGGAAACGACGACCTTCGTCGCAAGGATGGACCAGGTTTTCGGGACCTCGACATTCTCCTGCTTGAAGATGACCCTGCCGCTTTCATCGGTAATCTCCGCCGTGCGCTGGTCCCATTCGACTTCGTCGAACGGCTTCACGTCCGCGCGACTGAACACGCGCGGCACCACCCAGCCACTTTTCTTTGGCGACTCCGGCGGACCGTTTCGCGACATCTGGCCGCTGCGTCTGCCGCGTTTGGTTGGTTCCGTCGAGACTGACCTATCCACTGCAGAATCCTTCCGGGTCAGTTTATCCTTGCCCGCAGAAAGCTCCCCCACTCCTTGCTTCAAATTGATCACTGTCCCCTCCTCAAAAAAGCTGGTCGGTTGCGACTTTTCGGCGGTCAACGTCGGGGTTGGAAACCACCGCTAATAGTGCGGGCGGGACTATATGCACCCCATATATTGTGTTTCAAGCTAAAACTACGCCCGCCGCCACTTTTTTTCAAACTCGCTGATTTTTAACGAACTTTCGCCGCTCCCGTTCCCGACATTCCAACATAATTGGGCAGCCCGTGAACGCCCATGCCGCCCGAATTTTGTCGATCAGGAACCGCTTGTAATGCGGCGTCAAACTACTCGCTTGATTTACGAATAGCCGAAACGTCGGCGGTTGGGAAGCTTTTTGAAACGCATAATAGATTTTAAATCTCTTGCCACCGGAAAATGGCGGCGGGTAGGCGTCGAGGGCCCGCATGAAGAGCTTGTTGAGCTGCGGCGTGTCGATATGCCGGGTCATCTCGGTCTCAATCACGGCGACCTGCTCGAACAATTGATTCAGGTTCTGACCCGTTTTCGCCGAGGCAAACAACACCGGCGCCCAATCGAGGAAAAACAGTTCCTTCCGTAGCGCCTCGAGATACTGCTCGCGAAAATTCTTCTTCCGCTTCATACCGCGGCTCTCGCGCACTCTCTCTTTCCGCTCTTCTTCCTCGGCGAGGTCCCACTTGTTTACCAGCACGATACAACCGCGCGCTGCCTCGGCAATCTGTCCCGCGATGGCCTTGTCCTGCCTCGTCACACCGGCAACCGCGTCGAGCACCAAGACGGCGATGTCACATTCGCGGATGCTGCGTTCGGCGCGCATCAATCCGAATTGATCGACCGACGAATTGATCTTGCCCCGGTGCCGCAGTCCCGCGGTATCGACGAGCCGATACTGTTTCTCATTCACCACGAAGGGCACGTCAATGGAATCGCGCGTGGTGCCCGGGATGTGGCTCACGATCGTGCGCTCATCCTTCAAAATTGCATTGATCAGGGAGGATTTGCCGACGTTGGGCCGGCCGACAATGGCGATGCGCGCGGGCGGCTGCATCTCCTCATCGGCGCTCGCGGAGAACCCCTCGGTGGCCGCGTCCAAAAGCTCCGATACGCCGGTGCCGTGCACGGCGGCGATGGAAAACATCTTATCGAACCCAAGCTCGGAGAACTCGGCGTCGTTTCGGGCCCGGCGGTCGTTATCGACCTTGTTGACCGCGAGACAAATCTTCTTGCCGCTGGTGCGCAACTTCCGCCCGATTTCCTGGTCCAGCGGCACGACGCCTTCGGTCACGTCGACCACCATGATGATGGCCGTGGCCATTTCGATGGCGATTTCGGCCTGATGGCGCGTCGCGTTCGCCATCAGGTCACCGCTTTTCTCGTCGTCCATGAACGCGATGCCGCCGGTGTCGACAACCTCGAACGATTTATCGCCCCAGCGCGCCGTGGCCGCGACGCGGTCACGGGTCACTCCCGGCTCTTCATGCACGATGGCAACGCGCCGCCCGACGATCCGGTTGAAGAGCGTGCTCTTCCCGACGTTGGGACGTCCGACAATGGCGAGGATGTCATGTGTCTGTCGCATCGAAATAGCAAAGGGCGGCTTGTTGGCCGCCCTTGCACCATAGCGAACTCAGACGCAATTCGCTAGAGGTTATATCCGCTTTCGCCGTGTTGGGTCCAATCGAGGCCCTGCTCCTCTTCTTCGTTCGTCACGCGCAGGCCGATGAGCGCGTCGACGATCTTCAACAGAATCCAACTGACGATGACGGCATAAACCATGGTCGCGGCAACGCCAACCGCTTGAATGAGCAACTGCTTTGGGTTGCCCCGGAACAAGCCTTCGGCACCGGCGCTGTTGACGAGCGTCGTCGCGAACACGCCCGTGAGCAGCGCGCCGAGCATTCCACCGACACCGTGAATCCCGAAGGTGTCGAGGGTGTCATCGAACCCGAGTTTATTCTTCACGGTGACGCCAAAATAGCAGGCCGCGCCGCCGAGCAAACCGATGATCAGCGCGCCCCGAGCCGTCACGAACCCCGCGGCGGGCGTGATGGCCACCAAGCCGGCGACGCATCCCGAAGCGATGCCGAGCACGCTGGGTTTGCCGCGGAACCTCCATTCCACAAACATCCACGACATCGCCGCCGCGGCGGAAGCGATGTGCGTGTTGACGAACGCCTGGACCGCCAGCCCGTTCGCCCCCAGCGCGCTGCCGGCGTTGAACCCGAACCAGCCGAACCACAGCAGGCCGGCGCCCAGGACGGTCAATGTCATGTTATGCGGTTCCATTTTGCGGTCGCCGCGCCGCGCACCGAGCACCAACGCGCACACCAACGCCGTCATGCCCGAGCTGACATGGACCACGGTGCCGCCGGCGAAGTCCAGGGCATTGAGCTTGTGGAGCCAGCCACCGACATTCCACACCCAGTGGCAGATCGGATCGTACACGAAGGTTGCCCAGAGCAGAGAGAACAGCAACATGGCTGAAAACTTCATGCGCTCGGCCACGGCCCCAAAGATCAGCGCGGGGGTGATGATGGCAAACATCATCTGGAAGATCATGAAGGCCTGGTGGGGGATGGTGGCGGCATAATCGGGATTGGGAGCACTGCCCACGCCCCACAAGCCGAACCAACTCAGATTGCCGATCACCGAGCCGACATCTGGACCGAAAGCGAGGCTGTAACCCCACAACATCCATTGCACGGTCACCACCGCCAGCAACGCAAAGCTCTGCATGATCGTACCGAGCACGTGTTTGCGATGAACCATGCCGCAGTAAAAGAACGCCAAGCCCGGCGTCATCAGCATGACCAAGGCAGCCGACGCCAACACCCACGCCGTATCACCCGAATCCACCTTCAACTCAGGACTTGCCAATGGCGCCAGCGCGCCGAAGGCGGTCGAAGCCGTCAGCACCAACAGGCCACACCACATCCAAGACAGGGAGCGCCTCACAATCCCACCCCTTTCCTTCCGTCGCTTTTGGGTTATCGCGCGAGATTGTAGTAATGCATGGTTCGAACACAAGTGGATTGTGCTAGCCTCATCTTTTCCCGACGGCTACCCTCGCTCCGTGAACGCCCGGGAACTCGCGCTGGATTTGCTGAATCGCTGGCCGCGGTCACGGGCCATGGCTGATGAGTTGCTCGAAGACGCCCTGGGAACCTCTTCGCTGAGCGAATTCGACCGCGCGTTTGTCATGGAGCTATTCTACGGATGCCTACGGCTACAGTTGGCACTGAAATTCCTGCTGGCCCGGCTCGTCAACAAGCCTCCGCGACCGGTCATTGCCGACGTCTTGAAACTCGGTCTATACCAACTGTTCTTTCTTCGAATACCCGCCCATGCCGCAGTGAACGAGAGCGTGGCGCTGGCCAGGGATCGTGGCGGCGAACCCGAGGCGAAATTTGTCAACGCCGTCCTGCGCCGGGCGGGACGTGAACACGAGGCGTTGTTGGCTGAACTTCAAGCCACGCGCGAAACCGAGCCGTGGATCTACCACTCCCACCCCGAATGGCTGTGGAAACGGTGGGCGACGCGGTTGGGCCACGAAAGTGCGGCGGCGTTATGCGAATGGAATAACCAGCCACCAGCGTTGTATTTGCGGGTCAATACGCTCAAAACGTCGACAAAACCCGCGGATGTACTCGCCGAACCGACCGACCATCCGCTGTGCTGGCGGGTGACCAACGCGTCGGGTCTGTTCCGCACCAGATCGTTCCTTAACGGGGAGTTCTATGTTCAGGATCCGTCGACGCTGACAGCCGTGGACGTGCTGGATCCGCAACCCGGCGACGCGGTGCTGGACCTGTGCGCGGCGCCGGGAGGCAAGACCACGTACATCGCGCAGAGAATGCAGAACCGCGGACGCATCATCGCCGCGGATTCGACAAATTCGCGGCTGGCGCTTGTGGGTGAAAACTGCCGGCGCCTGGGCGTGTCGATCGTGTCAACACTGGCGTGCGAGGGGACGCGATTGGATCGGTGCCTGCGCGGGGAGGAGTACGACCGCGTGCTGGTGGATGCGCCGTGCTCGAACACGGGTGTGCTCCGCCGGCGAGCCGACCTGCGGTGGCGCATCGAGGAAGAGGAAATCACCCGACTCGCGTCGCTCCAGGCGAAGTTATTGGATTCGGCCGCGAAGTTCACGAAACGCGGCGGCATTCTCGTTTACAGCACGTGCAGTCTGGAACCCTAAGAAAATGAAGCCGTGGTAGACACCTTTCTCACGGGCCATACAGGGTTCACACCTGAGACGACGCGTTCGCTGTTTCCACCGCGCGATGGCGTGGATGGCGCGTTCGTCGCCAGATTTCGTCGAACAAACGCCGCGTGAGACCGAACGCGGTCCCACGCGGCGCAGGATTCAAACCGTTGCGATTAGTTGTTTGCGGGAGGCGGTGGCTGGGGCGGAGGACTGCCGGCCGGCGGCGGCTGAGGTGGAGGATTGCCGGCCCCTTCTGGGCCACCCCCGCGACGTCCACGGCCCGGACCGTTTTGGATCGCCTCGGTGAGTTTGGCGTTCTGGTCGGCAGTGAGGAACGTGCGCAGTTTTTCGATGTAACTCCTGCGGAGGGTCCTCAGTTCCTGGCGATTGCCGCCGGCTGCCGCGTTCGTGTTTGTGCTGCCGGACTGGCTGTTGTTAGCCCGCCACTTGGCAACGTCGTTCTTGAAATTTGCGTCGAGCGCGTTGTATTTCGTCTGTTGGTCGCTGGTGAGCGCTAGTTCGTCGAGAATGCGAGGCCCTAACAAGTTGTCGACCATCGGTCGCATCGGCCGGTGAGGCACGGGCGGAGCATTGGTCGAATCATCCGCGGCATAGGCGCCGCCGGCGATGACAAGGCCCATCATGCAGGCGATGACAATTCCATGTTTCATCTTAGTCTCCTTGGCTGGTTTGTTTGTGATTTGGTCATGGGGTGTACGGTTGCTTAGCGACCAAGAACATTTTCACGGCGGTGGTGGCGGCGGAGTCGGCGTGGCGTTGTTCTCCGTCGGCGGCAAATTGCCTTGCGGCTCCCCGCCGGCCTGCTCGCGGTTCCATCTCTCTTCAAACTCCTGACGGCGTTTGCGAAACTCTTCGCGGGCTTGTTGACGTTGTTCGGGCGTCATCTGCTCCCATTTCTGTTTATTCTGCTGAAGCCTGGCTCGTTCCGCGGGCGTCATGTTCAGGAAGCGCTCGACGCGGTCGTGGATGAATTTCCGTTCGTCGGGCGGCATCTCGGTGAGCGCACGATGGAGGCGCATCACGTGCATTTTGCCATCGAGGGACATTCGGCTCCATTGCGTATCCAGACGTTGCTCAGCCAGGGCCCGCTGCTGCTCGGTCATTGGCTGTTTCAGCTTGGGCTGCGGCGACACGGGCGGAGGCGGCGGCGGTGGCGGTGGTTGCTGCGCCAACGTACTCATGGCCACCACACCCATCATCACTGCCGCGAGGAAGAGGAACCGCTTCATAGATGATCGCCTCCCTTGAGCTGGTCAAGGTTGGCAATCACATCGTAGTCTTCGAGATAATCTCCTTCCTGCACCCGCGCATAGATCTCGGCGTGCCTTCGGCCCACCAGGCGTTCCTGTCCGACCCAAACGGTGACCGCCAGAGCGACAGCCGTCGTGGCCAGCGTCGCCCAGCGAATCGACGGCCGCCACCACCACGGACGGACAACGACCGGGCGCTCGGTCAGCCGTCGCAACGTGCGCTCGGCAAACCCGAAGGAGGGTTCGATACCTTTGTCATGCGCGAGCACCTGCCAGGCGCTGGCGTACGCCTCCCATTCGCGGCGGCACTCGGCGCAGCCAGCAAGATGCGCTTCCCAGGCAGCCTGCTCCGCCGCGTTCAATCGCCCATCCAGGCGATAATCAAATTTTTCTCTGATGGTCTGGCAACTCATGTCCTTCCTGTCCACCTGGTTAAACACCAAGTTTCGTGAATGGTTTCTGCTAGTAATAACCTCGTAGTTTGTCTTTGAGCGCAAGGCGCGCCCGATGCAGCATTGATTTTGTGGCGGAAACCGAGCAGCCCAGCACCTCGGCGATTTCCTCGTAGGAAAGCCCTTCGTACCGGCAGAGGATGACCGCCGTGCGCTGCGCCTCCGGCAACTCCTGGACGGCCTGCTTGATCTTCTCCAGCAATTCGCGCTCGACCGCGGCCTGCGCGGGATCGCGCATCGACGTGTCGGGCGGCTGCCAGCCGGCGGCTTCGGGATCGCTCGGGTCCTGCAACGCGTCGAGGGATTGCGACGGGTGACGGCTTCGTCGGCGATGCTCGTTGAGGATCGTGTTGCGGGTGATGGTGAACAGCCACGTGGTGAATTTAGCGGTGGGCTTGTAGCGTTTGGCCGAACGATAGACCTGTACGAAGACACGCTGGGCGAGGTCCTCGGCCTCGTTGGCGTCGCCGATGGCCCGATGGATGGTATTGATGACGGCGCGCTGGTGGCGCTCGATCAATTCGCGAAGCGCCTCCGTGTCGCCCTCGCGCACGCGCAGCATGAGCGTCACGTCGGAATCGCTGGAGGTCATCACCACAATGCTACTGTATCGAATGGAACACCGCAACGCCGTTGGGGTTTCGCGCCTCGGCGGGAAGGTCAATCACGGCAGGCTGAGGCGTCTGCCGCCGCCGACCAGTCGGGATTCACCACTTGACCTTGACGCTGCGTTTCTGGCCGAGGCGGTCGATGTAAGAAACCTCGCCATGCTGGCGGCCGTACTCGTGGAGTTCCTTGGTGATCTTCACGTCGAAGCAGCAGTACTCGGCGATGTCCACGATGCGACCTTCCTTCCACCACCTCAACGCCTGCATCCCGTCGGCGATCTTCGGCGCGTTGAGCGTCGCCTTGGCCAACGAGTCGAGTGACAGCCGGTGGCCGAGTTTTTGTTCGAGGTCGACCATCAGATCGAGCGTCGGCGTCGCACGCAAGTCCAGAGGCGTGTAGCCATGGAGCACTTCGTAGTCGAAATTGATGATGTTGAAACCGACGACCAGGTCCGAGCGCATCAGTTGTTTGACCAGATCGGCGACCTTGTCCTCGGGGTAAATCCGATATTGGCTGTCGCCGGTGCTGAAGGTGACGCCGACGGACATTTTCATATCGCGTTTGCGGTCCCAGCCGCCGACGTCCGCGGCGCTTTTCTGGGTTTCCAGATCGAAGTAGACGATGTTGTTCATCAAAAGCTCGAAATCCGAATGTCGAAATCCGAAACAAATCCGAAAAACGACAAATCCAAATTGCCACGCTCCACTTTTATCTTCACAGCGTCATCCGCGGCAGGCCGAGCGTGCGCATGGTGTGCAGGCCGGCCGGGCATTCGACGAGCCGCGGCAATGTGTTGGCCAGAATCGCGGGCGTGGCCATGTCGCCGGGCACCCCGCCTTCGATGACCAACCGCAGCGGCGGTGCGCCGTCGATCTCGATGACATCCCGCGGGTTCGGCGCGCCGACATACATTTGCAGTTCGAGCGTGAGAACTTCCTTGCCGCCGCGGCTGCCGCGGGCGAATTGGTGCGTGCCGGCCACGGAGCCCTTCGATACCGTGAGATACTCGGTTTTGATGGTTTTCCTGGCGAGCACGGGCGCGACGCTTTCGTTCACCTCGTCCAGCGTCCAGCCAAGGCCGTCGGCCAGAAAGACGAGCGATTCGGCCAGGCCGACGTGACCGATTTTGTGTTGCTGGTTCAGGTCGTCGAATTGCGCTTTCGTCAGGGTCGCGCCGACCTTGCGTTGGAGCGCTTCGCGCCGGGTCGCGGCATCGACGACGCGCAGCACGCGCACGGCATCAACGCGCTGGCAGGCCATCGTCAACAGCAGCGCGAGCGTGTCCATGACGAACCCGGGGTTGACGCCGGTGCCGACGACCGCGACGGATTTCTGGATGCACAGATCATCGAGTTTTCCCGCGAGCAGCTTGTGGCGGTAATGCGGGAACAGCGCTTCCTCGCACGAGGTGACGCAATGCAGGCCGGCGCGGACGATTTCGGTGAGTTGTTCGTACGCCTCGACGAAACTGGAGGTCGTGCAATGGACCACGGCATCGGCCTGGGTTTGCGCGAACAGGACGACGGGTTTGTCGGTCACGGCGACGTCGAGTTTGCGGGTCAGACCGAGCACCTCGCCCAGGTCCTTGCCCGCCAGTTTCGGATCGCGGTCGATGGCGCCAACGAGTTGGAATCCCGGTCGGTCGAGGACCACGCGGGCCGCGGCGCGTCCGATAGCGCCCAGTCCGTATTGAATGACACGAATCGGTTTGCTCATGATGATATCCCGCTCCCAATCGCAACGGGGTGAACCGGATGTCTTGTAACGCCTCACCGCGCGCGCATCAACGAAAAAGCCGGGCGGCCGATCCGCAAAGAAGGAGAGGGTCACTCACGGAGTGGCTGAAGGCGGCAGAGGGAGGAGGGCGGGAACGGTGACCGTGACGACTTCCGGGCAGCCCAAATGCGCAAATGTTGAGATGTGTGACCCTGATTCGTTACTGTAGACAGGACGTCAGTTGTTGCCGACGGCCCTGGCCATCGCCTGGCGCAGGGTGTCGATGGTGACCGGCTTGCTGACAACAAAATCGACACCAACGGGTCTTTCGTCGGCGGCTTCCATCATGCTGCCGAAGCCGGTGAGCATGATGACGGGCAGGTTGGGGAAACTGTGTTTGATGGCCGCGCCGACCTGGTCGCCGCTCATGTCGGGCATGGCGCGGTCGAGGATCACCACGTCGAAGCGGCCGTGGCGGAACTTATCGAGCCCATCCTTACCATTGGCAGCGAGTTCGACGACGTGGCCGTCGCGGATGAGATATTCGTTCAGCACCGCGCGGACGACCTCCTCGTCGTCCACCAACAGCACGCGTTTCGAGGCGAGCGGGGTGGGCTCCGGCACGGCGTCCTTGACGGTCTCTTGTGGCTGGCTGTGCGCGGGCAGGGTTAGGATGAACGTGGTGCCTTTGTTGAGTTGTGTTTGGATATCGATGGCGCCCTCGTGGCGCTGGATGATTCCGTAGACCATGGACAGGCCGAGGCCGGTGCCGCCGTCGACCTTGGTGGTGAAGAATGGTTCGAGACAGCGGTTGCGGACTTCGTCGGTCATGCCCGTGCCTGTGTCCGCGACTTCGAGGGTGACGCGGGAA
Organism: Verrucomicrobiia bacterium; assembly: GCA_049515295.1. Classification (GTDB taxonomy): domain Bacteria; phylum Verrucomicrobiota; class Verrucomicrobiia; order Palsa-1439; family Palsa-1439; genus Palsa-1439. The sequence continues at coordinate 3,302 of JBEKUF010000037.1, read as the reverse complement.
TCGTGGCTGTGTGTGCGGAGAGTGATCACGCCGCCGCGCGGCATGGCGTCCACGGCATTGAAGATCAGGTTGGTGAGCATCTCGCGCAAGTCCGCCGCGTTGCCCGAGACCGGTGGGACCTCCTGCAACTCGGTTTCCGTGCGAATGGTAATGCCGCGGGCTTCCGCCTGCGCCTTCCACTTTGGCTGGGTCAGCGAGATGGCTTCCTGGACGAGCCGGTTCAGATCGACCGCGGTGAACACCTCGCCACGTTCGCGGCGGCGATAGAACTCGCGGAGGCGGTTGACGACGTTGCCGGCGTCCTTGGCGGCGGTGTTCATCATTTCCAGGTATTGTTTGGTGGTCGTCTTGTTATCGAGGATCTCGGGCCGGTAGAGCAGCAACTCGCTAAACCCGAGGATGGCGGCGAGGGCGTTGTTGAAATCGTGGGCGATGCCGCCGGCCATGGCGCCGAGAGCGCGCAGGCGTTCCTGCTGGACGACCGATTGCTGGGCGGTCTGCAGTTCTTCGAGAGCGTTGCTCAGGCGCTTGTTGGTCTCATCGAGCACTTGTTCCGCCCGTTTGCGCTCGGTGATGTCGCTGACCAGGCCGTCGTATGACACCACGGTCCCTTGCTCGTCTTTGCGCAGGACGATCGCATTGCGGATCCAGCGGACGGAGCCGTCTTTGCGGAGGATGCGGTGTTCGAGCGGCGGCGGCGGCACCCCGCGCATGGCGCGTTCGGCCTGCTGTTGGACCGTGTCGCGGTCCGCCGGGTGCGCCATTTGCATCCACAGGCACGGATCGGCAGCGTAGTCTTCCGCGCTGTACCCCGTGACGGCAACACAGCCGGCGCCATGGGTGGTCGCCGTTGCCCGCCCATCTTGGACCTGCACGGCGTAAATGTAATCCGTCGTCGAGGCCAGCAACCGCCGATAGCGCTCTTCGCTGTCCCGTAGCGCCTCCTCCGCCCGCTTACGCTCGGAGATGTCCTGGATGATCGCGGACGAGCCAACGATGTTGCCCGACGCGTCCTTGATCGGGGAAACGGTCACCGACATCGGGATGCGGTGGCCGTCCTTGGCAATGCAGGGGGACTCGAACTGGCCGACGTGCTCGCCGGCGGAGACACGCCGCAGAACGTCATCCTTTTCCTGATGGCGCTCCTCGGCAACGATCCGCGCGAGGGATTGGCCGATGATTTCGTCGACGGTGTAACCGAACAGGCGCTCGGCGGCGGTATTCCAACTGGTAATAATGCCCTTCAGATCGGTGCTGATGATGGCATCGTGCGAGGATTCGACAATTGCCGCCAGCCGGAGGCGTGCTTCCTCGGCCCGTTTGCGTTCGGTGATGTCACGAACAACCGCCTGATTCCCACCCTGATCGAGCCGCCGGACAACTACTTCGGCGAGAAAACGGCTTCCGTCCTTTCTGAGGACGCTCCGCTCGTAATGAGCACCTCCGTCGGCGCGTATTTCCTGCTTGCGACGGGCCGGCAGATCGCGATCTTCCGTCGAGTAGGTGTCCTCGACGTTGAGATGGACAATCTCTTCAAACGTGTAGCCCCACAGTTGGCAGGCGGCCTGGTTGGCAAACCGGATATTCCAGTCGTCATCCACAATCAGGATCCCGTCCGCGGATTGTTCCACCAACAATCGATAGCGTTCCTGTGTTTCCTGAACTTCCGATTCGGACTCGGACATATGGCGGTCGAGGCGCACGCCGTAGACGAGAATGCCGGTTACCATCACGACGATGAGCAGGGCCAACAACCATTCGTAGCGCTGCCATGCGTTGATCCCGGCGATTTGTCCCTCGAGATAGGCCTGCCGTTGGTCGCGCAGATCGGAGCGCAGAGTGTCCAGAGCCCGTAGCACGTTATCATAATCACGGTTCATCGGCGCAACTTGAGAGTGGACCTGGTCCAGCCGGCCATTGCGAACGAGTGAAAATATGAAGTCGATTCCCTTCGTCAGTTCGTCCGTGATCTCATGGATTGACGAACAATCGTGCAGGAGCACCGTAGCGTTGGCGGGGGAGACATTCCGCTGGAGTTCGCTACGCAACGTGGAGAGCCTGTGGTTGAAGACGGAAAGAGCGGCGTCCATCTGACCGGATTCCTTGGGCACATCGTGCGAGGTGAGAACATCGCTGCCCTGAACGTGGATTTGGCTCACCTGCTTGGACAACTCATCGCATTGCTTGATCCAGGCGACCCATTGAAGGTTTACCTGGACGGTGCGCTTGTGCGTCTCGACCAACTGGTGGTTCAGGAACAGGCTGAGGGAAACGGTAAACACAACAAACGCGGCCAGCAGGAAATACAGGTAATGCCACTTCACACGCGGACGGCGCGGCTGGGGCCGCGGTTGTCCGTCTGAAGGCGTGGAACTATTGATCGCGTACGACATACTTCGCTTCCGAGGGGGTATTACAGGCATTTCACGTGCCAGAGGTGGGTACACATGGGGATTGTGCAGAATCGCGCCATGGACCCAAGTCCTTGTGTCGGAACGGATTGCGAGAGTGTGCAACGGAGAGGATTGTGGAGAAGGGGAAGAAGAAGAAGACAGGTCACAGAAGTCAGAAGACGTGAGATGGAAAGCGGTTCATCGCGAGGATTGACCACGAGCGGCGCGACCTGCCGCTTATCCCCCATGGCATGGCGGGCCACCTTTTATGCGGTTTCCACTTGACTTTAATATCGTGTTCCGATATATTCGCTGCAGCATGGTTGTTCTTTGATATAGCGGATGGGATGTGGGGGAACGTTCAGCGTTCAGGGTTCAGCGTTCGAGGGGACGGAAACGACGGCGACCAGGCCGGACGGCCGGTCCGCGTACATCCACCTTCGCCAAGGCTGCGGCGGACACGCGGGAGGAAGGGGGGTACCCGAAAATATGTAAATCTGCCAAACGAAGCCAATTTTCTGGAGTGGGTGTGGTTGTGGATTGGCTTGGGGGACAATTGGTTAAGAGACCAAGTGGGACAGTTTGTCACTTGGCTTTGTTTGTTCAAAATTGGCTTCGTTTGGGGGTGTTTTCTTCCCGATCACGCTGATTGCGCCACTAAAACGACCGCGCCAGGAGGCATCAGGTTGGCGCGGTGCCGCGGTAACGGATGATGCGGACTTTTTCCAAGGTGACGAGGCCGTCGCCCATCATCTTGTCGAGTTCGGGGAGGAAGGCGTTGATCCTGTCTTCTTTGTCGACGATCTCGATGAGCACGGGCAGGTCTTCGCTGAGCCGGAGAATCTTGGCCGTGTGCAGGTGCGAGTTGGCGCCGAAGCCCATCGGGCCGCGCAGGACGGTCGCGCCGGC
>JBEKUF010000036.1:0-24248 GCA_049515295.1 Verrucomicrobiia bacterium | reverse complement strand
CGCGTGGTTGACGTTGACGCTGAACAACGCCAACAGCCTCCTCATCGCCGTGATGGTTCGCGGCGTGGAATGGCTCGGGGCCGTGCCGTTCGGGCACCGGTTTGTCCATGCGCCGCCCGTGTGGCTGGTGTGGACGTATTACGCATTCGGCGTGCTCGCGCTCAGCAGGAGAATCCCCGCCCAACGCCGCCGGCTCGTCGCGGTCGTGGCGGCACTTGCGATGTGTGTGGCGCTCTTCCTCAATACCGGGTCATCCAACAAAGTCGATCTCACCATCCTGTCGTTGACCGATGGCGCGTCGATTTTTGCCAGAGTGCCTGGCAGCCACAACGACCTGTTGATTGACGGCGGCGGGGGTTGGGAGGGGACGCACGTCGTCGTCCCGTTCCTGCGGTCGGAAGGCGTGAATCGCCTCGCCGCGACCGTGCTTACCTGCGGTGATAAGCCCCATGCGGCGGGGTTGACCGTCGTGTCGGGCGAGGTTTCGTCCCGGCAAGCCGTGTGGAGTGGAATCCCGTCGCGCTCGAAATACTGCGCGGAATGGATCAACCAGATCAGGGCGCGCGGAATTCCTCTGCGCGCGGTCAAGGCCGGTGACGAGCTTCTCTCCGCGCCGAACGCGCGCATCCGGGTGCTCAGTCCGCCGCCCGGCGTGATCGCCAGTCGCGCCGATGACAACGCACTCGTGCTGGCCGTTGAGTACGGGCCGACGCGGGTGCTGTTGATGTCCGATGCCGGCGAAACCGTCGAGAAGCGACTGCTCAAAGATAACGCCGACCTCCATGCGCAAATCATCGTGAAAGGCCAGCACAGCAAAGAATCGTCATGCACCGCCGAGTTTCTCGACGCCGTGCATCCCGAAACCGTTGTGCAAGTGGTTAACATGAACGACACGCACCATTATCCCGAACCGGCCCTGCGCGATCGCTGCGCGCAACGCGGCATCACCTACCTCCGCACCGACGACGACGGCGCCGTGACGATCCGGTTGACGGCGAAGGGATGTGAGGTGCGTCCTTTCCTGAAATAGGTTCGTTTCCGCCGCTCATTCCGGCTTGTCTGACCAGCAGGCGCTCGCCATACTGCGCGGGAGATGGTGGTAATCATCAATGGACGGGTGATTGCTCCGCACAGTGTGCTGGCGCAGCATTGTGTTGTGGTCGATGGCGGCAAGATCAAGCAGGTGGCGCCCCAGTCACAGGTGCTTTGGCCGGAAGACGCGCAGGTGATCGATGCCCACGACAACTACGTGGCACCGGGCTTTGTCGATATGCACGTGCACGGCGCGCTGGGCCGCGACACGATGGATGGCACGGTCGAATCGCTGGCCCAGATCGCAAAATTTCACGCCGCCGGCGGCACGACGGCAATGACGCCGACGACCACGACGCATTCGACGGACAAAATTTCTGCTGCGTTGCAGGCGATTGCCGACGCGATCGGGCACGATTTCGGCGGGGCGCAGATCGTCGGGGCGCACATCGAAGGGCCGTACATTTCCCGGGAACGCAACGGCGCGCAGCCGGTGCAGTTCATCCGCGACGCGAATCCGGCCGAATACCTGCCGTGGCTCGATCACGAGGGGTTGGTCACGCAAATGACGCTGGCGCCGGAAGCGTCCGGGGCGCTGGAACTCATCGACGCGCTGTTGGAGCGGGAGATCCTGCCGAGCGGCGGTCACACGGCGGCCAGTTATGAACAGGCGCGCGCGGCGGTGGATCGCGGCTTGTGCCACGCGACGCATTTGTTCAATTGCATGTCGAGCGCGACCAAATCGGGCGCGTTTCGATTGCCCGGCGCGCTGGAGACGTTTCTGGCCGACGAGCGGGTGATGGTGGAAGTGATTGCTGACGGCAAGCACGTGCATCCCGAACTGATGCGACTGGCGGTGCGGGCGAAGGGCGTGGACAAGGTGTGTTTGGTCACCGATGCGACCGCGGGCGGGGGATTGGCGGAAGGCGCCGAGTTTCTGGTCAGCGAGACAAGGGCGGTGGTGCGCGACGGCGTGGGGATGACCGCGGATGGTTTGGCGCTGGCTGGCAGCGTATCGACGATGGTCCAGATGGTGCGGAACATGGTCGAGTTGGCCGGCGTGCCGCTGACCGACGCGGTGCGGATGGCGAGCCTGAACCCCGCGCGGGCGCTGGGCATGGGCGGCCGCAAAGGCAGTCTGGAGCCGCACAAGGATGCGGACGTTGTTATTTTCACGGGCAAGTACGAAGTGTTAAAGACGGTGATTGGCGGGCGCGTGGAATACGAGGCGAAAACGGAATGAGCGCGACGAATCCGGTGATGATCCGATGATTGTGATTACCGGGGCAACGGGCTTCGTTGGCGAGGAAGTCGTCAAACAGGCGCGTGAAGCGGGTTATCCCGTCCGCGCCATCGTGCGCGAACCGCAACGGGCGCGGTGGCTGGCGGAACGATACGGCGTGGAATTATTTTACGGCAACGTCCTGTATGCGCCGTCGATTGAAGGCGCGATGCGGGACGCGACGTGCGTGTTGCATCTGGTGGGCATCATTCACGAATGGAAGGAAAACACCTTCGAGCGGACGCACGCGCAGGCGACGAAGAATGTGATCGATGAGGCGAAGAAGGCGGGCGTGAAGCGGTTCGTGCACATGAGCGCGCTCGGCACGCGCGAGAATGCCCGGAGCCGCTATCATCAAACCAAATGGGCCGGGGAGGAATGCGTGCGCAAGAGCGGATTGGCGTGGACGATCTTTCGTCCTTCGTTTATCTACGGCCCGAGGGACAAGGGGATCAACACGCTGGCGCGGATCGTGCGGCGGCTGCCATTCATCCCGGTTTTGGGGAGCGGCAACAGCAAAATCCAACCCATCTCGGTCGAGAACGTGGCGAAAGCGTTCGTCACGGCGGTTCGGTGCGACGAAAGCATCGGCAAGACCTACGACCTGTGCGGGCCGGAGGCGTTCACGTGGAATGAATTGTATGACAAGCTGCAGGCGATTCTCGGCACGCGGAAGAAGAAGGTGCATGTGCCATTGCCCATCGCGCGAGTCCAGGCGGCAATCTTTGAGAAGATTCTGGCGAACCCGCCGTTCACACGCGATCAGCTCTTGATGCTCCAGGAGGACAACGTCGGCGATCCCCAGCCGGCGGAGCGCGCGTTTGTGTTGCCGCAGCAGAAGTTCGAGGAAGGTGTGGCGCGGTATCTCAAGCGCGACGCGTGAGGAAACGAAAACAGGGAATCCGCTGATGGATTCCCTGTCGAAATGCCACGACCGAATCGGTCGAAGCGAATCTGGTTACTGAGTGGCTTCCTTGTTCTTGACCGACTGTGGCACGCCGATGCTGTGTGCCATCAATACGCCGTCTTCGTCGGTATAGTGGACGGTGACCTTGTCCCCGACCTTGATGTCCGCGAGCACCGCGTCCTTCTTGTCAACGGTGCTGTATTTGGTCTTTTCGCCAATCTTGAAAGTCTTGCTCTCGGCGGCTAGTTTCTCGACGACGATGGTGCCTATTTTAGGGTCGATCGACGTGATCTCACCTGTGTACTGATGCCGTTTGGGGACAAGCTCGGATGCGGCTGAAATTGCGGGCGTATTCTGTGCCTGTACGGCGGTTTGTTCGTATTGGGAGGTGTGCGTTTGCTCCGCAGCTTGTTCTTCACTCGGAAGAAACGAACTCCAGTCATATTCTGGAAATTTCGCGCGGTATGATGTGACCAGTTCGCTGCGTTTAGTGATGACTTCCCCGTGATAATGCTCCACGTCTGCAATAACTTTCTGAAGGTTCGCAGAATGGGTCTGTAGTTCCTGGGATCGCTCACTGCCTCGCTTTGCGTCACTCGCAACGCCTGTGAGAAACGTGCCCGCTCCTTTGGCTAATACAGGGGTTAAGGCTCCTCCGGTACAGTAGTCTGCCGCTGCTACAAGTGCCGCTGCCATCAGATGCCTCGCCGCCTCAGCTTCCCTGTTCTCCTGTAATTCGGCCTGAAAAAGTTCCGCAATCGCTTTTGTCTCGACTTGGATTTGAACCATACTTCCTAGCAAGTGTTCATAATCTGTCGCCAAATTGATCGCGTCGTCTCCGATGCCCGACGAATCTAATCTGCTGATCTTGGTTTCTGCCTCGTCCAACACACGCTCTGCTTTTAGGCTATTCTGTTGAACGGTATTCCAATAATGGCGCAGAGCGACACGATACTCTTTTATGGCTTTTGTTCGCTCAATTCCATTCCGCGCTTCTGAAAGATCCGGTGGCGACGGAGGCTTGGGATTCGAGCACTTTTTCAGTTCCTCGTTTGTGTTTCTGAGAATCTCCCGCTCCGCTTTCAAGAATTCAAAGGATTTTTTACCCTGACTGCGAGCGCAACCCGCAAGAATTGCAAGGCAGCACATCATAAGAGCACAAAGATGCAGCACTCTGTTTCTGGTGAGCAGTGGAGTGCCGTGGACGCTCTTTTTCATGGCTCCTAGGCGATGACTTAAAACTACGCCAGATTATCAGGCGGTGTCACGTTCAAATTGTCTGGTGCGTGACGTGTCGGCAGACTTAACAGATTCGGAGATTGACGACGAAGCGCCCTCCCCAATATTCAAAATGCGCTCATTTCAACCGCGACGCGTGAGGAAAAGAAAACAGGGAATCCGCTGGTGGATTCCCTGTCGAAATGCCACGACCGAATCGGTCGAAGCGAATCTGGTTACTGGGCAGGCTTCTGCGTTGCGCGGCGGGCCGATGTGGTGTGCCATCAACACGCCGTCTTCCTCGGTGTAGTGAACGGTGACCTTGTCGCCGATCTTGATGTCCGTGATCGCCGCGTCCTTCTTGTCGGCGGTGCTGTATTTGGTCTTCTCGCCAATCTTGAAGGTCTTGCTCTCCGCGCCTTCCTTCTTGACGATGACGGTACCGGCCTTGGCGTCGATCACCGTAATCAAGCCCGCGTATTGATGCCGTTGCGGTTTCGGCTTGGGGGCCGGCGCGGGCGCGTTTGTGGCCATGCCCTGGGCGTGAACCAATCCCGTGAACGAAACTGCGAGCGCGGCAATACCCAACACCATTGCTGTGCGCAGCAGATGCTTACTCATCTGTCTCCTCCTCATTTGTTACGAACGTTGATTGATAATCCCTCGATAGCTTGATAGCTTGAGTCGGTCTTTAGAACAAAACAGAGGGTCCGTCAAGCCTGAATCCTGAGCCTGAGGCGTCACGGGCTTTTTGCTTGCTTCGACTGGGCTTCGGGTGCAATCTCACCGAGCCTTGCGCCCCGGCGAGTGAGGCGGAGTCTGACAGGGAAACCAGTTTTTGACGGAGATTCTCCACATGCCAGTAGACATCTCGAAAGTTCGCACCGTAGCCGTCGTCGGCCACGCCTCGAGCGGCAAGACCTCGTTGATCGACGCCGCATTGTTTATTTCGAAAGCGGTCAACACGCACGGCCGGGTTGCCAATGGCACCAGCGCCGCGGATTGCCTGCCCGACGAGATCGAGCGCAAAATCACCATTCACGCCAAGACGTTTCACTGCCAGTGGGAAGGACATCGGATCACGCTGCTGGACACGCCGGGGTTTGCCGATTTCTTCGGGGACACGCTGGCGGCCATCCGCGCGGCGGACGCGGCGATCGTCCTCATCGACGGCGTGGGGGGCATCGAGGTTGGGACGCGCCGCATCTGGAAGATGCTCGATCAAATGCAAAAACCGCGGCTGATCTTCGTGAGCAAGCTGGACCGGGAGAACGGCGATTTCTTCCGGTGCGTCGAGCAGATTCGGGGCGCGTTTGGGAAGAACTGCATCCCGTTCGAGCTGCCGCTCGGCAAGGAATCGGGCTTCTCCAAAGTGCTCAACCTGCGCACGACGCCCGAAGCCGACGTCCCGGCCGAATTGCGCGATCAATTTCACAAGGCGCGCGAAAGCCTGGAGGAAGCTGCTGCCGAACAGGACGACAAACTGCTCGAGGAATTTCTCGGCGGCCAGGCGCTCACGGTGGAAGAGATCACCCACGGCACGCATGTCGGCGTCGCCCGCGGCACGACCGTGCCGATTTACTGCGGCTGGGCGGAAAAAGAGATCGGCGTTCGCAACTTGTTGGAAGGCGTCACCGCATTACTGCCGTCGCCGGCGGATGTGGGCGCGGTCGCCATGGAAGACGGCGGAAGTGTCGAACCGAAAGCCGACGCGCCGTTCAGCGGGTTTGTGTTCAAGGCGACGGTGGACCCGTATGCGGGACATCTGGCGTACGTGCGGGTGGTTTCGGGCACGTTGAAACCCGACATGGACGTGATCAACGCCACCCGCAACGGCAAGGAACGGATTCCCCAGTTGCTGAGCATGCAGGGCAAGACGCAATCCATCATCGGCGAGGCCGGTCCGGGTGAAATTGTCGCGCTGGCCAAACTCAAGGACACGCACATCAACAACACGCTGTGCGATCCCGCCAAGGTCGTGAAGTTCCCGCCGATCCGGTTCCCGAGGTCGGTGATGAGTTACGCGGTGCATCCGCACACGGCGAAGGACGAGGAGAAGATCAGCATCGCGTTGCATCGGCTGGTCGAAGAGGACCCGACGTTCCACATCGAACGCAATCCGAACACGAAAGAGTTGGTGATCTTCGGCATGGGCGACCAGCATCTGGCGGTGGTGGTGGACAATTTGAAGAAGCGGCTGGGCGTCAACGTCGATCTGAGCACGCCGAAGGTTGATTACAAGGAAACCATCACCGCCAAGGGGGACGGCCACTACAAGCACAAGAAACAATCCGGTGGTCACGGTCAGTACGGCGAAGCGTACGTCAAGATCGAGCCGCAGGCGCGGGGCAAAGGTTTTGAGTTTGACAGCGAAGTGGTCGGCGGCACGATTCCGCGCAATTTTATTCCCGCCGTCGAGAAAGGGTGCGTGGAGGGGATGCTGGCCGGTGTCGTGGCGGGTTTTCCGGTGGTCGATGTGCGGGCGATTGTGTACGACGGCTCGTATCACGACGTCGATTCCAACGAAATCAGTTTCAAGATTGCGGGCCTGCACGCGTTCAAGGAAGCGATGCAGAAGGCGCGACCGGCGCTGCTCGAGCCGATCATGAACGTTACCGTGTTCGTTCCCGACCAGTACATGGGCGACATCACCGGCGATCTCAATCACCGCCGCGGCCGGATCCTCAGCGTCGAGCCCGTGGACGGCATGCAAGGGATCAAGGCGCAGGTGCCACAGGCGGAGTTATTCAAGTACGCCAGCGAACTGCGGTCGATGACCGGTGGCCGCGCCTCATTCGAGATGGAGTTTTCCCATTACGAGCAGGTGCCCTCGAACGTTGCCCTAAAGGTCGTCGCCGAAGCCCAAGCCGCCAAGAAAGCCCAGGCAGGAAGTTAGGGGAACGGGCGGGACGCTGGTCTTTTAGAGCGGGGTAAGTTGTTGCGATGACCCGCAGTTCTGACCGGATTCCTGTCCTATAACACACAAATCGTTAGACGCGGGGGTCCCTTTTTGTGCTTTCCGTGCGGTTCCAGCAGGGGTTTAATGGGTTCGGCCATATGGGTACCGATGCAAGGGGCCGAACACGGGCGTACGCTTGCGCCGGCTACCTGTGTCGACAGATAGGGTCCACGCATGGAATACAGAATTTATTCTAGCATGGCCCGTGACCTCGCCCCATTCGGAGTGCGGTTCAAGAGTCACCCGTTTCTTTATTATACATGCCGAGCAGTGGCTTGGCTGGTCCTCCCGTGTGCGTACCTCGGTGCCTTGATCGCGCCCGCCGGAGTGTTGTACTTGCCATTTCAAGTTCTCTATTCGTTGAGGATCACACCTCCGTCCATTGCGTTCTGGCTTTCAGCGGGTTTCATTGCAGCGTGTACTTTCTGGATGCTTTACCGCTGCTGGTGGGCGGCCATTCGCAGTATACGCCGGCATGTTGTTCACCTCGACGCGATTGTCCTCTTCGTGGGGTTCATGTTGGCCGTAGCGTGCGTAGCGTTTGTCTTTTCGCGAGGCGGAAGGTTCTAGCGGGACTGCATCTCCTCTAACTGGACGAGAGTGCGCAACGCTGTGCGGGAGATCTCGGCAGTTCACCCGCAGCGTTCGCAAACCGTCCGACGTGGGGAGCCAATTTCTTTTTGGCGACGAGTCTGGCCCGCGTCCTTGAGGACATCAGCGGTATGAGGCGCGGTTGGTCGGCATGCGGCGGCGCATCCACGCGAAGCGCACGACTATTTTTGAGTTTTGGAGTTGACTTATGTATTGTTTTTCGATATGTTTGGCGCGTTGTGAAAGGATTGGTTTTGCACTCGCTCGCGCCCGCTCGGCTCGCCCTGACGGGCCGCCTGCGGCGTTGCGTCGAGCCGCTCCCAGCGGCTTGGCTTTGACACAGGGGCAGGGAATGGGATTGGGAACGGATGGGCGATGGCTGATGGTCAATGGGTGATGACGGATGAGAGATGGAGGATGGGCGGCAAGACGACCGGCGTTCGTGGACCCCGACAAACCTGCTGGGGTAGACCGCCGCGACAGGACCCCTTCGACCACGCTCCCTTCGACGGGTTCGACGGTTCGACACGCTCACCGCAGGCAAGCTCCCTTCGAGAGGCTCAGGGTAAACCCTTCGACCGCGCTCGGGGCAAGGGGGCCTGCAAAAATGGAGAATTGGAAAACGAACCCAAATCTAGCCAAGCCGGCGTGGAAAATTGTTCCGGGGAAAGCCAAAAACGAACCCAAATCGAACTCACTGGGCTGCGACCTAATTTCGTGTTTAAGGGCTAGGGCTACAATGTGTTAGGTGAATTCAGACCGGAAAAGGCGTTGGGGGCGGGTTTTGGCATCATTTTGGGGGTGAAGCGAGGTGATTTTGGGAGATATCGATGCGTCGAGAGCCTATCGGCTGGGGACAGCCGACGCTACAAGAGAGGCATTGTCCGGATGCACCCTCTACTTCCTGGGAAAGTCGGGGTTGGATTGACGGTGGTGAGCTTGTTTGTTAGAGTATCTCGTAGTCGTTCAACGCGGTCGTAGTATCCTCAACACGAATGGATCTGTGCCAACTTCCCGAGTAATCGAGACTCTGCCGGCGACCCCTGCGGTAAAGGCTTTGAGGTCAGGGGACCAGGCGGCCGTGTCGGAGCCGGCGTCCGCCAAATCGCCACGGGTGGCCACGCCGGCGGAACGCATCGTCGCTGACGGCAAATTTTTTCGGGTCGGTTCGCAGAAGTTTCATCCGCGCGGCGTGACGTACGGGCCGTTCAAGCCCGATGAGACGGGCAGCACCTTCCCGAAACCCGAACAGGTGGAACGCGATTTCGAGTTGATGAAGCAGCTCCATGCGAACTGCCTGCGCGTGTACCACGTGCCGCCGCGCTGGTTTCTGGATCTGGCGCAGGAGCACGGGCTGAAGGTGTTGGTGGATTTTTACTGGCCCAAACACACGTGTTTCCTCGAAGACGTGGAAACCATCCAGTTCGCCCGGCGCGCCACGCGGCAGGCCGCGGAGGCGGTCGCGCGTCACCCGGCGGTATTCGCCCTCACGTTGGCCAACGAAATCCCGCCCGACATCGCCCGCTGGTACGGAGCGAAGCGGATCGCCCGGTTCATCGATGAGCTGGCCGCGATCGTCAAGGAAGTGGACCCGCAACGGCTGGTCACGTTCGTCAATTTTCCCACCACTGAATTCCTGCAACCGACCAGCCTGGATTTTGTAAGCTTCAATGTGTACCTGCACGACCCGCGTCCGTTTGCCAACTACCTGGACCGCCTGCAGAACACCGCGGGCGACAAGCCGCTGGTATTGGCCGAATTCGGGATTGATTCGGTGCGCGAAGGCGAGGACGCCAAGGCGGAAATCCTGAGCGGTCACATCGAGATCGCCTGCCGCGAGGGACTGGCGGGCACGTTCATTTTTTCGTTCACCGACGACTGGCACACCGGCGGGCACCAGATTGAGAATTGGTATTTCGGGCTGACCACGCGCGAGCGCAAGCCGCGTCCCTCGTTTTACGCGGTGGCCGAGCAATACAAGCGCGCCCCATATTTTCCCCTGCCGCAATATCCAAAGGTCAGCGTCGTCGTGGCCAGTTACAACGGGGGACGCACGCTGCCCGCCTGCCTCGATTCGCTGACGCACTTGAATTACCCGAACTACGATATCATCCTCGTGGACGACGGCTCGACGGATGACACGGCGCGCGTGGCGTCGCACTATCCGACGGTGCGGACGATCCACCAGGAGAACATGGGGTTGAGCGCGGCGCGCAACACGGGGATCGAAGCCGCCACGGGTGAGATTGTTGCGTTTACCGACAGCGATTGCCGCGTGGACGAAGACTGGCTGTACTATCTGGTGGGTGACTTGCTCAAGACCGACGCGTGCGCGATCGGGGGACACAATTTGCCGCCGCCCGAAGACAGCCCGGTGGCTGGCTGCGTGGCCGTGTCGCCGGGGGGGCCCGCGCACGTGATGCTCGACGACCGCAACGCCGAACATATTCCCGGTTGCAACATGGCATTCTGGAAGTGGGCGCTGGAGGAGATTCACGGTTTCGACAGGCAGTTCCGCGCCGCCGGTGACGACGTGGACGTTTGCTGGCGGCTGCTGCAGCGGGGACGGAAAATCGCCTTTTCGCATTCTGGCTTTGTCTGGCATTACCGCCGCAACACGATCCAGGCCTACCTCAAACAGCAGCGCGGGTACGGCGTGGCGGAAGCGATGTTGCGCCGGAAACACCCCGAATTTTTCAACAGCCTGGGCGGAATGCGCTGGCGCGGGCGCATCTACAGTCCGTCGCGGGTCGCCGGGTTCTTCGGGAAATTCGTCATTTACCATGGCACGTTTGGCAGCGCGCTGTTCCAGACGCTGTACACGCCGGAACCGAGCGGGCTGCTGACGCTGTTGACGAGCCTGGAATGGCATGTTGTGTTCACCCTGGGAGCATTTCTGCTGGCGATGGTGTGGCCGGCGATGTGGCCGCTGCCCGTCCTGACCGGTTGCGCCAGTTTGGCGGTGGCGACGGTGGCGGCGGCATACGTGGAATTGCCACCGTGGCAGATGCGCTGGTGGTCGCGTCCGCTGGTGGCGATACTGTACCTGCTGCAGCCGATTGTGCGCGGGTGGCCGAAGTACGCGCGGCGGCTGCGACGGAGCGAGACGCCGCCGGCGGCGTACCAAACGGTGCGCGCACTGGCCGCGCAATACAGAGGATTGGGTTCCGTGCATACGCTCAATTATTGGAACGAGAAGAGCATCGAGCGATTTACGTTTCTGGAGGCGCTGCTGGAATTGCTCGACCGCGATCAATGGCAGGCGCGCACGGACAGCGGGTGGGACGAATTTGATGTGACGATTTACGGCGACCGCTTCACGCGGGTGGACGTGAAAACCGTCGCGGAAAACCATGGGGGCGAGAAACGGTTGTTGCGGGCGCACTTGGAGGGCGGTTGGACGTTCCTGGGGAAGATGTCGTTCTTCGCGATGGCGGTTTGCATGTGTCTGGCGGCGCGATTGTGGTGGTCGCTGGCGCTGCCCAGGGCCGGAGTGCCGTTGTGGATGTTATGGGGGCTGACGGTGTTCCCGCTGGCATTGATCGGGCTTTGGGCGGGCTATCTCGAGTTGCGTACGCGCCGGAGCGTGCGCCTGGCCACCACGTTGTTGGACCTGTGCGCCAAGCAGCTACAACTGATCAAGCTTGGCGCGCCGAAGAAGTTTGTGAAACCCGACTAGTCCGCCTCAGGCGGACGAGCGCGGGACGGGGGCGTCGCAGGTCCGCAACAGCGTACGGAGCACCTTGTCCGAATCGAAGTACTTCAGCGCAATTTGCCGCGCCGCCCGGCACTGGCGTTCGTAGTCCTCCCCAATTCTTTCGACCGCGTTCGCTACGTCCTCCGCTGTTTGAAAGGCGAACAACCCTTCGCCACAGGGCAGGATCCTGGTGAATCCGGTGTCTTGCACGATGGCGGGTTTGCCCGAGGCGAGGTAGGCGGCGGTGCGATCGCTGAACCAACCACAGCACGTCTTGACATACGCTTCCTTGGCGACGCTGAATTCGCCGCGGGAGCGACCGATGTAATCGAGGTAGGCATCCACGCTCAACGTCGCCGCCAGCGCTTCGGAAATGGTCCAGCCGGCATCCCGCAATCTCTGGGCGGGAGCGTCCACGCCGCCGAGGGCGATCTCGAACACGTCGCCGGTGCGACGGGGTAAATCAAGGAACTTGAGCAGCTCGACGTTCTTTTGTCCATAGCTCACACCCTGATACTCGACGCCGCCGTAGGCGGTCCAGCTCATCACGGTCGTAAACCGTTTGGCCTCGGGTGTGAAGCGCGGCGAGATCAGGTCGAGAGCAAGAGGCTGTCGACACGGATGCCAGCGCAGGCCATGGGTCGGAATCGGGCAATCGCGTTGGCCAATCCGTTCGCCAAAGGTGAAGTGAAAATCGAAATCGTGTGGCGACGCGTAACCGGGGCAGGACGCGCTGGGAGTAGGTGACATCTTGAATTGCGTGAAGCCGGGATCGATATCAACAAAGATACGCGTCGGGCACTCGCGCAACTCCTCGATCCAGGTGGTGGACGAAGAGCTCATCACGAATGCGGCGTCGCGGCACAACGTTCGCACTTCGTCGCGCTGCAGGCCACGCCATTTCTCCGCCGCGTCCACGTAACACCAACGATGCAGACCGATTCGTTTGAAGAACGGCAGGACCTGGCTCAGGCCGTACGCGGGGTTGTCGGTCATCGTATTGGTGCGCGGGTCGTAACACGCATTGGGCCAGCCATGGTGTTCGAGGAAGACGACGTCGTAACCGAGTTTCACGAGGCCCGCGAGAAAATGATACTGCGACAACAGGTGTCCGCCGAGCGGGTAACGGGCCAGATATCCGGTGAAGATGGCGATCGGACGGCTCATGCGATGGCCCTGGCGAGAAGATCGGCGAGGACCGTGCGCGCATCAAACATTTGCTCCGCCAACTGGCGTGCGGCGCGGGAATGCGCGGCATAGTTGGCGTTGATGGCATCGATTGCCGATAGCGCTTCGTCCATCGTGCGGAATGCGAACAGTCCGTGACCGGTAGGGTAAACGTTGCTCCAACCCGTGTCCTGCAGCACGCACGGTCGCCCCAGCGCCAGGTAACAGGCGCTACGGCAACTGAACCATCCGCTGCGAGATTTGACGTAACCCTCCTTGGCGACGCTCCACTCGCCCTTCGATTGGCGAAGATACTCGCGATACGTCCACGGGTCGGGCAGGTGTTCGGCGGGCTCGATGATCTGCCAGCCCTTCTGCTGAAGCGTTTCCGTCGGGCGTTTCATGCCGGGCCCCATCCCCATGGCGATTTCGAACTTCTGTGCGGTGCGTTGCGGCAGGTCCAGAAATTTCAGGAACTCCACATCTTTTTGTCCCCAGGTATCGCCGTTGTATTCACAGTTCTTGTACGAGACCCAGTTCATGACGGTGGTGAAGACGTCGCGGGGTGTCTCGGCGCCGGCGTCCCACCAATCCAGCACGACCGGTTGACGGGTTGGAATCCAGTGGAGACCGGCATGGGGAACGCGGCAGTTGGACGCGCCAATATTTTCGGCGAATGTGAAATGACGATCATGGGCGCGGATGCGATCGACGACGTCTTGTTTGCCCGAGGCGAGCGCGACCTGCGTGAACATCGGGTCGGAATCGAGAAAAACCCTGTGGGGAATGGCGAGGTATTCAGGCCGCAACCAACCGCAACCCGAGACGTTCAAGAAGAGGTCGGCGGTCGCACAAATCTCCCTGGCTTCGGTTTCCGTATGGCCGTGATAACTTGCGTCGGAGGCGCTGCGGTAGATCCAGCGGTCGGCGAGACCGAGTTTTTCCATCACGGTGCGGAGGTAGTTGACGTTGTAGCCGCAATCTTCGCTGATGGTGTTGTTGACCGGGTCATAGGGCCACATCTCGGTGTCTTCGAGGTAGAACACGTCGTGGCCGAGTTGGCGAAAGCCCTCGACGAATTGCAAGTAGTCCCACGCCACGCCGCCGAACGCGTATTGGCCGACCAGTCCCGTAACGATGATGCGCACGGAGAGTAGTTATAGTGGCTACCCCTCGAAGAGACAACCTCGGCGAACCACGGCGTGGATGAAAACGACACGGCTGCTCCCACGTCCGCCGATCCGTTCACGCACAGCAGGAACGGCTACGGGATGATGCCTTCGAGGTGGATCTCGTCAAAGGCATCGCGAATCTGGATGGCGCGGCGCGATAGATTGCTGACTGTAGCCGAACTAAATGGCAGCGTCTCCCCTTGGCGCGTATCGATGTTGTAGGTACCGGTGTGTCCACTGTTCGTCGAGATCATCAGCAGGCCGATATTGGTCATGATCGACGAGAACGGTGGATCTTCAATGAAAATGGAGTATGTCCCGCCACCCGACAAATGAAACGCGGAGAGGTCGAACACGCTACGCCCTTGCGAGCCGGTGTAGAGTGTTTTTACCCAACCTTTCTCATGGGGGTTGGGCGGATCGACATCCGGTACGATCAACGGTGACTTCCGGTAATAGTGTGGCGCTTCGGCCTTGGTGGTGAACGCCGGTATCCGGGTAAACAGCACCGCGTAGACGACTTCATTCGTGACGCCGTTGACGACGTTCGTATAACCCGGGTTCGCGATAAGCAGGTACCTACCTACGAGATCCTCCAGATTGGTGACGGCCAACTGTCCCAGCCGATTGGTATCGCTCAACTGTGCTGGCGCGGTGCCGACGGCCTCGTACTTGAGGACCCACGTGTTGTTGGTGCCTTGGAGGCTCAAGGGGCCGATCAAGTAGGCCAATGTATTCGTATTGTTCGCCGCGGTGACAAAAACGCCAAAGGATCCCGATGTGCCGTTTGATACGCCGCTCAGATCGTTGATCGTTACCGAGAAGATTTGGTTGGAGCCTTTTTCCTCAAGGATCGCGGTCCCGCGGGCGCCCGGACTCGTTGCGCTCACCGCAGCCTGGAAGGTGCTGACAGCGAAGATCGGAGGCTGAGACGCGCCCAGAGTGCTGGCGGCTAGGACCGTCAGCAGTGTCGCGGCCAGAGCAAATGGCCTCAGTGAACCCAATGGTTTTCGTGTCATCTTTTTCAGTGCTCCTGGCTCAATTCGTCGTGCGTGTGACGCTCGGAGCCATTGGTATGAGCAGCGGTCGTGCCGGACCAATCGGCCCCACCAAGTCAGTGGTCATCCGTAAGTGTTCAGGGGTCAACCAGTTACAGAACTGTCCGTTTGGGCGGAGGGCGCCGCTATGGATCCAATCCTTTTGCGCTGGACACGCACGCCGGCACATTTCAGAGTGCGCGAGATGCGGAACGAAAGATTGTTCGCGGTCGTTTCTCTCATGCTTGGGGCCTTCGCTTTTGCCGTCGTGCTGGCCTACCACCGCGTCGTCGACGGGGATCTGTGGGCGCGTCTGGCGGTCGGCGCGCACGTGTGGAAGACGGGCACGGTGATGCGCCACGACCCGTTCGCGTTCACACCGACGCTGCCGCGATGGACTGACCACGAATGGGGTGCCGGCGTCGTGTTCTTTGCGCTGCTGAACTGGTTCGGGCCGATGTCGCTGATGATTTTCAAGATCGTGGCGGCACTGGGTGCGCTCGCGGTGTGCATCGCGGCTTCGCGTGCCAATGGAACGAACTGGGCGAACCTCTTGGTTCTGGCCATGCCAAGCGCACTGGCGGTGCTGCCGGGTTATGTGCCCGTGGTCCGCAGCCACGTTCTGACGTACGGGTGTTTCGCGGCGACACTGTGGTGGCTGGAGTTGATGCGGGGCGGACGGCGGTGGCCGTCGTTCGCCATTGTTGTGCTGATGCTCGTGTGGGCGAACGTGCACGGTGGATTCGTCGTGGGCCTCGTGGCGATCGCCGTGTATGCCGCGTGGCTGGGGACGCGCGTCGCGCTGGCCACGTGGCTGGCAGCGCTGGCAGCCACCTGCGTCAACCCGTATGGACCGGGTTACTGGACCTATCTCGTACCCGCCTGGCTGCATCCGCGCGCCGATATTGCGGAATGGGGACGGATGGCGGTGTGGGGGATCGAGCCTTACTTTGGTTTTCGGCTGTTGTTTGTAATCGTACTCGGCGGGATCGCACTGGGATGGAGACGTCGCACGTGGGGCGGTCTGGTCATGCTGGCGTTAACGGCAGCAGCGGGTTGGTTGCATCGGCGGCATGCCCCATTCTTCGGGCTGGCGGCGTTGGTTTACGCCGGACCATATCTCAACCGGCCACGATTGCGGATCGAGGCTGTCGCGGTAGCGTACGTGGTGATTGCGGCGGCAGTTGCCTGGTGGTTTTTGCCGCAGGCGGCGCTGGAGCCAGCCGTGCCAGCCACTTTTTATCCCATACGCGCGGTGGACATTCTGGAAGCGGCGCACGCGGAAGGAAATCTGGCCGTGCCGTTTCGCTGGGGCAGCTACGCCTTATGGCGGCTGGCGCCGCGGATCAAAGTGTCGATGGACGGACGCTATGAGGAAACATATCCCGACGAGACGTTCGAGGAGAACCACGCGTTTTTTTACAAGGACGGCGCGAACTGGGATGAACTGTTGCGGCGATACCGCGTGAATTTCGTCATTCTCGACTTGCGGACGACTCGGTTGCAGCCCGACGATCTTTTGTCGCGCGGCTACGAACAGGTGTGGTCGGATGATACTTCGACGTTGTTTGCGCGTCGTGGCCTCGCGCCGGAACTGCGCGCCACTGCCGCAAATCTTCCTCCCACAACCCGCGAGCCCCTCGACCCGTATCTCGCCGATCGCTGGCTACCCGGGAGCCCGTGAGTCGGCTACAGTGATTGGACCATCTCGGCGGGTGGTTTCTCGATCTTGTCGATGCGGAATTTTTGTGGGGTGGTTTCGCCGGCGGCTTCGACGATGTCGCCGACTTTCTTATTCAGCAGTGTCTGCGCGAGGGCGGCGGGGTAACTGATGATGCCGCGAGCCGGATCGCCGTCCCACGCGCCGAGGATGTGATAGGTCTGTGACCGGTTGGTGCCGAGGTCGGTCACGGTGACGCTGGTGCCGATACTGACGATATCGGTCTTGGCGTCGGCGAAGTCGGTCGGCTGGGCGCGCGAAAGGAGGATTTCCAGTTCGGCCCGGCGGCGCATGAGAAGTCTCTGCATGTCCTTGGCGGCTTTGAATTCGAAATTCTCGCGCAGATCGCCGTAACTGCGGGCCAGCCCGATCTCTTTGCTGTTCTGCGGGATCTTTTTCTGGATGATGTCGTCGAGCTCGGCGCGCCGCTTGTTGTAGCTGCCCCACGACACGATGAGCGGCTGCTCCTTGACGGTCTTGGTGACGAGAAACTCCTGCACAAATGGATGCACCTTGACGACGCGCGCCACGAGCGACCGGCGATCGAGTTCTTCGAAGGCCGAGGAGGAAAGAATCAGGCGAGTGATCTTGCGCACGGTCTCGGTGTCGGCCTGGACGAGGAGGTCGGCCACGAGTTCCTCTTCCCCGAAGAGCACATCGCGCAGTTTCTTGCTGACGGACTTGTTCGGGGCGGACTCGATCGATTCAATGACGGCGAAAAGCAACGCGGGAGTTTGCAGTGCGTCCAACCAGGGGTGCGCCTTGCGGGAAGCGGGAGTCGAGATGTTCCGGCAAATCCAGCACAATAATTCTGTTCCGGCGGTTTGATTATGGACCCATTGCTCGATCGCGTCCGCTTTCTGGGCAAGCACATCGGGAATCTCATCGAGCGATCGGGTGGAAAACCGGTTGAGTTCCCGCAACAGGCGGTCGGGATCGGTGATTTTGAGGACGGCGAGCGCACGCCTTTGAGCCGATGTGCTCAACTCGTCCAACACCTCGGACAGATGCGGGGATGCCGAGAGCAGTCTGGCCAGCAACACGGCGGTGTCCTCCGTGGGCGACTTCTGGTGCTCGCGGAGTTGTTCGAGGACGACGGCCGCTTCGATGCGCTCGACAGGTCGGCTCGCCGGGGTTCTTTTGAGTGATTCGAGCAATGCGTCCTGAAACTCCTGGATCAAAAGCTCGGCGTCTTCGAGTTCGTCCACGAGCTTGAGGAACTGGCGAGCCACCTCGGTCTGCTGGGCAAGGCCTTTGGCATCGCGGAAGGCTTCGAGAATTTCGTCCTGTTGCGAAACCGGTGCGGTGCGCAGAATCACGGGGTCGGTCTTCTTCGCCGGGAGGTCAAAGTGGGGATCTTTCTTGAGCAGCTTGCGTGCGTTCTCCCACCATTTTTTCCATTGGTCGGCGGGGATGACCGAGCCCGAGAGCAGGCCTTCAATCCGTTCGGGCGTTGCCGCGCGATGATGACTGAGCAGCACGAGACGAAGCGCCGCGACCGGATCTTCCGCGGCCATACGCTTCAGGCCGTCAAGGTCGGTGAGCTTGCGGACTTCGATGTGGTCGATGCTGACGGGCGCGAGGCTTTCGGCAGCGTAGGCCAGCTTCATGGAATGCGAAGGGTTGTGGGCGAAACTGACAACAATCTGTCCGAGCGTAGCGTCGAAGGACTTTACGCGACCGACTCCCCAACTTTTGTGCTGGCAGTACGTCCCCACTTGCAGCGCCAGCAAGGTTTCGATACGAGCAATCGCGGTTGGGAGAGGTGTACGATTTTGATCAAGGTCCGAAACGGTGAGGATGGCCCTGAGACGGGGGTCAGACTCGTGGAGTTGGCTATAGGCACTGAGAAGCTCGGCCCGTAGCGGCTTGTCCGTTGGCTTCGCTTCTGCTTGCAGCTTAAGGGCATAGAGCCATTCGTGATGCTTGCCGGCGGCCTTGATGCTCTCGGCGATCAGCGAGGCAAGTTCAGCGGCCATTTCGGTCTGTCCGGCGTCGGCAAATTCCTTCACGAGTAGGAGTAGGAACTCGGGTTGGTCAGAGAATTGCTCTGCTAACTCCAGCCACAGGGCTTGAGCGTTGTCCCAGTCGGATCGGGACAGGAAGTCCTTGAGTTGCTGATGGTGGTTTTGTATCGAAGACATTTGAGATCAGGGAGATTTCGTTTTTTCGGTGAAGACAGTTGCCAACAAGAGGCCCGCGGCCAGCCAGCTTGACGATGCTGGCAGCCAGAGATATGATCGCTTACGCATGAGATGGGTTTCGACGTTTGGTGTACTCTGGTTTCTTCTTGCCGCCGGCTGTCAGTCTAACCAAAACGCGCGGGTGTTGTCTCCTGAGAAATTTTCCGTCATGACCAGTAGCACAGCCTACAGCGCCACCGACACGAATGCAACGGCCGGAACCAACGCCAAGCCGCGGGTGATCGTACCCGGCGTTAGCATCAGCGTGACCGTGGATGAGGACCACAGCCTCGACCACGTTTACGTGGTGCCGATCAGCGGGGCGATTGACTTTGTGCCGCTCGGGCGTGTTCAGGCGGAGGGACTGACGGCGGATGAGGTGGCGCAGAAGATCAAGGAAGGCCTGGAGAAGGACTATTTCCAAAAAGCCACGGTAACCGTGGCCATCGAGTCCGCGCTGGCTACGAGTGGCGGCGCCGGGGGCGTGATTTACGTGATTGGCAATGTGAATCGACCTGGTCCATTGCTGCTGCCGAAGGACGAGCGGTTTACCGTAACCAAGGCGATCATTGCCGCGGGGAACTTCGCGACCTTTGCCAATGGCGGCAAGGTGCAACTGATCCGCTACGACAAGACGGGGAAGAAATACCTCACGTACATTGACGTGGACCGAATTATGAAGCGCGGTGAATTTGAAAAAGACATCCAGGTCCAGGATGGGGACTGGATCATTGTGCCGGAGAAGTTGATCAACTTTTAGTCAAGGGGGCCAGGACGCCGAACGAGACTTGCTTATGATGAATCAAAACGCCGCGGAAAACAGGTCCGAGAGCGTCGACATCAAGGAGTATATTGCCGTTCTGCTGAAACGGAAATGGCTCATTTTGATTTGCTTTCTGCTCAGCATGGCCGGCACCACGGCCTTCCTGTTTACCCGTCAGCAGATTTACGAAGCGGATGCCAAGTTATTGGTGACGACGGCCGGCGGGTCGGTACCGGTTTCGGAAGTGACTCGCGAGGACGAGAGCCGGTTTTATGCTACGCAAATCGAGATTCTCACGGAGCAAACGATGTTGCGCCGCGTCCAGTTGCGGATGCGAAAGACCCCGGATGAAATCCGGGAAAATCTCTACGACCGCAAAGTCGAACCCGTTCGTGGCGCGGCGATTCTGATGATCCGCGTTCAGAGTCCCTCAGCGGATTTTGCGAAGGACTTCGCGAACACGCTCTGCGAGGAATACATGCATTTCCGTGACGAGCAGCGCGCCCAGAGTTCCGAGTCCGCACTGCTCATGCTGACGCGAGAAATCAAACGGCTCGGGGAAGAGAAGCAGGCCGCGACCGAAAAGATGCTGGACTACGCCAAGCAGAACCATGTGGACCCGATGGGTAGTGTGGGGTTCGCCTGGTACAAACGGTTCAACATGCTGAACTATGGTTACGCCACAGCCGCCAAGGCCTACAACGAGGCGAAGACGCGCAAGGAATTGCTCGATGCCCGGCCCGACACCTCGACGGTGCTGGCCTTGTTGGCGGCGGAACGCGAGGAGGGTATTGATTCGTTCACGCAGGGGGCGGCCAGTTCCAATGAAGCCCAGCGGGTCGTCTCCAAGGGCATGCAACTGGACATCTTTGTCGAAGAAGACCCCTCTCTGAACACGCGGGTGCAGGTTGGGCCGGACGGCACCATTAACTATCCCGGTATTGGCGCCGTGCCGGCCGATGGCCTGACGACGCAGGCGCTTGCCGAAAACATCAAACAAGGGCTGTTGGGCAACAAGCTGGTCAAGCCCAAGGAGTGGGGAGACCGCGGTGGAATCGTTTACACCGACGAACTGCAGAAGGTCATGACGGCCACGGTGAGAGTCGTGATCGAAGATCCGAACAGTTCTCCCGTCGGCGACGTTCAGGCGAAAACCGCGGATGAATTGGGGCGGTACTCCTTCGGGGCGCTGAACGAGACCGTCTCCAAGCAACTGTTTGAATTGGAAAGAAGGAAACGGGAGCTGGAGGTCAAGCTGGATGAAATGCGCAAGATCTACAAACCACGGCATCCGGCGCTGGTGCAAGTCGAGCAGCAATTGAACGAGACGACCTCGCAGATCAACGGGGAGATCGAGTTCATTCGGCAGAAGGCGGACGCGGATCTCGTCGTCGCCAAGAAGAACTTTGATGAGATGTCGGCGCTGGGCAAGCAATTGGACGACGCCGTGTATATCGACGGCGAAAAGGCGACCGAATGGAAGACGTTGAAGGATGACGTTGATCAGATCCAAAGTTTGTACAATGCGCTGCTGTCGCAGTTGATGAAGATCGATGTGTCTCAGGGGTTTAATTCGCGGACCGTCTCGGTGTTGGAGCCCGCCCTTCTTCAACCGGAGCCGGTGTACCCCAAGAAGATGAAGATTCTTCTGATGGCGGCGTTCTTTGGCCTGGGCATGGGATTGGCATTGGCGTTCTTCATTGAGTACATCGACGATTCGATCAAGTTGGCGGAGGAGGTAGAGCGCGATCTCCAGCTGCCATTCCTGGGGATGATCCCGGCAGCGCAATGGAACCCTGACGATCTCAGCGCGCATCGGCTGGACCGGCTGAAGCAACAGGGCGGCGTCGCCGAATCGTATCGCGTCGTTCGCTCGGCGATCATCTTTTCCACGCCGCGCGAGAAGCTTCGCTCGATTCTAGTCACCAGCGCGGTGCCGCGCGAAGGCAAGACCACCACGGGCGTCAATCTCGCCATCGGGTTCTCGCAGGTCGAGGATCGGGTGCTGCTGGTCGATGCCGATCTTCGTCGTGGGGAAGTCCACAAGTATTTTGGTTTCGAGAAAGACAAGGGTCTGGCCGAAGTACTGCTCGGCGAGGCGACGCCCGAAGAAGTCATCAAACGCGGTGATGTCGTCAAACTGGACGTGATCACCTGCGGCGCCTATCCGGCCAATCCCGCGGAATTGTTGCTGGGCTGGCGATTGAAGGAGTTCCTCGAGTGGGCTTACAAACACTATGACCGGGTGGTGGTGGATTGTCCGCCCGTGATGGGGATTGCGGACAGCGCCATTCTCGGCTCGGCCGTCGACGGCGTATTGTTCATCATCTGGGCGGGACGCACATCGCGCCGTTACGTTCGGGTGGCGAAGATGACGGCGGTCAGCCGTGGCGCGAAAGTGTTTGGGTTCGTGCTCAACAACCTTGAGCCAGGCCGTGTCGGCTACTACCACTATTACCCATACTACTACAGTTACTACTCGCGCGGATATTACTATGCCCACAAGGAAGACGAGGGCAAAGGTGGCGATATCAAGGGCATCGAAGTACCCGCGCAGCAAGACGGCAAGGACGAGATCGACGACGTGTATTGATCAGCGTCGCCGCGCATGGACTTCCAGCCGATGAGTTGGCGGGCTGCGGTCGGGCGGATCGCGACTTCTTTTGGGGGCGCAAACGAGCCTGGCTTCGGCAGCTCGAATTCACGATCGCGAGGAGTTACCCCCGGAGGCCCGCGATGCACCCAACAGGTTGGTTACACGTCGAAAATCACGATCGCCCGCCACGAACCGTCCGGCTGTGATTCGACGCTCAATTGATGGTAAGTGACGGCCTTGATTTCTTCGTTGGTTTCGGAGCGCGTGAAATCAATCGGACCACCGCGGAGAGTGGCCGTCAGACGCAGTGGCGTCAGCTCGTGAAACTCGAAATGGTCATACAAAACATGGTTGGCCTCAATTTCGTAGAGGAGGTCGGCGAGCCAGTCGTGCAACAAATCTTCTACTAACTCGGCTTGGAGGTCGATTGTCTTCTGGAGAGTGCCTTCGGGCTTGTGGAACCGCCCGAGCGCCTCAGACAACGCGCGGGCGGCATTTTCGAATAATTCGGCGAGACTCCTCCCGTAGATATGGACGCCAATGTCCGCCGTATGATCGAAGAATTCGAACCGGTCAGTCACCCTTGTAGTTTGCCCACTTCGCCTTGCGATCCGCAACCAGTTTGTCGAATTTTTCGAGTTGGTCGGGCCGCAACACGACGCGTGCCTTTGCATCGAAATCATCCAGCGCCGCCAGCACCCGTGGCTGGCACTGGCTGCGCGCGTCTGTGATCTGCACCTGCGCAGCCTGAACCAGCGTGAGCATCTGAGCCCGTTGTGACGGATCCAGATGCAGTTGACGGGTCAAACGCCGGGTGACCTCTTGGGCCGTAAACGGCGTTTGGCCGCGTATCAGGCGGTGGAGACGTTTGGAGGCGGATGCGCCCACCAGAGAACCGCCGGCGATCATTCCAAGGATAAATACGGCCACAAGAGCCAGGATTGCCTTCCAGTTCTTCATAATTACTCTCCCCCAAGCAGGCCCGCGAACGCCGCTTCGTCTCCCGCTCCGAGCGAGGCTTCGGCGCCCATTCGGGATTGGACGTTGTATGACCAGGCGCCGGTAACAACGACAATGGCCGCAAATACGGGCATGAGTCGCCAGGCGAGGGTGGCCCACGGCGTCGGCTGCTTCCGGATCTCACGTAAGGCCGCCAGCAACCGCGTCTCGAAGCCGTATTCGGCGCGCGACGTCTCCGGCCGCGCCCCGCGCGCGGCCTGAAACAGTTGGTTCAGTTGTTCATCGTTCATGGCTTGTCTCCAGAATTTTCTTGAGCGCTTGTCGCGCGCGAAACGCGCGCACTTTTACGTTCGACTCACTCCAACCAGTCAGCGCTGCCGTTTCGCGTACCGACCGTTCTTCGAACTCCAGCAGCGTAATCACGAGCCGCTCGTCGTCCTTGAGCCTGGCCATGGCCCATTGCAGCAACTCTCGGGCGTGCTCGGCGTTGCCGCTGGGCTGTGTTCCCAGTTCGATCCCGTCGAGCGGCACGTTTTCGCGGTCGTGACGGGTCGCGCGCAGGAAGTCGTAGCAGGAGCGCACCGCGATGCGCGACACCCAGTGCTCGAATGGCGCCTCGCCACGAAAGCTCTTCAACTTCTGATACGCCTTCACAAAAATTTCCTGGCAGATGTCCTGCAATTCGGCGTCGTTGCGGGCGAATCGGGCCGCAATGCCGAACACCTTGCGCTTGTGCCGCGCCACCAACATGGCAAACGCCTCATCATCACCCCCGAGGGTGGACTCAATGAGACGTTGGTCCGTCGGTTCATCGATCTGGGCGCTCATCGCGCCGCAATTATTAATCGGTCGCGAGGCGATTGGCAATTCGTTGCAGCAAGCCGTCGAAACGGGCGTCTGCATCGATCTGCATGTCCTTGAGCTTGTGTAATTGTTCGGGCGTGAGCACGGCGCGAATGTCGTG
>JBEKUF010000035.1:0-25023 GCA_049515295.1 Verrucomicrobiia bacterium | reverse complement strand
CTGGACTCCAAACTCCAGTCGCAGGGGTATTGGATCTTTTCCGACTTTGTGGTCGGCGCTAATGACTGGATAAAGAAGACCGCCGACGGCGCCCAACCGACCGACTACTCCCAACCGCTGCCGGGATTTGTGGCGACCGATCCTCACGCGTTGCAGATCCGATTGACGCGCCCATACCCGCAACTCCTGTGGGTGCTCACCATGTCCTATGCATTCGCCGTCCCGCACGAAGCCATCGAGTATTACGGCAGCAATTTCCGCAATCACCCCGTCGGCACGGGGCCGTTTCGCCTGAAAAGCTGGCGGCGCAACTACCGCATCGAGTACGAACGCAACCCCACGTTCGCCGGCCAACTCTATCCCAACACCGGGGATCCGGCCGACCGCGATGCCGGTCTGTTGCAGGACGCCGGCAAACCGCTGCCGTTGCTCGATCGGCTGGTGGAGTATGACATCCGCGAGTTCTACACCACCTGGCAGATGTTTCTGGGCGGGCAAATCTTCAGCTCTGGAATTAACAAGGATTACTTCGAGAAGGTGATCACACCGCAACTGGGGCTGTCCAATGCGCTCCGAAAGAAAGGCATCCGTTTGTACAAGGTCCCCGAGCTGGCCACCTATTACATCGGGTTCAACATGAATGACCCTCTCGTGGGTCAATCCACCAATTCGGTCGAGAACCTGCGCCACCGAAAACTGCGGCAGGCGTTCGCCACCGCGATTGACATCCAGAAGTTCATCGAGGTGATCACCAACGACCGCTATCTGGCCGGCAACACGCCCATCCCGCCGGGCGTCCTCGGGCACACGGACAAACCGTATCCGTACAAGTTCGACCTGACGCGCGCGAAACAGTTGCTGGCCGAGGCGGGTTATCCGGACGGGCGCGACACGCAGGGCCATCCGCTGCGGTTGACGATGATCATGCCCGGCGCCGGCAGCACGGATGCGCGACAGGAGGCCGATTTCCTTGTCGAACAACTGCGCCCACTGGGAGTGGATTTCGCGGTCCAACAATTGACGTTCGCCGAATATCTGCGTCGGGAGCACGACGGCGAAACGCAGATTTTTTTTGCGGGTTGGGTGATCGACTACCCCGATGCGCAGAATTTCCTCCAGTTGTTCTATGGCCCAAACAAATCACCCGGCGTCAACGCAACCAATTACCAGAACCCGGAGTTCGATCGGTTGTACGAGCGGATTCTTTCGATGTCCGAATCCCCCGAGCGCACGACCTTGTACGAGAAGATGGCCGACATGGTCAACGACGATTGCGTCTGGGCATTGATTGGCTATCCGCTAACGTATGGTTTGTTCCAACCGTGGTTTCAAGACTACAAGCCGCATGCGTTTCCGTACGCGAACTGGAAATATTACAAAGTCCTGCCACACTAGACCGAGCCATGGGAGCCTACGTCATACGCCGCCTGCTTTCGGTAGTGCCCATCACGCTCGGCGTGCTGCTGATCACCTTTTTTCTGTTTCGCGTCATCGGCGGCAACCCCGCCTATCGCATCGCCGGCAAGAACGCCACGCCCGCCCGCATCCAACAGATCAGCCACGAGCGCGGTTACGACAAGCCGTTCTTCCTGAACTTCCAGAACTTCCCCCGCTCGGTGTTCGATGCGCAGTTCCCGCGATTGTGCGGACAACTGGCGCGCCTCGACCTCGGCGAGTCACTCAGCACCAGGCAACGGGTCAGCACCATGCTGCGGGAGGGGTTTTTCCCGTCGCTTTGCGTGACGGCGCCGATGTTCGTCATCGAACTGGTGCTGGCCATCACCATCGCGCTTTTCGCGGCGTACTTTCGTGACTCGTGGCTGGACCGCAGCCTCGTGATCGTTTCTGTCATGGCCATGAGCATCAGCGCGCTCGTGTACATCATGGTCGCGCAATACTGGCTGGCCAGCGAATGGCGGTTATTTCCCGTCTGGGGTTTTGAAGGCCCGTATTACCTCGTCTTGCCCGTGTTGATCGGCGTCGTCGCCGGCGTGGGCGGCAGCGTCCGCTTCTACCGCACCGTCATGCTGGACGAAATGTATCAGGACTATGTCCGCACCGCGCGAGCCAAGGGTGTTTGCCAACCAACCATCCTCTTCCGCCACGTCCTGCGCAACGCGATGATTCCCATCCTCACCAACGTGATCATCGCCATCCCCTTTCTCTATACCGGCGCGTTGCTGCTCGAGAATTTCTTCGGCATCCCCGGCCTCGGACGCATGACGGTCACCGCGTTGTTTAATGGCGACGAGGATGTCATCTTCGCCGACGTGTTTATCGGCTCCATCCTCTTCGTCGTCGCCAACGTCATCACGGATATCGCCTATACCTGGGCGGACCCGCGGATTCGATTGAAATGACCACGGCCACCACAACGTTGACTTCACCTCTGCCGACTGACACGACGGCGTCCGCCCCAACCGGCCTGTGGCAAATCGCCTGGCGCCAGTTGCGTCGCAACCGCCTCGCCATGGTTTGTCTCGCGATTCTGGCGGTGTACACCGTCGTCTGGGCGTACGCCGAGGGCGTGTTCTGGGGCGCCCATTTGCGCGGCGTGACCCCCGCCTACAAGGTCTCGCACTACGACATCCGCAACCAGCCGCCCGGCGCGGCTCACTTGCTCGGCACCAACTACGCCGGCCGCGACAACTTCGGCCAGGTCGTCCAGGGCACCCGTATCGCCTATGAGATCGGCTTGCTCACATCCATCATCGTCATCCCGTTGGGATTTGTACTCGGTGCGCTCGCGGGATACTTCGGGCGCAAAGTGGACACGGTGATCGTGTATCTGTACTCCGTGGTGGACTCCGTGCCGAGCATCCTGCTGATCATGGCCATCGCCTACGTCGTGCGCGGGGCTATTGACCGTTCCTCCCTGTTTCAAAACGTCACCCGCTACATCGATAGCGGGTTGCTGGCCGTCTGCTTCGGGATGGGGTTCACCGGTTGGGTGAGCTTGTGTCGGCTGATTCGCGGCGAGTATTTGAAACACCGGGAACGCCAGTACGTGCTGGCCGCACATGCGCTCGGGGCCAGTGACCTCTCGATCATGTTCCGTCACATCCTGCCGAACGTGGCGCACCTTGTCATCATCAACTTTTCGCTACGCTTCCCCGGGCTCATCCTGACCGAAGCCGTCCTCAGTTACCTCGGCATCGGCGTTTCCAACGAACCCAGTTGGGGTGCGATCATCAACGACGCCAAACAGCGTCTCTGGCTCGGCAACTGGTGGGAGCTCGCGGGCGCCACCATCGCCATGTTCTTTCTCGTGCTCGCCTTGAACCTCTTCGGCGACGCCCTTCGCGACGCCCTCGACCCCAAACTCAGAACCGCGGAAGCGAAGGCCGCATGAGCACGAACAGCACATTGCTCGATGTACGGAACTTGCAGGTGAGCTTCTTCACCGATGAAGGCGAGGTTCATGCGGTCGATGACGTGAGCTTCACCATTCAACGCGGAGAGACATTGGCGCTGGTTGGTGAAAGCGGATGCGGGAAGAGCGTCACGGCGCTGTCGCTCGCCAAACTCGTCGCCACACCGCCGGGCGCGTACAAGGGCGGTGAAATACTTCTGGAAGGTCAGGATGTGCTCAAGATGGACAAGGAACGCTTGCGCTCGATTCGTGGCGCAAAGATTTCCTACATCTTCCAGGAGCCGGCCACATCGCTGAATCCGGTGTTCCGCATCGGCTATCAAATCAAGGAATCGCTTCAGATCCATCGCCCGAACGATGCCACCGATGCCGAGGTCGCGCGCCTCCTCAAGCTCGTTAACATCTCCGATCCGGAGCGGCGGATGCGCGATTACCCGCACCAACTCAGCGGCGGCATGCAACAGCGCGTGATGATTGCGATGGCGTTGGCCTGTAATCCCGCGCTGCTCGTCGCGGATGAACCGACCACGGCTCTCGATGTGACCATCCAGGCGCAGATTCTCGATTTGCTCAAAGACCTCAAACAGAAGATCGGCATGAGTATCTTGCTCATCACGCACAATCTCGGCATCGTCGGCGATCTGGCCGACAACGTCGCCGTCATGTACGCGGGCCGCATCGTCGAATACGCCCCGGCCGCCGCGCTCCTGAAACGACCGTTGCATCCATACACGATCGCGTTGATGCGCTCGATTCCCGTGCTCGGCGCGCACGCCGAACGACTCCAAGCGATCCCAGGTTCCGTGCCAAACCCCGCGCGCTTACCGGCGGGCTGCAAGTTTGCGGCGCGCTGCGACCGCGCCCAAAGTGATTGCAGGCTGGGTCCCGAACCGCCGCTGGCCGAAGCGAACGATAATACGCGCCGCGTCCGCTGCCCGTATTGGGATAGGCCCGATTTGAAGAGAACGATCCCATGAGCCTGCTCGAAATCAAAGACCTCAAAACGCATTTCCCGATCCGTGCGGGCGTGCTGCAGCGGCCCGTTGGCTGGGTCCGCGCTGTTGACGGCGTGAGCTTCGCCATCAACGAAGGCGAGACCGTCGGCCTCGTCGGCGAGAGCGGTTGCGGCAAAACCACACTCGGGCGGACGATCCTGCGGTTGATCGAGTTGAGCGCTGGGGAGATCCGTTTCGACGGAAGCGATATCACCCGCCTCGAGGGTCCGCAGGCGAAGCCGTTCCGCCGCAAGGCGCAGATGATTTTTCAGGACCCATACGGTTCGCTGAACCCGCGTATGACCGTCGGCAACATCGTTGCCGAGCCGTTGCGCATCCACAACCTGTGCGCCAATAAGGGCGAGGAACGCGAGCGCGTCGCCGAATTGCTGCGCGCAGTCGGTCTCGCGACGGAACACGGACGCCGTTACCCGCATGAGTTCAGCGGTGGCCAGCGCCAGCGCATCGGCATCGCGCGCGCGCTGGCCGTACAACCCCGATTCATTGTGTGTGACGAACCCGTGAGCGCGCTCGACGTGAGCGTACAGGCCCAGATCATCAACCTCCTCCAAGAACTTCAGGAGAAACTCCATCTGACGTACCTGTTTGTCGCCCACGATCTGGCGGTCGTCGAACACATCAGTGACCGCGTCCTCGTGATGTATTTCGGCAAGATCGTGGAGGAAGCCAGCGCCGCGGATATCTATACCGATCCGATCCATCCGTATACCAAGGCGTTGTTATCGGCTGTCCCGACCATTGACCCGACCCGAAAACCGCCGCGAGTGATTTGGCCTCCCGAGGGCACCACGCCTGAGCAGGCTCGTACCGCTCTGCAGGAGAAGAAGCTGGCCCGGCGGGAAGCCCGGCCAAACCACTGGGTGCTCGAAGAAGTCGGCTAAATGCGGGCACCAGTTTGAACAGATTTGGAATGGGCGGTTCGAGTCCTGCATGGGGAACCTCTGCTGAGGCTGTGGGCCGTCGAGGCCCAAGGCGTTCCATGGGGTGGTCTGTCCGGCGGTGTCGCGCATCCCGCATGTGTAGACGGCGGATAAGCCGTTGCGGTTCCTCGTTCGACAATGCGTGTGTGTTCGACTGGAGAAGCGTATAAACTGTCATCAGACAGATGATGTTTCGGCGACAACGTTACACGGGGCTGGTCGGTGTGGCACAATGAAACACGCACGGATCTCACTGGCTGCAGTGTGCGCGATGGTCATCGGGGTTTATGCGTACACGGCGCAGTCGGACGTTCTTGCGTCTGGGAGTCTGAGTGCTGCTGACAATTACTACAACTTATTGGTGCAGGGTTTTCGGGCGGGTCAACTCAGCCTGAAAAAAGAGGTGCCGCCCGGGTTCAGGCAGCTCGCCGACCCATACGATCCGGATGCCAATCACGCCTATCGGTTTGCGCCCTACGGGATGCTCGACATGAGCTACTACAAGGGTAAGCTCTACCTCTACTTCGGAGTCACGCCCGCTTTGATTTTATTCTGGCCGTACTTTGTGTTGACCGGCCGCTACCTTTCTTATGGACAAGCCGTAGTGATCTTTTGCACCGTGGGCTTTTGGGCCAGTGTGTACCTGTTGCGAGCTTTCTGGCGGCGTTACTTTGCCGAGGTCAGCGTCTGGGTGGTGGCGGCCGGTACGCTTGCGCTCGGCTTGGCGACGGGTGTGCTGGTCATGTTGGCGCGGTGTAAGGTTAACGAGGTGCCCATTAGTTGTGGCTATGCGTTGACAATGGTGGCCTTGGCGGCGATCTGGAAAGCATTTCATCAGCCGGAGCGACGGTGCTGGTGGTTGCCAGTGGCGAGTGTGGCGTACGGCTTGGCGGTGGGGGCGCGGCCCTCACTGCTGTTCGGTGCGGCAGTTCTGCTGGTGCCCGTGAGTCAGGCGTGGCGAGAGCGACGGAAAGTATGGGCTCCCTTGCTGGCAGCAATGACCCCCATCGCACTTATTGGGCTAGGGCTGCTGCTTTACAATTCGATGCGGTTCGATAGTCCCTTCGAACTCGGCATTCGTTACCAGTTGGCCCCAGAACGGCTGGTTGCGATACAATTTTTCAGTCTGCGGTATCTGTGGTTCGACTTCCGCGTCTATTTCCTGGAACCGGCGCGCTGGTGCGTCCGGTTTCCCTTCGTGCGTGACGTCGTGGTGCCGCCCGTGCCGAGGGGCTACGGGCTGGTGGAACATCCATTCGGTGTCTTGACGAACATTCCGTTCGTGTGGCTGGCACTGGCTGCGCCGCTGGCGTGGAAGGGTCGGTCGGGCCAGACGTGGTCGGTCTTGCGCTGGTTTGTGATGGCCATAGCCCTGCTTTTTGGGATTTGTGCGTTGACTGTTGGCCTCTTCCGGAGCGCGATCATTCGCTATGAGGTGGACTTCCTGCCCGCGCTGATGCTGCTTGCGGCGGTAGGCATCCTCGGATTGGAGCCCACGTTGGCTGACCGGCCGGTTCAGCGGCGTGTGGTGCGGTTGGGCTGGGGCGTGCTGCTGGGGTTCTCGGTGATGTTTAACTTGTTGGCGAGCGTCGAACATTGCGGCGAGGCACACAACGACTTGGGGGTTGCCTCGGCGCAAGCAGGGAGATTTGAGGAGGCGATCGGAGAGTACGAGCAAGCGTTGCGTCTCAAGCCTGATTACGCCGGGGCACAGTACAATCTGGGGGTCACTTTGGCGCGGACGGGCCGGACGCCGGAGGCGATTGAGCATTGGGAGCAGGCGCTACGGCTCAAGCCTGATTTTGCCGACGCGCACAGCAACTTGGGGGTCGTCTTCATGGAACAAGGCAGGGTGCGGGAGGCGATCAGCCACTACGAACAGGCGCTGCGAATCAAGCCGGATTTACCCGAGGCGCACTACAACTTGGGGGTCGCGTTGGAGAAGCTGGGGCGCACGCAGGATGCCATCCAGCATTACGAGCAGGCACTACGGATCAAGCCCGATTTCGCCGAGGCGCGAAACGCACTTGCGCGACTGCAAGCTGGCCGGTAAGTGGCAACCCTCGGCACTTCAACCCGCAAGGTTCGCAAAGCGTCCAAAGCGGGGAGCCAATTTCCTCCAAGCCCATCCTGTTGAGAGTGGGTCGCCGCGCCGCGGCCATTTACGAGATGACTAAATCAGGATCCTGGCAGCCAACTGGCGCGCCGCGGACGCCAGAAGCTCCTCCGCCGACGCCATCGCTTCGTCCAGTTTCATTCCCGGGTCCGTCGTGGACAGCACCAACTTGATTCCTTCGCGTCGCCACACCTCTTGGGGAACCCGCACGCTTCCCGCGAGCACGGCCACGTTCACGCCGTGCTGCGCCGCCAGCTTCGTAATCCCCGACACAACTTTTCCGCGCAGTGATTGCTTGTCAAAGCTCCCCTCGCCCGTGACGACCCAATCTGCATCGGCGATTTCGGCTTCCAGTCCGTTTACACGGATGACCGCCTCGACTCCCGGCACCAACCGCGCATCCAGAAACGCCATGGCCCCCGCAGCGAGGCCGCCCGCCGCACCGCCACCGGGTGCATCGGCGATGTCCTTGCCCAGTTGTTCCTTCACCAATTCCGCCAGATGGCGCAACCCCGCATCGAGCCGTTCCACCATTTCTGGCGTCGCTCCCTTTTGCGGCCCGAAGACGCGTGCCGCGCCGCGCTCGCCACAAAGTGGATTATCGACGTCACTGAGCACCTCGATGGCCGCCCGCCCGGGATGGGACGACGGCACGATCCGTACGATCCTCTCCAATTCTCCGCCGCCAAGGCCAACCGGTTTGCCTTGCGCATCCAGAAATCGCCAGCCAAGCGCCATCGCCGCGCCCACGCCACCATCGGTCGTCGCGCTGCCGCCCACTCCCAGCAAAATCCGTTGCGCCCCACGCTCCAGTGAGTCGCCGATCAATTCGCCGGCCCCAAACGTCGTCGTCCGTAACGGGTCCCGCTGTTCCGTCTTCAAGAGGACCAATCCACTCGCGCGCGCCATCTCCACCACGGCCATTCGCTCGGGCTCCAGCCAAAGATATGAGGCGTTGACCCGCATCTCGGGAAGCGGCCCGACCACTTCGCGCGCGAGCCATCGACCTCCGTGCGCGAGGTGGAGAACTTCGGCCGTGCCGTCGCCACCATCGGCCATGGGTTTGGCAACAATAACCGCCCCCGGGTGTACGGACTCGAAGACGCGACGCACGATCTCGCAGGCTCGGGGCGCGGTAAGGCTGCCCTTGAATTTGTCGAGCGCGACTACGATCTTCACCCCGACACTATACGCTGGGGAGATGCGTGGCGCACGCGAAGAGACCGCCAATTAGTGTCCGCGGCAACTGCATCGGCAGAGTCGTCGGTCTCTCCACAATCCGTAGGCCATCATCAACGGCCCGCCGACGATCAACGTCTGCGCGAGAAATGGACCGAGATGGGAGGAGGCAAATCGTCCCGTGGCATTCAGTGTGAGACCGGTGACCACCAAATAGAGCGGTAGGAAATCCCGGTGATGACGCAGGCTGAGAATGCAACCACCCAATCCAAACACCGCCGCCACGCTAATCGCAATCACGTCCATCATCCGGCTCCAGTGGATCCAGGTCACCACCGGAAAGAAAATCAACACGATGGGCATCACCATACAATGCACGGCACAAACGGCAGACAACCAGAACGCGAGTCGGTCCAACTTTACGTGGGTGTGATGTCCCACATGCTCGTGTCCGAGGGGTTGGAGCGGCGCTCGTAGGGTTTCAGCCGATGGAGCAACCTCGATTCTTGTATCGATGTTCATTGCCCGTCGATCTTGTCCACCGTGAGCACGTAGAGACTCACCGTATACCCATCCTGTTTGGTCTCGCCCACGCTGAATTTTCCGCGCACGCGAATGACATCGTTGAAAAACTTTGTCGTCTGTCCGGGGGGCATCTTGACCACCACGACGTGATTGACCGCCGGTGGCTGGCCGTAGCAGCAACCCCAGAGCGACGGCACGAGGATAAACTCCGTGATGTTCTTCACCTCGCTCAACGGCATCATGAACCCCACCATCTCGATGTTCTGTCCGTTGAGCTTCTGGATGAAGTCGGGAATCGGCGTCTTGCCTTCGATGTACGTCCAGCTCTTTAGTGTATCGAACTGCAGTCGCGCATACTTGGAATCCGACGGGTCGGACGCAGGAGCCGCCGGGGTGCTCGCCATCGCCGCTTGCACCGTGTTCAACTTCGCCATCTTCCGCTGCATCAGTTGTTGCTGGATGAAACTCGCCAACCCCGGCAGCAACACCAAGCCGAGTACGATGGCACCTGTGCTGAACGTCTTCACCTGTTGTTTTGTTATCGCGATGCCCATGAATCGATCTTCCTAACTGGTAGGAGCCAGGTTTTTGGCCACATCCGTCCGGTACGCGCCGACTGCCGGCCCGAGTCCTGCCAACGCTCCCAATATAACAGCTATACCGAGAACATACCATTCCAAAGGTTGAATGTGAAATGCCGGAATAACGAATCCGGACGCCCTGTACAAGGCTCCATTGGCCAGGGCAACGACCAAATGCCCACCCGCCAGACCCGCCGCTGCGCCGAACAGGCAGATGGTCACCGCTTCCAGCAGGACAATCGAGAAGATGGTTCCTCGTCTGGCGCCCAACGCCCGTAGAATGGCAATTTCCCGCCGCCGCTCGCTCATCGAATTGTAAATCGACACGGCAATGGCGACGCCGGCCACTACCAGAATGAGGACCGCCTGGGCCAGGAGCAACCGATCGATATTGCCAACGATATCGAACAGCTTGCGGATCTCCGCCGCCGGGAATGCCGCCATCGCGTCCTCCCGATCATTGAGCTCGCGATACAGGCCAAAGGCGGTAATCGGACTGCGTAACTTCAACACGATGGAGGAGACCTGTCCCGGGTCCGGGTCATTGTCCTTTTCTTCCGGTTTTTCCGGCGCGGTTGGCCCCCGGAGTTCGTGTCCCTCGATATGGTAGAAGCTGTCGAGATTGATATAGATGGCGCGGTCAACCGCCGTGTGCGTGGGTCGAAGGATGCCCACCACTGTCCACGGGTTTTCGGTATGCTCCTTGGCCTCGGCCGATGGCTGGACGCCGTGCGCCGCGATAAACGTCTGGCCGACGGCCAAACCCGTTTCCTGCGCGGTCGTGGAACCGACCACAGCTTCGAAGGGACGCTCCTTCGGAGTGGATGGGGACTCGGGCGCGGGTTTGACCTCCTCGCCGCGCTCTTTGGCTTCGCGTTCGTTCGCCCGTTCCGCAGCTTCCTGAAACGCCGCTCTCAGGGCGGTCTCGTTGAAGTTGAAAATGCGCCCGGCCGCCAGTTCGGGTTTCCGTCCCGGTTCGAACTCGAAGTCCTTGAAGAACGCGTCGGTCGTGCCCACGATGCGGAAG
This sequence comes from Verrucomicrobiia bacterium, assembly GCA_049515295.1. Lineage (GTDB taxonomy): Bacteria > Verrucomicrobiota > Verrucomicrobiia > Palsa-1439 > Palsa-1439 > Palsa-1439. Next base: position 14,286 of record JBEKUF010000035.1, on the reverse strand, counting down.
CCGTGATAATTGTCGCCGACCGAAAACGGCACGGCGAGCTTCACGCGCTTGTCGTTGCGCAATTGCTCGAACAACTTCCAGGAAATGTTTCCCGGCGAGATGTCGAGGTTGTACACCACATTCAGCACCAACTGCAGCGGGCTGCCCTTGGCGCCGACGACCATTTCGTAGCCCAGCGTGCCCTGCTCAAAGCGCTGCTGCACGCCCTGCTTGATCAACAGGATCGCCACCGCCAGGGCTACTCCCAACATCACCGACGCACCCGTCAACCAGGTGGCCAGCGCGCGCTGCCGCATGTTCTTGATCACAATTTTCGCCAGATTCATTGCAGGTCCTCCAGGCGCACCACCTTCTCAAACTTCCCCATCACCTGCGGGTCGTGCGTGACCAGCAACAGCGTGTGTTTGCCGTCCGCGCAAATCCGCCGCAGCAGCTCCAGCACCGCCGCTCCGTTTTTCGAATCGAGACTGCCGGTCGGTTCGTCGGCCAATACCAGCGGCGGCGCATTGACCAATGCGCGGGCGATGGCGACGCGCTGCTGCTCGCCGACCGACAGGGCCCGTGGCTTGTGGTGGAGGCGATGCTCCAGCCCAACGTTTTTCAACAATTGGACCGCACGGCCCGGACCGCCGTTGCCGCTGCCAAACATCTGGCCCAGCAGCACGTTTTCCAAGGCGGTGAACCCCTGCAGGAGGTTGAACGATTGGAATACGTACCCAATGTTGGCGGCGCGGAAACGATCACGCGCCGCCTCGCTGAGTTGCGTCGGATTGGTGCCGTTGACGAGGATTTCTCCCTCGTCCGGCAACAGGATGCCCGCGATCAGGTTCAACAGCGTGCTCTTGCCCGAACCGCTCTGACCGACCAATGCCGTCTGTTCGCCCGCCCCAAGTTGAAATTGGCGCAGGCGGATGACTTCCAGTGGAGTGCCTTCCGAAGACGGGTACGACTTGCGCAGGTTGCGCAACTGCAAAATGGCTTTATTGCCGACATCAGACATGTGCGTTCCTTATTATTTGCTTTTGTGAAATCGTTGAACCCGGCCGACACAACCGGCTGGAATTCCATTGAAAAACCACGCCTTGAGACTATGCCGGAGTGACGGGAGGAGCGCGACTCGGGCAGAAAGAAAATGATGGCGCCGAATACGGGTGGAAATCAAAGACTTCCAGTGGCCGTTCCCACACACAACCGAAAATAATCGGCGTGGCGCAGGGAGCGTCGGTGACGGCGTTGAGTTGCCACGCGCAGGCGGCGCAATTGGCCCGATGGCCAACTCTTACCTGATCGTAGTGCTGATGAACGACGCCGAAATACAGCGCCATGTTCAGGAACAGACCGCACACTACCGCTGACAGCCAGGATTTCATCGGCTTCAGAGAAATCTGACCCCGCGACGGTCAAATGTCAAGCGGTCGACAGCACCAGTTCGGCACGCACCATGCCTTCGCCGGCGGAATTGGTCAGCTTGAAATGGAGCTTTTCGGCAACAGCCTGCATGCCGAGGTTTTCAGGAAGAATCTCCGCGGTGATGCGACGAAGTTTCTCTTCCCGGCCAATCTGGACGAGACGCCGCAGCAATTCCGTGCCCAGCCCGCGCCGTTGGAACCGGTCGCTGACGAGAATGGCGAATTGGGCGGTATCCGTGTGCGGTTCCCGGCTCAGCCGACCGACGCCGAGGATCCTGCGGGGGGTCGTTTTCGTCTGTTTCTGCTCGCCGACCAGTGCAATCTCGCGATCGTAGTCGTTGAAACAAATGCGCGTCAGCCGCTCGTGCGCGACCCGCTGGCCAACCGCAATCATGTGGAAATAGCGGAAGTACACGCTCTCTTCCGAGAGTGTTTGATGGAAATCGACCATCAGCGGCTCGTCCTCGGGACGGATCGGACGAATGGTGACCGGGGTGTTGTCTTTGAGTTTCGCCGGCCAGATGTATTGCGAAGGATACGGCCGAATCGCCGGGATCGGCAGTTTGTCCTCGGCCCGGCCGGGCTCGCAAAGCACGATGCGCGCATCGAGCGCGACGATCCGCTCCGGCGACGCCAGCAGCGGGTTGATGTCGATTTCCTCGATCCATCGCTGTTCGATCATTAACTGACTAAACCGCACGAGCAATTGTTCCAGCGCGGCCAGATCAACCGGCGGACGACCGCGCACACCCTTCAACGCCGTAAAGATACGCGTGCGTTCCATCAGCCGTCGCGCCAGCGTGGCATTCAGTGGGGGCAATGCCAGGGAACGATCCAGGAACACTTCGACCAGTTGTCCGCCGGCGCCGAACAACAGCACGGGACCAAATTGCGGGTCGATACTGCTGCCTAGGATCAATTCATAGCCGTCGAGCTTGATCATCGGCTGCACCGTCACACCGAGGAAATGTTTCGCGCCCGCCTTTTCGATGACCGATTTCTGGATCGCCGCGAACGCTTTTTTAACTTCCCCGGCGTTGGCCAAGTTCAGTTGCACGCCGCCGACGTCGGTCTTGTGCGTGATCGTTTCGGAATACAGCTTCAACACAACCGGGTAACCGATTTTGCCGGCTGATTTTGCCGCTTCGACTTCGCTCTTCGCGATGCGGGTCTCGACCGTCGGAATGCCATACGCCGCAAGCAACTGTTTCGACTCGAACTCTGTGAGCAGCGCGCGGCCGGATTTGCGGACATCGCCAACCAGTTTCGTGGCGCCGGCCGTATCCGGCGCATTCTCATCGGCCCCACGCGGTAGTGCGGGCGTCTCGTACAACGCGCGTAGCGCGTAGGCGTGGCGACACATGTAGCCGAACATGCGCGCCGCGGTATCGGGATACGGAAATGTCGGGATTCCCGCTTGATTGAGAATCTCCACGCCCGCGGCGACTTCGTCCCCGCCCATCCAACTGGCAAGGACCGGTTTACCGAACGCTTTCGCGTATGGCTTCATCTGCTCCGCAGTCTGCGTCGCATCGGTCATCGCTTGCGGCGTCAGAATAACGAGCAGGCCGTCCGTGCCCGGATCTTTCGCGGCGATTTCGAGCGCTTTCGCATAGCGATCCGCGCCGGCGTCGCCGAGGACGTCGATCGGATTATTGTGACTCCAGGCGGCGGGGAGGATCCGATTGAGCGCGACCATAGTTTCCTTTGACAACTCCGTCAGATCACCGCCGTTGGCAAGCAAGGCGTCCGTGGCGAGCACGCCGGGTCCACCAGCATTGGTCACAATCGTCAGCCGTTGACCTTTCGGGCGGGGCTGCTTGGCAAGGACTTCGGCCATGTAGAAGACCTCGGCGATGGCGTTGACCCGCAACACACCGCATCGGCGGAACGCGGCGTCGAGGACTTCGTCGCTGCCGGTGAGCGAGCCCGTGTGCGACGCGGCGGCCCTGGCGGCGGCTTCGGAGTGGCCGGGTTTGATGACGATGATCGGCTTCGAGAGCGCGACCTCGCGCGCGGCGGACAGAAACGCCCGGGCATCCCCGATCGTCTCCATGTACATCACGATGCTGTGGGTCTGGGGGTCGCTGCCAAGGTAATCAATCAGATCACCCCAACCAACGTCGAGCATGGACCCGATGGAGATGAAGGCGCTGAAACCGACGTTCTCGCGCAGGCTCCAATCCAACACGGCGGCGCAGAGCGCGCCGCTCTGGCTGATGAATCCCACGCTGCCCGCGTGCGCCAACCCGCCCGCAAACGTCGCATTGAGCCCTTGGGGCGGGCGCATCACGCCCAGACAGTTCGGTCCGATCACGCGCAAGCTGCCGCGACGGGCCCGCTCGAGGATTTGCCGCTCCAATTCGGCACCGGATTCGCCGGTCTCCTTGAACCCCGCGGAAATGACAATCGCGGCTTTCACGCGGGCGTCCACGCATTCGCCAATGATGCCGGGCACGGTTTGCGCCGGCGTGACGATGACCGCCAGATCGATGGGTTCGGGAATGTCCGCGATCCGTCGATAGGCACGGATGCTGAGGACGCTCGGTCGATTGGGGTTCACCGGGTAGACCGTTCCGCCGAACGAGTGGGTGATGAGGTTCCGAAGGATCGTACGGCCCACACTGCCCTCCTTTTCCGTGGCGCCGATGACCGCGACCGTTGATGGCGAGAAGAACACGTCCAGTGACCGTCGCCCGGATCGATAGATGTCGTGGGCGGGATCGGTCGTGGGTTTCTCGGTGCGTTTCATGGGGACTCAGGGGAACAGGCCGCGCACTTGTTTTGCCTGGGCGATGCGGCTGATCCCGAGCGCCAGGGCGGCGTCGCGCATGTACAACTTGTTCTTTCGGGCCATTTGCAGGACCTGCTGATACGCGGTTTCGAGTTGACGGTATAGCTTGTCGTTTACTTCCGCCTCCGTCCAGAAAAAGCTCTGCAAATCCTGGACCCACTCAAAATAACTGACGATCACGCCGCCGGCATTGCAGAGCACGTCGGGGATGACGAAAATATCGTCACGCTGCCGCAGGACGTTGTCGGCTTCGATGGTGGTCGGGCCATTCGCCGCTTCGGCCAGGACCCGACAGCGAATCTTGCCGATATTTTTCTCGGTGATCTGGCGCTCGAGCGCTGCCGGGACGAGCACTTCGCATTCGAGTTGCAACAGTTCCTCTTTCGTGATGCGGTCCCCGCCCTCCTGAACACCTTCCAGACTGCCGTGCTGCGTCGCGTAGTCGATCAGTTTGTTGACATCCAGGCCATTCGGGTTGTGGATGCCCCCGAAAAAATCGCCGATGCCGATGATCTTCGCGCCGAACCGGTACAGTTGTTGCGCGGCGATGGAACCGACGTTGCCGAACCCCTGCACGACGACACGCGTGCCCTCGGATTTCATGTTCAGGCGGTCCAGCACGCGGTTGACGAGGTACGCGACGCCGCGCCCGGTTGCTTCGCGACGCCCGGCCGAACCGCCGAGCGAAACGGGTTTGCCGGTCACGATTTGGGGGACGAAATTGCCCTCGTGCATCGAGTAGGTATCCATCATCCAGGCCATCACCTGTTCGTTGGTGCCCAGATCGGGCGCCATGACGTCGACATGCGGCCCGATGAACGGGATCATCTCCTGGGTGAACCGGCGGGTCATCCGCTCGAGTTCGCCGCGGCTCATCGCCCGCGGGTCGCAGGCGATACCGCCCTTGGCGCCGCCGTAGGGCAATCCACTCAGCGAGCACTTCCAGCTCATCCACATCGCCAACGCCGCGACTTCGCCGAGCGTCACGTCGGGATGATAGCGCAGGCCGCCCTTGGTCGGACCGACCGAAAGATGGTGCTGGACGCGGTAGCCGGTGAACATCTCCGTGTGTCCGTCATCCATGCGCGTCGGGACCGACACGATGATGGCGCGCTTGGGCATCTTGGTGCGAATCCGCTCGCTCTGTCCGATGTCCAGAAAATCGGCAACGCGGTCATACTGTTGGCAGGCCATCACATACGCGGGGGACTGCAGGAATTCGTCAAGCATGAATATCTCCTCTGTTCGATTTCGGCACGATCACTCGCAACGCGCGCGGCAGAACCGAGAACGCCACGGGCGCATCGCCAGCGTCCTCCCCGTCCAGCTCGAACGGGGTCGGACCGGCGGCGCGGCACACGAGGCTCTCGGCTTGAAAATATGTCACGCCGCCAAGGTCGAGGTGCGCGCCGCGGAGGATTCCCTGCCCGTAGCGCAGCACGTCCCAATAGCTGGCAGTTTCAAAGATGCACACATCGAGCAACCCGTCATCCATGCGCGCCATGGGGAAAAGTGCGAATCGCCCGCCGTAGAAACGCCCATTGCCAACGAGCACGGCCACACCGCGGCCGAGTGGAACACTGCCGTTGACCGACACTTCCACGGGCGGATGCGATGTGGAGAGCGCCTTGATCCCCGCCCACACGTAGCTGAGCGGGCCCATTCTCTTCTTCAATTCCCAACTGGCGCGGCGCACCGCATGAGCGTCGAACCCGACGCCCGCAAGCTGGATGAAATAGCGGGTTGAGCCGTTGGCATCGGCCCGCGCCAGATCGATGGTGCGGATGTGTCCCGCCTGGATGGCGGCCCATGCCGTTTCGAGCTTGGCGGGAATACCAAGCTCCTTCGCGAAAACGTTGACCGTCCCCAGCGGCAACACCGCCAGTGCTGCATCGGATGTGCCGATGCCATTGATGATTTCGTTGATGGTGCCGTCGCCACCCGCGGCGACGATGATCTTGTAGCCCTGGGTAACGGCACGGGCCGCGAGCGCCTTCGCTTCGCCGGCGCGCTGCGTCGGGGCCAACGTAACGGAAGGACCGTTCTTCGCCTCCAGAAATCGGCGGGCTCGCCGGGATTTTTCTCCGCGGGCCGCGGGATTGAATATGACGAATATCTTGTCCATTGTGGAACGGCGCGCTTATTCTAGGCGAGAATTTCGGACAAGCAAATGCGAACTCGCGGAGATTTGCCATGAAAGTGGTCAAAGTCATTGTGATGATCCTCGCCGGCTTGATGGCGCTCGCCATGATCGTGGTCGGCGCGGGACTCTACCTTGCGAATCGCTACCTGCAATCGGCAGCGTTCAAGGAGCAGGCCTTACAAGCCGCGCACAAGGAACTGGGCGCGGACGTGCGGATCGACGATTTGAAGGCGTCGCTCTTCAGTGGCGTGGAACTGCATGGCGTGACCATTGGTAATCCGGCCGGTTTTCCCGGCAATCTGGTCACCGCGAACGCGTTCGTGTTGCGATACCGGCTCCTCCCGTTGTTGAGCCGCCGCGTGGAGATTGAAGAGCTGTCGCTCGACAAGCCGGTGATCACCCTCTCGCAAAACGACAAGGGCGAGTGGAACTACGAAAAGATTGGCGCGGCGGAGATCGAAACCAAGCCGAAGCCAGCGACATCGGCACCGGCTGCGGCGGCGAAGTCCGGAAAGAACGTCCCGCTTGATATCGTCCTCTCCAAACTCACCATTACGGAGGGCGCCGTGTCCATGGTGAGCGACAGCAACAAGCCCATCGTGAAACTCGAGGGGATCAGTTTCTCCAGTTCCGTAAGCCTGACCGACAACCAACTCGCCGGCAGTGGCAGAGCGGGCATCGACAAAATCGATCTGTCCGAGAAGCTATTCGTAGAGAAAGTCGCCACGCTGGTGGAACTGGGATCGGAGCGGGGGACGCTATCGTCGTTGCGCGGCGAGCTGGCGGGCGGCACGATCTCGGGCGACGTGTCCGTGAACTACGCCACCGGGCTGCTCTACGCCGTGAACGTGAAATTGACGAACAGCGATGTGGCGCGCCTGTTGCAAGACTCCGGCGCGAGAGCGGTGGTCAGCGGAAAGCTGAATATCACGACGGCGCTGAAAGGCACGGGAGGGGTGCCGACAATTGTCGGCAGCGGCCGCGTGCAAGTTGATAATGGTAAACTGATGGAGATTCCGTTGCTGAACCTGTTGGGCCTCTTGTTGCAAATCGACGTGCTCCGTGACTTGAGTTTCGACCAGTGTTTGTTGGAGTACTCGATCAGCAATAATGTGATGCAGACGCCGGTGATCCGCCTCACGTCACCACAAGTGCAAATCACCGGAAACGGCTCGGTCGCGCTCGACAAATACACCTTGAACCACAACATGACGATCGTCCTGGCCAAGGGCGCGCTCGACAACACATTGCCTCAAATCCGTGGCCTGTTCACGGAGCAGCCGGACGGATCGCTCTCGCTGGACTTCAGGGTGTGGGGTCCCTACGATTCACCGAAGACTGACCTGACGAAGCGCATCACCCAGAACGTCGGCAAGCAACTATTGCAGAAGGGGCTGCAACAGCTTTTCAAGTAGCCATGCGCATCATCGCCGGTCTTGCCAGGGGAATGACGCTCGCCGTGCCACGCGCGGGTGTGCGACCGACAGCCGATCGCATCCGCGAGGCCGTCTTTTCCAGCCTCGGTGACCGCGTGGTGGGCGCGCACGTGCTGGATTTGTTTGCGGGAACGGGTGCGTTGGGGCTGGAAGCGGCGAGTCGCGGAGCCAGATCGGTGACCTTTGTCGAACAGTCGCGCGGCGCTCTGGAGTGTTTGGAGAAAAACATTCACACGTTCCAGCGGAACCGGGAAGTGACCTGCTCGTTCGTTGTCGTCCGCGCGACCGTCGCGTCGCAACTGCGGAAGATCGCGGCTGATCGAGAAACCTTCCAGCTTGTATTCGCCGATCCACCGTACGGTGACGCGGCGTCGGAATTGTTGCGGGAGCCGGGACTATCGTCCCTGCTGATGAATAACGGGCTTCTCGTGCTCGAATCAGCGAAACGGGATGAGTTGACTGTCCGCGAGCCATGGGAGCGGGTGCGCGAGTCGATTTACGGAGACACCCGCGTGGCTTTCCTGCGGGTCAACGCCGCGTCAACCGACAGCCACGGCTGAGAATTTCTCGGCCAACTCTTCGCTGAGCATGCTGGCGACGAGCGGAAGCCGCTTCTCCACATTCTTGACAGCCTCATGCGCTTCTTTGGATTTGCCCATCTCGGCGTAGGCGAGGCAGAGCCAGACCCACGGTGTGGCGTCACCGGAATTGATCGAGATCGCCTTCTGATAGGCCTGCACCGCCTTCTCGTATTGGGCCTGGAGGTGGTGGACGTTGCCAAGGTTGTTCCAGGCAACAACGAAATTCGGTTTCAGGGCGATGGCCTTCTCATACGCGTTGATGGCGTCATCGTACTTGCACCGGGCCGCGTAGGCATCGGCGAGATTGCACCAGGTTTGGGCGTCGCCGGGTCGCGCGGTCAGCAGTTCGAAACACGTGGAAATCAACTCGGTGTATTTGCCCTGTTTCTTGTAGGCCACAGCCAGGCGCCCCAGCGCGCTGGAATTACCCGGGTGCTGCTTGATAATTTCCTGGCAGAAATCAATCAGGTCGAAATCGTCCTCCTGTTTTTCATACGCGGCGTCGAGCCGCGACCACGCGCGCTCGTCAGCGGGATGAAGGCGGACAATTTCCTTCGAGAGGGTCAGCAAATCGATGGCCGACGTTTCTTCTTTGCTGGCGAGCTGGAGGAAGGTCCAGGCGTGCCGGTTACCGGGATGGACGCGGATAACGTCCTCGCAGAATTGCAGAAATTCCGCCGATTCGTTCTCTTGGGTGCAAATCGAATAAAGCTTTGACCACGCTTTTGGCTGGTCTGGTTTGCGCAAAACGGACTGTTGATGACGTTGTATCAACCACTTAGCGAGATGATGCTGCATAAATCTTGAACCTTGCGAGGTCTTTATTAGCAGCCGGTGGGCCACCCTGTTCCCCACCGTTTAAACTCAGCGATACCCTTTGGGGGCCGCTCGAACCTTGTGGATTACTCAACGATGCGCATCTGGGCCGCGTTGATGAGTTTATCGTGTGCGAGGATCGTCGGAGACCACAACTCCAAACCAAATCTTCAGTTCGATATCGTGATAGTCCTCCCCACCGATGGGGATATGCTGATTTTGACGACGGGAACCCCGTTCCCCTTCGGAAGGATCTCCTGCAACGCGTGCGCCAGTGAAACTTCTCCAGCACACGCAGACGTATCCAGTCGGAACCCTCATTCCGGCCTGAATCATCTTCTCCAGCATCTCCACCGACTCAGTGCTCGGGCCAACTGTGCAGATGATCTTGGTGTATTTCATCCGCGCCGTTGCCGCGAACACATTCAGCCGTCAGCCGCGAAAAGAAAGGGCACAACGCGCCCAGCGGTGAAGGCGTGCGGGAGACGGGGCGGCTGGTCCAGTAATCTGCGGAGCAGAAAAGAAAAGATTGCAAAGCGGCGGCCATGAAATTATCGTGCATGGCAAGGGCAGGGAGGTTCAATTTGAAAATTGCGGTCTATCCCGGCAGTTTCGATCCCATCACCAATGGTCATCTTGATATCGTCCGCCGTGCCGCCCAAATGTTTGACCGCGTGATTGTTGCGGTGGCCATCAATACAGAGAAGGCCCCGCTATTCAGCGTGGACGAGCGGCGGCGGCTCGCCACCGAAGCCGTCAAGGGCCTGCGGAACGTGTCGGTGGATGTATTCGGGGGATTGCTCATCAAGTATGCCCGACACAAGCGGGCGACCGCCATTGTTCGCGGGTTGCGGGCGGTTTCGGATTTCGAGTTTGAGTTCCAACTGGCGCTGATGAACCGGAAACTGGATCCGTGCATCGAGACGATCTTCCTGATGACGAAGGATGAATACACATTTATCAGTTCCCGCCTAGTCAAAGAGATCGGCGAGTTAGGCGGGAAAGTGAGCGATTTTGTGCCGCGCGGTGTCGAACGTGCGATGAGACGCAAGTTTGGCTCCCGGTGATCAGACGAAGGGTCCGGTCGTCGGGGCGAAAGGGGTATCATGAAAATCAACGTGAAGCGCATCCCGCTGGAGGGGGAAACGTTGTCCGGTAGCGACCCTTGCTCGATCATGGACCTGGAGGAACCTGACACCCGATTCGAACACGACGTGGAGTACGAATTACTGGCGCAAATCCAGGGAAATGCGCTGCTGGTCACGGGTCGGCTCCGTACGCCGGCGACGTTGCGATGCAGCCGCTGTCTGCGGGTGTTCAAATTGCCGTTGCATGTGGACCAGTTTGCGTTTCACCACGAGCTCCACGGTGAGGACTTCGTGGACTTGACGGCCAATATGCGTGAAGATATTATCCTTGAGCTTCCACAACGAGCGCTGTGCGCCGCGGGGTGCAAGGGATTGTGCCCGCATTGTGGCAAGGATTTGAACAAAGGGTCGTGCCGGTGCAAGCCGTCGGAGGGAGATTTGCGATGGCATGCATTGGAGAACTTGAAACTGAAATTGAAGTAACGGAGAGCATTTTCATGGGCGTCCCCAAACGAAGAATGTCGAAGATGCGCCTGCGCACCCGCAAGGCGGCGAATCGTCCGAAATCGCCACCCCAATTGTCGGTGTGCTCCCAGTGCGGCGCCCGGGTGCGCCCCCACCGCGTGTGTCCGTCCTGCGGTTATTACAAGGGCCGCCAGGTCGTCTCGGTAACCACTGGTTAGTCTTCCCCATGAAACTGGCCATCGATGCGATGGGTGGGGATTTCGCCCCCCAGAACATCGTTGCCGGGGCGCTCCAGGCGCTGCACGACAACGGCCACATCGATCACCTGTATCTGGTCGGTGATCGGGTGCGCATCGAAGCCGAGCTGCGCCGGCTCGGGGTTTCCGACAACCGGATTGAGATCGTCCACGCCAGTGAAGTCATCGAGATGGATGACCCGCCGGTGCAGGCCGTGCGGCGCAAGAAGGACAGTTCGATGGGCCGCGCCATCGACCTGGTAAAGCGCGGAGATGCGGACGCCATCGTCTCGGCCGGCAATACGGGCGCGCTTCTCACAGCCTCCCAGGTCAAACTGCGCACGCTCGATGGCGTGGACCGGGCCGGTCTGGCCGTTCTGCTGCCCGCGCCGCAGAATGTCTTCGTATTGATGGATGCGGGGGCCAACCTCGAACCGGCCCCGTCAAACCTCGTTCAGTACGCCATCATGGGCAGCATGTTTTCCAAGCAGATTCTCGGATACGAGCAGCCGCGGGTGGCGGTCCTTTCCATTGGCACGGAAGAAATCAAGGGGAACGAGTTGACGCTGGAGACCCATCGCCTATTGAAGCAGACCAACTTGAATTTCGTCGGCAACATTGACGGCCACGACCTGTTTTCCAATCATGCCGATGTGATCGTGACGGACGCATTCGTCGGCAACGCGGTGTTGAAAGCCTGCGAAAGCACCGCGCGTCTGGTCGCCCGATGGCTCAAGGATGAAATCACGAAGAATCCGCTGCGAATGTTGGGCGGGCTGCTCGCCTCGGGTGCGTTTCGATCGCTGAAACGCAAGGCCGATCCGGACGAATATGGCGGAGCGGTGTTGTTGGGCATCAACGGCATCTGCATCAAGGCGCACGGGGCCAGTTCGCCGAAGGCGATCAAGAACGCCATTCGCGTGGCCACCGAGTTTGTCGAATCCAGGTTCAACGACCATATGGTCGAGGAAATCAAAAAATTCCATGACAAAGTCCAGCAAAGCTCATTTGCGCAATCCCAGATCGAAGCAGCATCTTAGGCCGGTGCACATCGTGGGCACGGGTTCCTACGTGCCGGACCATGTGCTCACGAACGCCGACCTGGAAAAACTGGTCGATACCACCGACGAGTGGATCACGACGCGCTCGGGCATCAAGGAGCGGCGGATCGCGCCGGATTGGATGTGCACGTCGGACATGGCGGTCGAGGCTGCCCGCCGCGCGATGGAGCAGGCCAATGTGCGCGAGGACGAAATCGACTTGATTACCTGCGCCACGATCACGCCGGATATGCCGTTTCCCGCGACGGCGTGCCTCATCCAGCAGAAGCTGGGCGCGAAGCGCGCGGCGGCGTTCGACATCGAAGCCGCTTGCTCGGGGTTCCTGTATGGACTCGAAATCGGGCAACAATTTGTCACGTCCGGCACCTACAACACCGTGCTGGTCATCGGCGCGGAGAAACTCTCAACGATCATCGACTGGCAGGACCGCAGCACGTGCGTCCTGTTCGGCGACGGCGCGGGCGCGGCGATTTTGCGCAGCCGCGGCGAGGAACATGGACACGGGATCTTGACGACGTGCATGGGTGCGGACGGTTCGCAAGCGGACATTCTTCTGATGCCTGCGGGTGGGGCGCGCTATCCGGCTTCGAAAGAGTCGGTAAGCGCGGGGATGCATCACTTGAAGATGGCCGGCAAAGAGGTGTTCAAGAGCGCGGTCATCGCCATGCAGACCGCCGCGGAAGAGGCGCTCCGGCGGTGCAACCTGACCATTCACGACATCAAGTGCGTGATTCCGCACCAGGCAAACATTCGCATTTTGGAGGCCATCGCCGGGCGTCTCGGCGCGCCGATGGACAAGGTGTACGTGAACCTGCATCGGTACGGCAACATATCCGCCGCGTCGGTGGCCATCGCGCTGGACGAAGCGGCCCGCGAAGGCCGGTTCCAGCACGGCGACCTGATTCTGTTGGTCGTGTTCGGCAGCGGCCTGACCTGGGCCTCGTGTGTCATCCAGTGGTGAGCCGGGTTGCCCCTTCGTTGACAGGGGGGCGGTACGGTGCTAGATTGCCAAACGACCTTTTTGGTGAGAAACGATGGGTGCTACCAAGAGAGACATTTCCGGGGTCTTCGATGCGGAGCTGAGTAGAAAACGCTCCCGCAGGGCCGGCGTTCTTGACAAGGTTTTCAATCTAACCCCGAAGGGCATCACGTTTCTGACGGATACGTTCATGCCCGAGTGGATGGAAGTTGGCGTGGAGATGCGCTTGCCCCAATCGGGAGCGCGCAGGGATCAGCGGCTGGATATCGGTTGTCGGGGCGTGGTCGTGCAATGCACACAACGCGGCCAGGGCAAGGGCTTCGAAGTGGTGCTGATGTTCCTTGACCTGCCGAAGCGGGCGCAAGCCCAGCTCAGTGTCGCTCCCTCCGCCGTCGCTCCCCACAGCATCTCGATCTCCCGCTAGCTTTTATGGAATACCTTCACAGCCTCCTGAAATTTGCTGTCAACATGGGGGCCTCCGACATCCATGTAAAACCCGACCACCATGCCACGATCCGCATCTCGGGCGAATTGTTTCCAGTACAGGTCGATCCGCCCACGAAGGAACAGGTCGAGGAAATCGTTAAGTTCATGCTGCCGAAACACGTCGAGTCGCGGCTCGATCGTGAGAAGGAAGCGGACTTTTCATACATCGACCCGGCGCTGGGTCGGTTCCGCGTCAACGTCTTTTACCAGCGCGGATCGCTCTGTTTTGCGATGCGGCACGTGAAGACCAAGGTGCCTTCCTTCAAGGAATTGAATCTCCCCGAACAATTGGGGGGTATCGCGAAAGCGGAGCGCGGGATCGTCCTCGTCACGGGTCCGACGGGCTGCGGCAAATCCAGCACGCTGGCGGCGATGATCCAGTACATCAACGAAAACGAGAAGTGCCACATCATCACGTTGGAAGACCCGATCGAGTACATTTTCGAGGACAAACAATCGGTCGTCGAACAGCGCGAAGTCGGGTTGGACACGCTGAGTTTCGAGAGGGCGCTCGTCCACGTCATGCGCCAGGACCCGGACGTCATCATGATCGGTGAGATGCGCGACAGCCAGTCGTTCATGGCCGCGCTGGCCGCGGCGGACACGGGCCACCTCGTGATCACCACGTTGCACACCACCACGGCGTACTCGGCCATCGGCCGCACGCTCGATTTCTTCCCCGCGCACGAACGCGACCAGATCCGCCGCCAGATCGCCGCCAACCTGCAGGCGATCATCTGTCAGCGACTCGTTCCGTCCATCGCGGGCAGCGTCGTCCCTGCAGTCGAAATC
>JBEKUF010000034.1:0-25910 GCA_049515295.1 Verrucomicrobiia bacterium | reverse complement strand
CGGATGCGTCAGCACCGAGATGTATGGCAACCCCGCTCTGGCGTGCAACGCGAGCGCGCCGCTGGTCTTGGCCAGTTGCATGAGGCTGAGTATCCCCTCATACATCCGCGCGCCGCCCGATGCCGAGACGATGATCACCGGAATCTTCAACTCGGTCGCCTTCTCAATGGCGCGGGTGATCTTTTCGCCGACGACCGAGCCCATGCTGGCGCCCAAAAAACTGAAATCCATCACCGCCAGCGACACATCATGCCCGTCTATCTTGCACAATCCCGTCATCACCGCGTCGTTCAGGCCCGTCTGACGATGATACGTGCGCAGCCGCTCCGAATACGCCGCCACGCCCGTGAATTTGAGGATATCCACGCTGACCATGTCCGCGTCGGACTCGCGGAACGTCCCTTCATCGGCCAGCATCACCACGCGCTCGACGGCGGTCATCGTGAAGTGGTAATCGCACTTCGCGCAAACCTTCGCGTTCGCCAGCAGCTCCTTACTGTAGATGATCTCGCCGCACTGCTTGCACTTCACCCACAAGCCGCTGGGGATCTCGTGCCTCTTGGTTCTGGTCTCGGAAATCTTCGGCTTTTCTTTTTCTTCGAATACCGCCATGATCGTATCCCTCGTGCGACGGCAACCGCCGTGACCCTCCAACCTCAAAACCTTAGCACAACTGTCCCTCATTGCACCAGTGGGAAAACGTCGGCGTTCGCGGCGAATCCGACGAAGGGACGCGTGGGCTTCACCCCGATTTCAAGATCGGGGCCGGCGACCGCGCCAGCGGCGTGGCTGGAGCATCGAGCCGCCAATCAAAAGGCAATTTCCAAGGCGTGCCCGAGAATCCACGACTTGCCGTGTCGCTTCATGATCGCTAGTCTAGCGCCGATGAAAGCGCATTGGCAACAAGACCCTGAGAGCATCGAAGCTCGGTGAGCGCCTCGGCCACACCATCCAGCGCGCCGCGCGCCGTGCCCGCTTCGAGTTCAGTCGCGGATGCATGGCGCCCCGCAGCCAACCCGTGGCTCATCGCTATTGCGGTGATGCTGGCGACGTTTATGGAAGTGCTCGATACCACCATCGTCACCGTGGCGCTGCCGCACATGGCGGGCAACCTCTCGGCAACGACCGATGAAGCCACATGGGTGCTGACAAGCTACCTGGTCTCCAACGCGGTCATTCTGCCAGCGGCGGCGTGGTTCTCGAGGTTCTTCGGGCGAAAGCGGTTCTTGCTCACGTGCATCGTGGTCTTTACGGTCTCGTCGTTCCTGTGCGGCGCGGCGACCAGTCTGGGTTTCCTGATCGTCGCGCGAGTGCTGCAAGGAACCGGCGGCGGTGCATTACAGCCGCTGTCGCAGGCGATCCTGCTGGAGAGTTTTCCCCCGCACAGGCGTGGCGCCGCGATGGCCATGCTTGGCATGGGCATCGTCGTCGCTCCCGTCATCGGCCCCACCCTGGGCGGCTGGATCACGGACAACTATTCCTGGCGGTGGCTCTTCTACATCAACATTCCCATCGGCATCGCCGCGGTGTTGATGATCCTGCGGTTCGTTCAGGACCCCCCGTACATCAAGAGCACCAAGCCCGGCCGCATCGACGCGATCGGGTTCGGCCTGATGGCCATCGGTCTGGCCACGCTGCAGATCATCCTCGATAAGGGCCAGGAGGACGATTGGTTCTCCGCGGTGTGGATTCGCTGGTTTTCGCTGATCTGCGTCGCGTCGCTCGCGGCGTTCGTGTTCTGGGAACTTCGCGCGGACCACCCGATTGTCAATCTACGCGCTCTGAAGAACCGAAACTTCGCCATTGGCACGGTGCTGATCACCCTCATGGGCGTGGTGATCTACAGTCCACTGACATTGTTGCCGCAGTTTCTCCAGGTCCTGCTCGGCTACCCAGCGCTGGACAGTGGCCTGGCCCAGAGCCCGCGGGGTCTCGGCGCGTTTCTCATGTTGCCGCTGATCGGCTTTCTCACGGGTCGCCTGGATGCCCGCCGGCTGATCGCCACCGGGTTCGTGATTGCCGGCGCCGCCATCTTTATGTTCGGCAACATCAATTTGAACATCGGCATTGCGAGCATCGCGTTGCCCAACTTCCTTCAGGGTGTCGGCATGAGCATGGTGTTCGTCCCGCTGGCCACAATCACCACCGCCACGTTTCCCAACGATCAGATTGGCAATGCCACGGGCATCTTCAACCTGATGCGCAACATCGGGGGCAGCACCGGCATCTCCGTGGTCACGACGATGTTGGCGCGCGGCGCGCAAGCGCACCAGACCATCCTCGTGGCCCACCTGACACCCTACGGTCCCGCGTACCAGTCGCGCCTGCAGATGCTGCAGGCCGGTCTTGCGCCGCGAGTCGGTTCGGTGCTGGCCCGGCAGCAGGCCGTCGGCGCGATGTACCAGCAACTTATCCAGCAGTCCACGATGCTGGCGTTCATCGACAATTTCCGCTGGCTGGCGCTGGTCGCCGTGGTGTGCTTCGTGGTGGCGTTCCTGCTCAAGAGAGTGAATCCACACAGTCCGCCGGTGGCGCAATAAAGGAGAAGCTGCTGCAATTGGAAAAAGTCGGCGTTCGTCGAGGCATCGAAAGTTATGCGCGACACAACGAATCCTGAAGCGAGTCGCAAGGCGCGAAGGCTATCGCGTGCCGCATTCGTTCTCTTCCTGTCTGGGGCGGTTCTGCCGGTTCTGTGTTGGACGTTTTGGTTGCCACAAGCGCTTTTGTTGGCGGCAGGTGGCGCAGAGGCCTCGGCGTTTATCCTGGGGGTCTTGTCCTGGCGGCGACCGCTGGCGAAGACTGTGGTGACGGGCGCGGCGATGGTTTGTCTGCTCGGTGCATGGCTGGGCGAGCGTGGCTTCCCTACGTACCCGCAAAAAGTACATCCCACAGCAAGTTGGATGAAACCACTGGATTCCACATGGGTATTAGAGTCTCCGGCCAAACCGTATTCCATCCAGAGCGTCGCCGATATGAAAAAGAACGGAGAAGATTCCCTGCGGTTTGAACTGAGAAGCGGAGACACCTGGGTAAATCAAGCGTTTGTCTCCACGTTTCGCGCGGAAGTTTCGACCGAAGAATTTGTTCCGGCCAATTCCGTGCGCTGGTATGCCTTGAGCGTTTATTTCCCGACGAATTTCCCGATCGAGGACAACCGTCTGCTCATCGCTCAGTGGCATGGCCGCTGGCATTTATTGCAGCCAGGCCGAATGCCTCCCGTGGCCTTTCGTTTCATCAATGGTCGATTCTTTGTCACCTTGCGGCACAGCGCCGACCGTGTCATTCGCAACCCGGAGGCTGTCCCGGACGAAACGATTTTTCAGAAGGACAACTTTGATTTGGGTCGATGGCATGATTTTGTCCTTCAGGCGAAGTGGTCCTGTAAGGACGACGGCTTTGTCAATATCTGGTGGAACGGCAGGAAGATCGTTGGGTACCGTGGACCGGTCGGCTACGACGAGGCCACGGGACCGTTCCTCAAATTTGGCCTCTACCATGACGCCACGGACAAGACCTATGTCGCCTATTTCAATCAGGTGAAATCCGGCCAGACGGCGGCGGACATCGGGTTTGATCCTTCCACGGCCACGCCGTACTCACCACAGTGAGTGAGGAACCGGCGATGGATTGTCAACTTCCGGTGGGCCTACACCCCTCTGGCCACCGCCAGTGCAACCACCTCTCTGGCACCGGCTGACTTCATCGTTTTGGCGCAACTGTCCATTGTGGCGCCGGTCGTAAACACATCGTCCAGCAGGACGAGCCGTTTGCCTTTGAAAATGGTCTCATCGCGCACGGCGAACGCCCCGCGAAGATTTCGCGCGCGGGCCTCGGCGCCGAGTTTGGTTTGCGTGCCGGTATCTTTGATGCGGCGCACCTTGCCTTTCAGAACCGGAACACCGACGGCGCGGCCCAACGCCGCGGCAAGGTACTCCGCCTGATTGAATTCGCGCTGGCGTTGTTTGCGCGGATGCAACGGCACCGGCACAATGGCATCGACCTCCCGCCAGTCGATCCAGCGTTGCACTTCCCCCAACAGCCAATTGACCAGATGCGGGCCGAAATACATCCCGATGTACTACCAATTTAGCACCATATGAACTGGCGCCCGAAATGGACAGTCCAAGAGCGAATCGTCACAATCAGCGCCCTTGGAGTTTGGCGGCTTGAGCGAAATCCGCATCCGCTCCCGCTTGATCGCCCTTAGCCTTCTTGGCTTCGCCGCGCTTGTAGTAGGCTTCGGCGCATCTCGGATTGAATCCAAAGATTCGCGCTTGCCCGTTTTGGGTAATGGTGAGTTGAGGTTTGAGTCGAGAGGCTGCCGTGTAGTCGGCAATGGCACCGTCCAGATCGCCTTTGTCCTGCTTGGCATCGCCACGGCTGTCGTAGGCAAGGTAGTCTTTCGGGTCAAGTTCAATGGCTTTCGAGCAATCGGCGATGGCACCGTCCAGATCGCCTTTTCGCAATTTGGCTCCGCCACGCGGAGTGTAGAAAAAACCGTAACTTGGCTTTAGTTCAATGGCTTTCGTGTAGTCGGCAATGGCACCATCCAGATCACCCTTTTTCTGTTTGTCAACGCCACGGTTGTTGTAGGCATAAGCGTCTTCCGGGTCGAGTTCAATGACTTTCGTGTAGTCGGCAATTTGACCGTCCAGATCGCCCTTTTTCATCTTGGCATAGCCACGGTTGTCGTAGGCTCGGGCGTATTTCGGGTTGAGTTCAATGGCTTTCGTGAGGTCAGCAATGGCACCATCCAGATCGTCCTTATTCAACTTGGCAGTACCACGGATGCAGTAGGCATCAGCGACTTTCGGGTCGAGTTCAATGGCTTTCGAGCAGTCGGCGATGGCACCATCCAAATCGCGCTTTTTTAACTTGGCATCGCCTCGTTTGGCGAAATCCTCTGCGGTCTGCTGGCCGAATGTACATCCCGGCAGGGTCAGGGCAAACAGGAGAGCAAGCAGTATCAGGAAGGCTGGGCGGTATTTGGTTGACATAAGATTCCTTTTCCTTTCGGCTGGGCCACCTTCAAACTCATTCTATCAAACTACAATTGGATACCAAGTGAAATTGCCGGGATGACGCGTCCTCCGTTGGCGCTTACACCCCTCTCGCCACCGCCAGTGCGATAACTTCCCGCGCCCCGGCTGATTTCATTGTCTTGGCACAACTGTCCATCGTGGCACCGGTCGTGAACACATCATCCAGAATCACGAGGCGTTTGCCTTTGAGTGCCTTCTCGTCACGCACGGCGAAAGCGTCGCGCAGGTTCTTCATACGCGCTTCGGCGCCGAGTTTGGTTTGCGTGCCAGTATCTTTGATGCGGCGCACCTTGCCTTTCAGAACCGGAACGCCAACGGCCCGGCCCAACGCCGCGGCAAGGTACTCCGCCTGATTGAATTCGCGCTGGCGTTGTTTGCGCGGATGCAACGGCACCGGCACAATGGCATCGACCTCCCGCCAGTCGATCCAGCGTTGCGCCGCTCCCAACAGCCAATCGACCAGATGCGGGCCGAAATACATCTCGCGATTGTACTTGAAGCGAAGGATGCAGTCGCGGACGACCCCCTCGGCACGACAGGCGCACACCGTGCGGCTGAAATTGAACCGCAAATCCTGGCAGTAACCGCAGACGAACGTCTCGCCCGTGACCGTTCCCGTGAACGGCGAGGCGCATTGCCGGCAAAACGGCGGCTCGATCGGTTTGGCGGAGGATATGCACGCGGGGCAGACGATGCCGGGGTCGGTGTCGGCCAATGGACAACCGCAGAACGGACAATTCCGCGGCCAGATTATGTCGAGCGCGCGCCGTGCCCAGAGCTGGAGAGCCCGGGGCCGCGCAGCGGCTGGAACGCCTTCTGGCATAGCCAGAATACCAGCACGAGCAGTGCCACGAGCATCGGCCAGGAGGCGACCTCCTGCGTGACATCCAGGGTCGCCGACCAGCGCATGAACTCGTTAGCCAGCACCCAGCCCGCGTGCAGCCCGATCGGCAGATATAATGCCCCCGTTTTGGCGTATGCCAACCCCAAAACGCAGCCGACCAGAAACAGCGACACGAACTGGATCCCAGCACCCTTTTGGCGCATAGACTGCGTGACGATCCACACAAGGCATTTCCCGCCACTGGTCCACGTCACCTGGTCGGCGGGGATGTTCACGCCGTTGGGTTTCAAGACATGCACCGCGGAATACACCGTGCTGGCGACGACGACAGCGAGCGCGACGTTCAGGCACCGCTGCAGCGCGCCTTGCAGCGCCCCGCGAAAGAACGTTTCTTCGATCAGCGCAACCGCCTCACCCACAAAGAAGAATTTCGCGACGGCACCCGTCATCTGTGCGGGGGTCTTGGTGAAGGTTAACCGGTGGCCACCGAGCACAACGAGGAAGGCGATCAGGACCGTCAGTGTGGCGATTCCGAGGACAAAGCCGGCCAGGACGTGACGCCACCAGCCGCGGCCCCGCACGTAGCCCACATCGCTCCAGAAGCGAAAGCCGATGGTGCGCAGTAGCGGCCACAATCCAGCCAGTGCGACCAGCAGGATCGAGCGGTCGAAGATGCGATGGAACGGATACGCGGCATATCGATCGAGCGCCGACACGCGAGGAGCCACTTGTTGCACCGCCCAAAACAGCCATGGGGCGAGCAACGCGCCGAGCAGGATGGCGGCGGCAAGGTAGAGGCCGATAACCTTGGACGCTCTCAATTACGATTCGGTGGCCCGGTGAAGTTCCTGGGGCGTGAACACCTTGTGCCGCTGGATCTCATTGTCCTGCTTTTCCGACAGCGAGCCGGGGGCGATGATTTCCGTATAACGAATCGAGCCGAAGGGAATCCAGTACACCTTGCTGTCCGCCTCGACCGGCCGCTCCAAGGGCACCGTCGTTTCCAAATCGGGATGCTCCTGAAACCGTCGCCCGCTGACGCGCAGCCCGGTTTCGTCGACGCCGGTGACGATGCCGCGAATGATCTCGCGCGGTGTCTGCGGATGGAACCTCCGCAACACGACCTTCACTCGCTGGCTGATCAATCCATTTGTGTCCATTCGTTCCTCTGCGCGCGGCGGAGCCCCGCCATTGACTGTCATTCCGAAACGGCCTCTATTGCGTCGTAATGTCGCCGTCCTGTAATTTCAGCGCCTTGACCTTGGCCGTTTGACGATCGGACGAATAATCGGTCGTCGGCTGCGCCTCGCTCGATTGGGCTGGCGCCGTTGAGCCGTTACTGTCACTGCGGGGCGGCGGCGGCGCTTGGTTCGGTTGGTTCGGCGCCATCGAGCCGATACTGTCATTCCTGGGCGACTCCGCCTGGTTCGGTTGAGCCGGCGACATCGATCCGATGAAGTCCTTGGGAGGCAGCGCCGCATTGTTCGTCCCCGAACTACCTTTGGGGAAATACGTTTCCTCCAACTCTTCGCTTACGCCCAACATGCGCAAGCGGCGCTTGGCTTCGGCGACGGCCTTCAGGTCGGTGCGCATGACCGTCGGGCGGATAAAGATGATCAACTCCGTGCGCTGCCGGTTGTTCGTCTGGCTCTTGAAGAGCTGGCCGAAGAACGGGATGTCGCCCAGGAACGGCGTCTTGGTCGTCGTCACCGACTTTGTCTGCTGGATCAACCCGCCGAGCACGATGGTGCTCTTGTCTTGCACCGCGAGCGACGATTTCGCTTCGCGCTTGAGAATGGTGGGCACGATCGTGCCGCCGATGTTCACGTTGGCCCCGAGATCGTTCACCTTCTGCTCGATGTCCATCCGCACGTACCCATCGGGATTGATCCGCGGTGTCACGGTCAACTCAATGGCCACGTCTTCGTACTGGATGCTGGAGGTCACGCCGGCCGTGGCCAACGTGCCAATCCCGCTGATGAGCGAGGAAGTCTGCGAGGTCGGCACGGGCACCGACTCACCCACGGTGATATCGGCCTCCTGGTTGTCCATCGTCTGGATTATCGGCGTCGAGAGCACTTTGCTGTTGGACGTAGTGGCCAGCGCGTGGAGGACCGTGTCGAGGTTCAAATTTCGAAACGTGGTGAAGTAGGTAAGGCCGCCCGCGCCCCCGGCCAACGCCGCGGCGGTCGGCAAATTGCTGCCAATCGCGCTGAGCGGCGAGAGTTGAACGGGCGTATTTCCGTCGGTGCTGTTGCCCCCAGTCCCGGAAGCCTCGCCGGCCCGCCACAACCGACTGAACATATCCACACCGACATCGAGTTCGTTGTTCAGCGTCAGCTCGGCGATCACGCACTCGATCTGCACCTGAGCGACCGACGTGTCGATGCTCTTGACCAGTTCCTGGATGCGCGCCATGTCCTCCTTGGTGGCCATCACCAGCAGAGAATTCGTCCGCGGATCGGGCAGGATGTGGACGCCTTCCGCGTACTGGAGGAAGCCTGTGTTCAGTACGCCGGCGCCGCCGCCTCCGCCGCCGCTCATCGGCGGTGGCGGCACCGACGGCGCGCGCGCGCCCGTGCTGGTCGTGCCGGTCGAAGAGGTGGTCCGTCGTGACGTGGAAGCTGATGAGGGAGCCGATCCGCCCGTGATCAACGCATTCAGCAACCCGGCCACGTCCTCGGCGGTGGCGTAATTCAGCAGGATCACTTTCATCACGACGTCGGGCTCAACCTTCGCATCCAGTTCGGCAATGAGCCGGTCGAAGAACCCGAAATTGCTCACCCGCGTTAATATAAACAGCTTATTTGTCCGATCATCCGCCGCCATGATGACCTTTCCCTCCACGACCGATTCTTCGCTGCCTACCGCCGCCTGACTTGGCTGCCCAGGGCGACGGACGGGAGATGGGGGCACTCCCGGCTGACCGGGAGCCGCAGCGTGGGCGCCGGCTTGTTCGGCTTCCTGGATGATAGACTGGAGCCGCGCCATGACGTCGCCGGCTTTGGCGTGCTTGAGAACGTACGACCGCATTTCTATCCGCAGGGCCGAGGGCTGATCGACGTAGGCGACAATCTCCATCATTTGCTTCAAATTCGCCGCGGTTTCCGAGATCAGGATGCTGTTGGAATCTTGCAGCGCCATCAACTGGCCATAGGGGTGGAGGTACGGTTGCAGCACGGGAACGACTTCCGAGGCCTTGGCGTTCTTGAGGGGGATGATCTGCGTGCCCAACGTGTCCGCCGGCGCCACCACGCGCCCGACTGGAAGACCTTCCTGCTTGGCGGTGGTGATCTGCACGACCTTGAGGAACTTCTCGCCGAGTGGGATCGCGGCGATATTGTTGATGGCCAATACGCTATCGAGGGCCTGAATCGCTTCGCCCCTGGTCAGCTTGGATTGACTGCGGAAAGTAATCTGCGCGTTAAGGTTTGGCGCGGAAATGATCGAGCGGCCCGTGAGTCGCGAATACCAGTCCAGGATCGCGTTAATCGACGCACCTTGGAATTCGAAATCGATGACCGCTTGCTCCGCCGGCTGCGCCGGGGGGGGCGGGGGCGGGGTGTGCGGCGGCGGTGGTGCCGGCGTGGCCGCGGCTGTTGGCGAAGGAGGAACGGATGGTGGCTGGGCCGAAGCTTGCCGCTGTGCGGCTGGCGGCACGTTTGACTGCGGATGCAGGACATCCAAGGGTTGTTTCGGCAGGGCATTGGTGGGCGTCGCTGCCTCCTCGGTTTCGCCCGTATCCACTTCCTGCTCGGTATTGGTCTGGGAAACCGTGTTGGTCCCATCCTCGGCAAACGCAAGGCCGCGCGGCCGAGTACCCGTCAGGATGGCCAGCCAGGTCGATACAACGACAATGAATAAACTCAATCTCAGCTTTCTCACTTATCCTCCCCGTCGAAATGGAATGCGGCGAACGCCCGGTTGTATGGGCACAGGCGTCTGTGATTGCCCGGGTGATCCTGGCTGGCCCGGAGTCGGCGCCTTGCCTGCCGCCGCACCGCTTCCGGCTTTGGCATCCAGTGTCAACGTGGCGACTTCCAGATCCTGTTTCAGAACGAGCTTGCTCGGGCCGGTCTCTGGCCTTTCAATTTTCACCACCATCACCCTGTCGATGCTTTCACCTTCCGCCTTGAAATCAACGTGCTTGGTGTCGTTCTCCTGGATGATCGCGAGCAGGGGTTTGTCATCCCCCTCGCTGGCAACCCCCACGAACGTAAAGCGTGTCGAAAAACTGGGCGGTGGGGCGTTGTCGGCCGAGGCGCCCATTTGCCCGAACGGCGCGCGGTCCAGGATGACCTGATACCGTGAAAAATCGTGGGTTGAGTCCGTGGCGCCAGACGGCCCCCCCCCCAACGCGACCGTCGTGGCGCACAGGATCACCAGATACCTGCCGGTTTGCGGGCTCACGATTTCGCCCCCACCGGTTTGGCGGCGAGCGCCCGCACTTGAATGTCGCACCGGAGGATACCCTGATTCTCAGTTCGTGGCGTGATCTGCAATTGCTCCACGCTCACAAAACCGGCGGCGGTTTGCAACGCAAACAAGAACCGCACCAGAGAATCCGTGGTCGCTTCCACGGCCAACTGTTCCGGCAGCACACGGTAGACCCCCTTGTCCTCTTCCAACATCGGACGACTGGAACTGATCTGCACGCCTGCGCTCTTGGCGACTTCGAGGATTTTTTTCCCCACATCAGAACTTTGTTGAAAGCTCTCGGCGCGTTGTCCGAGGCTTTGTTTGAGTTCGTCGTACTGCTTCTGCCACTGCGCCTCGTGATCGATCGTCGCCTCCATCAGGGTCAGTTGCTGTCGCTGCGTCTTGAGTTGTTCGCCAGCCGACCGCCAATTCCGCAACAGCGGGACGACCACGAAATAATTGACGCCGAGCACGATCGCCGTGATCGTGATCACCAGCAAACTGCGCTCTCGTTTCGTGATGGCCATAATATCAGGGCGTCGTCGCCGCCGCGCTTTTGAGAGTACAAGTCAGGCCAAACTTCGTCAAGCCACTGGCCTCCTGGGTGGACCTTTCCGGGACAACCTTTGTAAACAACTCGCATTTCTCCAACCGGCTTTGAAAATCGAGTGCCAGGGCCGGCGTCGGTGCCTGGCCTTTGATCGTGACCGCCAGATCCTTCTTGTAAGAAAACGACGTCAGCTTCACGTTGTCGGGCAGGAGCACCGCGACCCCGCGCAAGACCTCAAGGGCCGAATACTTCATGTCGAACTGCTTGGACATGGTGAGCAGCGCGCTCTGTAATTCCTTCGCCCGGTGAAAGTCGGCCTGTCGGTTCTTGATCTCGTTCGTCACCTGGTGAAGGTGTGAATTCCTCAAGACCAGGAAACTCAGAAACACCACCAACGCCACCACATAGACGACCGCCACCGCAATCGCCCCACGAATGACACGTTGGCGGAACGCCGCCGTCTGCCGCTTCTGGCGCCATTCGTCCGGCAGCAGGTTCAACGGCGTCACTCCATCGCCGGTACATTCCAGACACAGGCTGAGGCCGGGCGATGGCACCGCGCCATTGGTCAGGAACGATGTCTCGGTACTCAGTCCGCTCGCGACCCGCTCGGCAAATAATCGCGTCGGTTCGTCATGGGTCAGGATGATGACGCCGCCCCGGGCGCGTTGCGGCTGGCCGGCTTCGGCCGCAACGAACGTCCGTTGCAGTTCTTCCCGAAGAATCGATTCGGAATCCGCGCCAAGCACAATGGAACGGACAGCCAGTATCACGCCGCGTGAGTAGATGATCACGTTGGCCGTAGCTCGACCGAGGATCACCAGCACGTTCCACTTGTCGTCCGTCGCCAGGAGGTTGCGCTTGGCCAACGCGCGGAACATCGCCAGGGCATCGACTGAGACAATTTCCGCCTGCAATCCCGCCGTCTCCAGCGCTTCCACGCGCTCGTTCACCGCCGCCTTGCGAGCGATGGCCACCAACACCCGCGTCTGGCCGTCCACCACATCCAGCGGCTCGAAACTATAGACGACCTCCTCCAGCGGCAGGGGGGTGATGCTGTCGATTTGCAGGTCGAGCATCTGTTTCAATTCCGTGGGGTCGGTCGCCGGCAGGCGCAGAACCTGGCACAGCACGTCTTCACAATCCACCGCGGTCACCACGCGATGTTCACGCGGATCGAATTGCTGACACAGCGATTGTGCGGCGTACTGCCATTGCAACGGGGCATCGGCCGCGGCCTCGGGCGCTGCCGCGCTGGCCGTCGCCTCCTGAACGACGGTGAGTTCCGCGCCTTCTGCGCGCACAGTGGTCAGATCGAGCCGGGAACTGCCAAAGGTCACAGCCGCCCATCCGCGCGTGTGGCCGATGTGCGTCAACTGGCGAGGGCTGAGGCTCAACTTCACGATGCCTCCCTCATTTCTTGCCACATGACGATCTCAATGGTGCCGTTGTCACGGCGCACAGTGGCCAGAATTGTGTGTTTCACACCGCCGACTTCGCCTGTGGACCTGATCGTGAAGAACGCGGAACTGACCGCCACCACCCCTTCCGCCGCCTGGCTGGTCGCTGCATCCAGGGTGCCGATCGTCGCAAGAAATTCTTGCACACTGTGAAACGGCAGGTCGTCGTCTGTGCCCGGGATGCCGTCGGGGCCGTCCCGTCGGGCCAGCACGGCTTGCACCTGCACGTCAGAGAGACCGAGCATCGCCTGCAGCACGATGGGTGACGCCGTGTTCACATTGACGGTACCCGAACTCATCGTGGTTAACACGTCGGCCAGTCCGGGTTGGGCCGGGTCCTTGTCGGTCGCTGGCGTTCCATGAAACAATTCCGGCGTCACGCCGCGGATGAGCAGCAACTCATCCACCCGGTCCAGCGGCGCGTCCTTGGCCCGATACGGCGGCAAAAGGCTCAGATAATAATCGCTCTTGGCGCCATTCAGCCGGTGCAGATCGCCGGGCTCTCTCCAATCCAAAATCGAATCGACGATGATATCGCCATCGGATGGATCAACATTCAGCAACGTCATCAGCCGCTGCAGTTGCAATTCGGACGCAGTGTTGATGGGCATCCTGGACTCTTCGTCCGTGATCTTCACGTTGAACACTCCCTCGCCGAGTTCATGGTTCACATACAACTCTTTGTTGGTCGCCCAGTCCTGGTTGAGTGCATCATACCCGGCATCCGCCGCCGATTGTTCGTGCAGCAACAATTGCATCTTGGCCACCTCGATTCCCGAACGTGCCAGCATTTCGGCTTTCAGCTCCTTGCGCGCGTACGAGGCGATCTGCGTCTCGACGTGCATGGTGAAGGCAAACCCGCCAATCAGCAAGGACAATACCATCACCACCCACAGGACAATGATGATGGCCACGCCGCGCCGGTTTTCGAGGCGACAGGTCTGTGGAACGCGTCGGTTCATGGCATCGGCAGCGCTCCTGTTCGAGTCGAGCCGAGGGAAGCGGGCACCTGATTGGTCGTGTTAACGCCACCGGTCGCCCCCGGCATGGGGATTCCCCCCGCCGCGACAAACGCCGCCACGGGAATGTCCACCGCTCGTGTGACGACCACGGGTGGATTCCGACCGCCCCGCTCTCCGAACACCACGGTGTACTCGATGGCCGAGGGCGGGAACTGATCCTCTTCCCATTTGTCCGACCAACTCTCGTCCCGCGGGTCGCGGTACCGGACGTGGAACCCGCTTACATCCATCGAAATGACGTGAGCCTGCGGTGGCGCGAGAGACGGATCGTCGTTCGGGCGCAATGCCGGTTCGTTCACGATGGCCAAGTAGGTGCGCCGATACTGGTCCTGCTCCAGGGAAATGATGACCCGCCGCATGCCGGCGGCAACGGCCTCGCTGGGCGGCAGGTACACATCGGAAGCGGTTACGAAACTGATCGTGTCCCCCAGATACGGATTCCTTGTGGCGACGAAGGCGTACAGCGAGGCCGAAGGCGCAAAGAAAATCGCGGATTGCGTCAGTTCCATCAGCGCATCCATCACGATGCGTTCCCGCTGAAAGGCTTCGGTGGCCTCGCTCCCGCGCTGCCAGGAGTTCAGCCCCGCGCTCCACGTGCCGTACACGGCCGTGACGAGGATTCCGAGAATACTGACGGCCAGCAATACTTCCAACAGCGTGAAGCCGGTCGGGGTTCTGCGGGAATGGCGTGATGGCGTACTCATCGTTGTTTATCCAGTAGATAGCGGTACTCCACGACCGAGTCGCCGACCTCTTTGCCGTGCTCGTTCCAATACACCGTGATCGTCTGCCGCCACAGGCCCTCGATGTCCGTCGCTTCAAATTTCCGTGTCCACGAGTAGCCGGGGTAATCATCAAATGCGCCTCGTTGATCGTCGATGTCCGCGGGACGTTCCGTGCGGAACTCGTAGCTCTTATTGGCCAGAAGTATATCGGACACGGTGTAGTTCTGGACGGAGCGCGCCGCGGCCACGCAGCGGCTCAACCCCTCGATGAGCACAAACACGCTGATGCCCAACAGGAACACGGCGACCAGCACCTCCAGCAGGAGGAAGCCGTCTTCGCTTCGCCGGCCCGTGGCAAGATTGCGTTGGCAGTTGACTCTCATAGTTTGACGGGCCACAACATGCCCCGACACGTCACGGGATCAACAATGACTTCCAAGCCACTGCCCTTTTCAACGCCACGGAGCGTCACGGCAAAGGCGTCGCAGGTGCCGTTCGGGTAAAAGGTGGCCTCGACCTGCCCTTTGCCCTCGGGCACAAGTTCTCCCAATTGCGCCGAGGATAGCCCGATGCGGGAGGGCATCGGGATTGATTTGAGAACCTCCGCGTCGCTCGACGAACCATCGGCGGTATCATTCGTGGTGGCCTGCATCAACCAGATCGTCTGTCGATCCATGTCGATAAAATAGCCCACCTTTTGCTGGTGGAGCACGGCGTTGAGCTTGGCGAACTCGCAACTCGTCACAATCGTGCGCCCCATCGCATTCAGGATCTCGGCGTTGTAGGAGCGCACAAAATTGGGGACCGTCACCGCGATGATGATGGCGATGATAAACACCGCGATGCTCAGCTCGATCAGCGTGAAACCGCGATCGCCAGATCGCCCGTCATTGCCAGTTGCCAACGTCATCTTCGTTCCCCGCGATGCCATCGGGACCGGGCGAGGACAGGTCGTAGCTGGTCGTGTTATGGGTGCCCGGATTCTGGTAAATGTAATCGTGGTTCCACGGGTCCTTGCGCAATACGGCTGGACTCAGATACGGCCCCTTCCAATTGCCCGGCACCGGCGTGCTGGTGGGCGCCGTGATCAACGCCTGCAGCCCTTGCTCGGTCGTGGGCAGTATGCCGTTGTCCAAATAATACAGGTCGAGCGCCGCTGAATAGTTGTGGATTTGATCCTGAGCTGCCGTCTTCTTGGATTCCGCGACTTTGGGCGCCAGGTTCACCACGGCCACGCCGACGAGCATGCTGATGATGATCACCACCAGGAGGATTTCCAGGAGCGTGAAGCCCGCTTCCGCGCTGCGGTTGTGTTGGGGTCTGTTGTTCATCGCCGTCTCCTCAATCTCACTTTCCAATTCCCGATGTGATGGAAAATACCGCCATCAATATACTCATCACGATACCGCCGACAACGACGGCCATGATAATGATAATTATAGGTTCGAGCAACGTCGTGAATATCTTCAGCATCCGCGAGAGTTCCTGTTCGTAGGCATCGGCGATGTTCTTGAGCGCGGCCACCACCTCGCCGCTTTCCTCCCCGATGGCCAGCATATCGATCAGCAATGGCGGGAACACCTTGCCCTTGCTGAGCGGCTGGCTGATGCTCGTGCCGTCGGTCACCCGGGTGCGGGCCTCGCGAATCTCGTTCGCGATGACGCGGTTGGTCATGGTGTCTTCGACAATCTGTAGCGCCGTGAGCACGGGCACGCCGTTTTCCAGGAGCGTCGCCAGGGTACGCGCGAACTGGGCCAGCGCATTGGCCATAAGGATGCTCCCGAAAACCGGCAGCCGCAATTTCAGGACATCGATCGCCAGCTTTCCCTCCGGGGTTCGGGCGCGAATCCGATAAACTGTCACCGCCACGATAACCAGCAGGACTCCGATCCACCAGTAGGCCACAAATTTGTCGCTCACCCAGATCAGAGCGCGGGTGGGCAACGGCATGGTAGCGCCCATTTCCTTGAACATGGCCGAGAACCGCGGCACCATCACCAGCATGAAGAAAGTGATCGTGCAGATGCCGACCGCGACGATAATCAGCGGGTAAATCAGTGCGCCAACAACCTTCTCGCGGACCTCGGCCATTTGCTCCTGATGCTTGCCCAGACGCAGCAACACGTCATCGAGGGAGCCACTGGCCTCTCCCGCCTTGATCAGATTTATGAAGAAGCGGGAGAAAATCCTCGGATGTTTCGCCAGCGAATCCGACAACGTCTCGCCCTGCACAATGCCGTTGCGCAACTCCCCCAGCACGGCGCCCAGCGCCCTCCGTTGCGACCGCCGTTCCAGCGTGCCCAGCGCCTGGCTCAGCGACATCCCGGACTTCAGCAGGCTGGACAATTGCTGGGTGAACATGAGCACGTCGCGGGATTTGACCCGGTTGCGAAAGCTGCTGGCCTTCTGCTGGGCCCGCTGATCTGCTTCGGCAGTGTCAACCGCCAGCGGAAAAAACCCCAGCTTGGTCAACTCGGCCAAGGCCGCGCGACGATCCCCGGCGGCAAGAGAGCCGCTCACCAGTTCGCCAGCGCGGGTCTTGGCTTTATATTGAAACATCGGCATTGTGATGGCCGTTAGTTCGACACCGAACAGGATACTTTGTTCCACGCGGTGCTCAATCCCAAAAGCACGGGTTGCATCCTATTCCGCCCCGCGTCGGGTGATGCCGGCTGACTCACGTGCCGGCCAGCTCTTCGTCTTCCTGAGTGACCCGCGCGATTTCTTCCACCGTCGTCATGCCCTGACGGACCTTGTCCCAGCCGTCATCGCGCAGGGTCTTCATGCCGTGGCTGATCGCCATTTGCTTGATGGCGCTGGACGAAGCGCGTTCAATGATCAACGGCCGCAACGCCTCCGACATGACCAGGATTTCGTAGATGGCCGACCGCCCCTTGAACCCGGTAAACCGGCATTCTTCACAGCCGCGTCCGCGGTAGAACTTCACCTTGCCGATGTCCTGGGCGGGGAACCCGACTTCGCGAAGAAACTCGAGCCCGGGTTTGTACTCCTCCTTGCACGCCTGGCAATTCGTGCGGATCAGGCGCTGGGCAATCAGCGCCTCGACCGACGAACTTACCAGAAACGGTTCGATGCCCATGTCGATCAACCGCGTGATCGCGCCGGGGGCGTCGTTCGTGTGCAGCGTGGAGAACACCAGGTGCCCCGTCAACGCCGCCCGAATGGCGATCTCGGCCGTTTCCAGGTCGCGCACTTCACCGACCATGATCACATCGGGGTCCTGCCGCAAAATGTGGCGCAGCCCGCTGGCAAACGTCAGCCCGATTTCCGACTTCACCGAAATCTGGTTGACGCCGGGCAGTTCGTATTCGACGGGCTCTTCGATGGTGATGATTCGTTGGTCAATCGAGTTGATCGTGCTGAGAAACGCGTACAGGGACGTGGATTTGCCCGAACCCGTCGGCCCCGTGACGAGGATGATTCCGTGCGGCATATCAATCAATTTGCGCACGATCTTTTCCTCGTCTTTGTTCAGGCCCAAACTCTCGAGCCCGAGAAAGATGCTGCTGCGCGTCAGCAACCGCAAGCTGACGCTTTCCCCATAGGCCGTCGGGATGGTTGAAACACGCACGTCGATTTCCGCGCCGCTGCTGCGGACGTTGATGCGTCCGTCCTGCGGGAGGCGGCGTTCGGCAATGTCCATGTTGGACATGACCTTGATGCGGGAAATGATCGCCGCCTGAAAGCGCTTCAAGTGCGGCGGCACGGGCGTCTGGTGCAGCACGCCATCCACGCGGTAGCGGATGCGGAGGTCGTTCTCCATCGGTTCCATGTGAATGTCCGTCGCCCGCTCCTTGTAGGCCTCCCCGATGATCTGATTCACGAACTTGACGACGCTCGCCTCCTGGTCGCCGCTTTCCAAATCGTCCTTCGTCACTTCGGCGATCTCGTCGATATCCAGCACGTTCTTCTGCAACAACTCGTCCAGGGTCTCCGCGCCGACGCCGTAATAGCGTTTCAAGGCCTTGGCGATGTCGGCCTGCGTGCACAGCGCCAGTTGGACGCGGGACTTCGTTACGAGGCGGACAGCTTCGAGCATCGTGAGATTGAATGGATCATGGGCAGCCACCAGCAGCGTGCCATTTTCCGCGCGCATCGGCATGACATTGTGTTGAAAAACGACTTTGGTCGGGACTTTCTGGCGCACGACCGCATCAATTTCCTTTTCCGTGACTCGTGTGAATGGCAAATGCAGTGCGTGCGCGAGGCTTTGCAGGAGTTTCTCCTCGGAGGCGACCCCCGTCTTTATCAGCGTCGTGATCAGCGGCTGGGCCGCCGTTTGCGGGGCCGAGAGCGCCTCGGAAATCTGTGTATCCGTGAAAAGTCCCGTCTGCTGAAGCAGTTGCCGCAGATCCACCGGTATTGTGTCGACAGTCGCTACCATCAGATTTTCACCACTACGATATGGGACACCACAATTCTTGTCAATGGCGCAAGGAATCTACGATTTTCTGTAACGTCCACAGCAACAGGAGGTGGCAACCCAAAACCAAATAAGAACATCGCCTTTGGAGCGATGCGAGAAAGAAGCCGCACGCAACATCCGTGGCCGTGTGAAGGGGTGTCCTCGTTCCGTTGCTTCTCCAAAGTCTGCTCGGTTCATCTCGCGCTGCTTCCGTCGTCAATTTCCTTCCCCGAGAATTTTTCGAGGGCACGCAGCCAAGCGGTGGCCTCTGCGCCGAACGTCGCGGGCCTTTTGTAGTCGTGTTTGTCGATAAACACCCGCAATTGATCAGCCAGGGCCAGCAATGTCGCGGCTTCGTGGGCGCGGACGATCTCGCCGATCGCTTTGTCACGAATCATTGCGGCAACTTTCTGAAAGTGTGGGAGACAAAAGCCTTCGGAGGCGAGGAATCTCTCACGGAAGTCTGGTTCACTCATGCGCAGGCAAAACTCGCCGATATGGCGATCTTCTGCATCCGTAGCCGCGCGACAGATGGGGCAGGGCTTCGCCGCCTCCAGAGTCAAGCCCCCGGTGATACGACCGGCAGCTTCGCGACAGAGCGCCTCGTAGAGCATGGCGATACCGAAGGCGTCACTCATGTGCGTAGCCAGTTCGGCGTGGGCGGCGCAGAATCCACGCGAAGCCGACATGGCGCCGCGCGTTCCGGGATCGTTGGCGTTTTCATACAGTAGCGAATCCAGGGAATCATGCTCGGCTTTGGCGACGAGCCGGCAGAGAGCGCAGCCCTTCTCCGCCATCGCGTCCATGAGATTGAAGAAGGTGGTGTGGCGTTCGGGAGGGCGGCGTTTCATGGCAGGCGCAATTCCTTGATGCGGCGGTCGAGGTCGAGCAGGCGCGTGGAAAGATGCTTTCCGAAAACGCATCGGCCGCTGGCGGCCTGCTGGCATAGTTCCATCAGAACGTGGAGATTGTGACCCGCGATTCGCAGCGCGTCGGCCTCGAACTGCTGCGGGTCGGGCGCACGCAACTGGAGCTCCTTCATCCGGGCGCGCAGCACTAGCCGTGTCGCTTCACGGGAAAGCGGCGCGAGTTCGAGCCGGTCAAAATCCCAAAGGATCATTCGCAAGTGTCCCATCTCCGACCACTCGGGTCTTCAAGGTCAACTCTTGACACATGACAGATTCTCCAGTGTTCGCGCCAAGGATGGGTCCTGAGCGGCTTCAGCCTCCAAGCGTTTGATCAGGTGCGTCACGCCGCTGCCATCCCGATAGCCGTGGTCGCGCGCCACATCCACGCGCCGCTCGCCTCCGACCCGCACGCGCGCCCAAATCCGCACCCGTCGGTCGGGTTCATCCGACAGCTTCTGACGCAGGCGCTCCCGCTGCTCCCGTCCGTCTTCCCGCTGCTGCCAACGCCGCTCGTCCTGTCCGTTCTTGCCCGACAAGATTCGTTTCACGCGCCGCCAGAGTTCTTCGGAGCCCAGCACCAGGCCGCTGCGCAACGCGTCCCACGGATTGTCCGCAGGTTTTCCAAACGCCTGCGCGATCTGGCGGCGGTACGCCGTGTGCGCCTCCGGGCCTCGACCCCAATAGGCCAGCCACTGCCCACTGAGCCACTGCGGCCGCCGCGCCCAACCGGCGTAGACGCGATGACTGCTCCAGCGATAGCGACTTAATTCGGCCGCCCGCTCCGCCGCCAACGCCGCCGTCTTGCGGCGCGGACGCACCGGATTCAGATGCACGTACAGCACCAATCCCTGAGCGTACGAGTCGGCTTCCACCACCTGCGCCTTGTACCGCCCCTGAAACAGGTGCCCACTGCGCCGATGCTGCCGGTTGAACCGCACCGTATAGGCCACCTGCAGCCAGCCCATCGCCCGGCTCAGATTGCCGCGGGGCGTCTCGACGACGAGATGATAGTGATTGGGCATCAGACAATACGCATGCACCCGCACCCCAAATTGCTCGACCATTTCCGCGAGGGTCTCCAAAAATCGACGGCGGTCCTGATCGTCAAAGAATATCGCCCGCCGCTCATTTCCCCGGGCCATCACGTGATACACCGCCCCGACAAACTCAATGCGAATCGGTCGTGCCATGCCCCCATCCTGCCGCACCCCGCCCTCGTTTGTCAAGTGTCAAGAGTTGACCCCTTTGAAGAAGAGTTGACCCCTTGGAAGAGTTTTGCCGTCCTCGCCAAGCGCTCCGCACCGGGACGAGTCACAACAGTCGTGCTCCGTCAGCCGGGGCCACTTGTTTACCAGTGCCCGGCCTGATGGCGGATGGAGAATTCCTGGTAATGGGTCTTGGGCAGTTCGGCGAGGAAGCGGGACGCGCGCTGGAACCCGCCCGTGTCACCGGCGGTCATGCGAAAGACCGGGTACGCCAGGTACAATTCATCCTTGGCGCGCGTCACGGCGACGTAGAACAACCGACGTTCTTCCTCCTCGCCTTCCAGATTGTCGAGCGAACGCGCCAGCGGGAACATGCCGTCGCACAGCCCGATCACAAACACCGCGCGCCACTCCTGCCCTTTCGCCTGATGGACAGTGCTGAGCCGGACGAATTCCTGTTCGTTCGACGCCAACAACAACGCGTCCTCCGCTTCGAGATTGGTGAGCAAGGCGAGCTGGCTGAGAAAATCGTCGATGGTTTCAAACTGCATGGCGAACGACGCCAGTTGGTGCAGGTCTTCCTCGCGGGTGCGCGCGTTCGGATATTTCACTTTCAAGTAACTGGCGTAGAAACCCTCGATCACCTGTTCGATCATTTCCGCGGCGTGCTTGGGCTCCATCTGGCGCAGATCGTTCAGGACCTTCGCCGCCTTCTTCCAGTCGTCGACCGCCTTTTTCGGAACCGCTTCGCTGGTGAGACGCAGTGGTTTTCCCTCCGTCAACAGGGGATGAAATTTCTCCCACAATTTGTCGGCGATCCTCGCGCCAATGCCCGGCAGCAGTTTCAGGATGCGTTTGAACGCCATCTCGTCGTGCGGGTTGACCGCGACCTTCAGGAAGCTGCTTACGTCCTTCACGTGCGCCTGCTCGAAGAACCGCAGGCCACTGGTGATGACGTACGGGATGTTCCGTCGCGTGAGTTCCATCTGCAATTCCATCGCGTGAAAATGCGCACGGTACAGGACAGCCACTTCGTTGAGCGGCACGCCTTCGTCACGCAATTCGAGAATGCGCTGGGCCACGAATTGCGATTGCTGGTTGCTATCGGGGCACGGGATCAACCATGGTTTCACTCCGCCCGTTCGCACGGCGGTCAGGTTCTTGGCAAATTGATGGATGTTGCCCTTGATCGCATCGTTGGCCAGCTTGAGAATGCTGGGCACGCTGCGGTAGTTGACCTCGATCTTGAACGTCCGCGCGCTCGGATACCGCTGCGGAAACCCGAGGATGTTGCGGTAGTTCGCGCCGCGCCATGAATAAATCGATTGCGCATCGTCGCCGACGACCATCAAATTGTGATGCACCATGGCGATGGCATCGATCAATTCCGCCTGGATCTTGTTCGTGTCCTGGTACTCGTCCACCAACACGTGGAGGAACTGTTCGCGGTAACGCGCCGCGACCTCGCCATGCTCCTGGAACAACCGCAGCGTGTTGACGAGCAGATCATCGTAGTCCATCGCGTTGGCCTTAAGCTTGCGTTCGCAGTACACGTCGCGCAGCGTCTTGATCGGTCCCGCCAGATGCGAGAAATAATCGTACTGCTCGGCCAACACCTGCTCGATGGAACGCTCCGTGTTCACCGCCAGCGAGTAGATCTCCGCCAGCACGTCGCCCTTGGGAAATCGTTCCTGTTTCGTGTCGATGCCGGCCTCCGCCACGCAGGCATCGAGCATGTCTCTCGCGTCTTCGCGGTCCAGAATGGTGAAGTCGCTGCCGAACCCGAGGAGCTTCGCGTGGCGGCGCAGAATCCGATTGCCGACATGATGGAACGTGCCACCCCAAATCGCCGAGATATCCGTCGGCAACAGGCCCTCGACGCGCCGCAACATCTCTTTGGCGGCCTTGTTGGTAAATGTCAGGAGCAAAATCCGACCCGGCGGCACGCCGTGCTCGACCAACCACGCGACGCGATACGTCAGCGTGCGCGTCTTCCCGCTGCCCGCGCCAGCAATGACCAGCATCGGCCCCGAGTTCACGGTGCCATCGGCGGCGGTGGCGGTGACGGCCGCGAACTGCTGGTCGTTGAGTTCCGCGCGGTAGTCGATATGAAGGTTCCGCGCCCCGTGCGCGGGCTTCAAGATATACTCTTGAGCCATTTGGACGGTGGTTACCGGTTACCTCTTCAAGGCCAGCGCAAATGTCACGACCGCTACGAGGCTGAGGATCGCCAGCATCCCCGCGGGCATGAACCGCCGCTTCTTCGCATAGCGAATAGCGAATAACACCACCAGCAGCAATGCGATAATGGTTGCCCCCATGAGGCTGTTTTGCGAACCGTTCCACACGCCAAACCCGCTGACCAGCAACACCAATCCGAAACCAACACCGGAAATCAGCGACGCCTTGCTGCCCACCCTGGCAAATCCCGCTATGCCACCCAAGATCATGATCACGCCGTATACCCACACCTCAATTGCCGTATTTTCCATGATTAGCACCTTACCCGATGGGCATCGGGCTTGTCCAGAGTCCCGCATGCCAGTCAGCATCTTCTTTGCTTGCGCTGTTGGAAGCCCCTTTGCTATATGAAATGCGGCACAAAACTTGCAGTAGTTTGGCCCTCAAGAACCAAGGAGGAGCTTCATGAGTGACAAGATTATGAACAAATTCTTGCAGTGTGGTTTCGCAATGGGTCTGGCCGTTTTTGCAAGCCAGTCTCTTGGGCAAGACCTGGTTGCTCGCAGCCAGTTGCGTCGCACGGTAGATTCATCCGTACAAACGGTCTACGGAACTGTATTTATCGAGAAGACGGCATCCGGTAAGCAAGAGGTCTTCGTTCAGGTTAGCGGCCTTGGAGAAGAGAATTTCTATGTGGCCCTCGGCACAAACAGCCCATTTTACACGACGAATTCGCTCGAGAATCTGATTGCTCCGTTAAACCGTGCCAAGCTTTCAACCGGAGCTTGGAACCGGACGTTGGTGGGTAATGGCGCCGCGCCATTGGAACTCCAGCAGGTTGATGTGGGCGATGTCACTGAACTCGCTGGTCGCTACCTCACCATCGGTCAACCAGGTACTGACCTTCTTGTCCAAAACACCGTCTTCACCAATGTTGTTAACGGCATCACCAACATCCTCACTACGACGTTTATCCCGTTACCCCCTCCCTCCGTTACCAATGGTATTCTCGACATCCTGTGGGCGCCGATTCCCACGCTCAGCGCGCATCCGTCTGCCAGCAGCTTCAACCGTAAGATCAACTTGACGCGCCCAGGCCCTCCCAGTCCAAGCCCGAAAGCCATCGGAACGCTCAAGACACGCTTCAACAACGCCGCCGGCGAATCCCGTTTTGAAGTCCGCATCAGCCACATGACCAAAGGCCAGACCTATTCCGTTTGGATAGCCAATGACGCCACGGCTCCGACCGCACTTATTCAGGCGGGCGACGTCGTAATGACCACGGGCGGTTCCTCGGGCGCGTTTATACGCGACACGAGGTATGGCGATCCAATGCCTCAGGAGTATGGCAACCCGGGCGAGCTATCCGGACGCGTGATCCAGATTCGCGACGCTTTCGACGTTATTCATCTGGACGGCATCATACCGTAGGCAGACCCAGGTCTTCCGCGGTTTGTGAATGGCGGCTCGTCCCGCTTTTCGAGTAGACACTTCTCCCTTTCTGCCCAGAGGTGTGTACCGTGAGCAGTGGCGGAAACTTCTGGACATCCCCGCCGGGAAAATGGTTTGCTCAGTGTCGAGTGTTCAAGGAAAACGTCATGACCAATTTCCAGATTCTGGCGACGATTGTGCTCATCGGGTTTGTCAGTGGCCGCTGCGACGCCATCACGAATACGGTCGTGTGGACCCGCTTGTACGGTTTCACCGGGGTCGCCGATGGCGGCCTCCCCGAGTCCTGGCTCATCCAGACCAGCGATGGGAATTTTTACGGGACAACGTCGCAGGGCGGCGCCAACAACACGGGCACCGTGTTCCGGATGACCTTGGGCGTGACAAATATCGTCGGGACCATAACGAACATTTCGACGGTGACGACCTTGTACAGCTTCACGGGCGGCAATGACGGGGCGACCCCGATAGCCGGACTCGTCCAGGGTAGCGACAGCAATTTCTACGGCATGACGACGCGCGGTGGGGTCAATGACACCGGCACCGTGTTTCAGATCACGTCCGCGGGGTCATTGACCACACTCCATGGCTTTACGGGCGGCGCGGATGGCGGCTACCCGCTGGGAGGGGTCATCCAGGCCACCGACGGGAATCTTTACGGAACGACATCGCAAGGGGGTGCCAACAACACGGGCACCGTGTTCCAGGTCACCACCGCCGGGACGTTTACCACGCTGTATTCTTTTGTGGGCGGAACCAACGGCGCCATCCCGGAGGCCGGGTTGGTTCAGGGCGCCGACGGAAATTTTTACGGAACCACCTCGATTGGTGGCAGCAACACGTACGGCACGGTGTTTTCGATCAGTTCCAACGGTGCGTTCACGACGATCTATCAGTTCAACAAGATCGACGGCAGATACCCGGCGGCGGCCCTGATCCAGGGCTCCGACGGCTATTTCTACGGAACGACCCGGCTCGGCGGGACGCGCGGTGAAGGGACCGCGTTCAAGGTCAACTCGGCGGGGACGTTTACCACGGTCTTCAATTTCGGCGGGTCGGACGGCACCAGGCCGGGTTCGTCCCTTGTGCAAGCCAAAGATGGTTTGTTTTACGGCACGACGTTCCTGGGCGGGTACCGTTACGGCACGCTCTTTCAGATGGACTCGAATGGCGTGTTCAACACGCTGGGCAGTTTCCTCGGCGATATCAACGGCGGCGTGCCCTATGCCGGACTGGTTCAGGGCGCCGATCAGTATTTCTATGGGACGACGGGCTTCGGTGGACCCGGCCTCAACGGCACGGTGTTCCGATTTACGGCGTTCCCGGGCGGAACTTACACCGGTCTCGCCACGCAAACCAACGACCTTACCGCAGCCAGCTCCGGCTTTCTCAATCTCAGTCTTCGGTTCACAGGATATTTTACCGCGAAGTTGACGATCGGGAATAAGTCGTCCTCCTTCCATGGCACATTTGACGCTTCGGGCAACTCGACGAACACCGCCCCCCTCAATGGCGCGAATCCGCAGCAAGTCATCTTTCATTTGAATGAAGGCGGCGCCGAGACCAATCAGATCGCCGGCACTGTCTCAAATGGCGTGTTTAATTCCGAACTTCTGGCTGACCACGCCGGCGTATTCGCCAACACGAGCGGCCTGTATCCCAACACGAATCTCTGCCCG